>NZ_JAIJZP010000001.1:0-498886 GCF_019754175.1 Streptococcus sp. 2018162 | reverse complement strand
TAGCTGGTGGGGTGTCACCGTATGGCTCATCGACCGGTGTATCGGTTGGTTTAACTGTCTTATCGTCTGCGATTTCAGTTTCTGTTCCTTCGATAACGTAACGAGCTACTACTGAACCTGTCTTAACAACTGGTGTTTCAACTTTAGTATAGATGTAAACTACAGTCTTCTCACCTTCTTCAACTTCACCTGTTGGTGTTGCGCCTGTTTCATCAACTTTAACAAATGTGTAGCCTTCGAAGTTACCAACTGTTGTTTCATAGGTTGAACCTACTTCACCATCACAAACGACATCAGTTGTATCTGCAAGAACCTCACCTTTATCAGTGATGTGACGAACAAGGACGCTACCTGTCTTAGCAACTGGTGCTTCAACTTTAGTGTAGATGTAAACTACAGTCTTCTCACCTTCTTCAACTTCACCTGTTGGTGTTGCACCTGTTTCATCAACTTTAACAAATGTATAGCCTTCGAAGTTACCAACTGTTGTTTCATAGGTTGAACCTACTTCACCATCACGAACGACATCAGTTGTATCTGCAAGAACCTCACCTTTATCAGTAATGTGACGAACAAGGACGCTACCTGTTTTCTTCTCAACTGGATCTGGTGTATCAACAACTTCTTTGTACTCGTAAGTGATAGTTTGTTCGCCTTCTACAACTGTACCGTTGCTTGAGGCATCGCCTTCATTTGTACGAGTGCGTACAAGTGTATAAGTCTTACCACCAAATGAAATTGTAGTTGGAGGTGTGTCACCGTATGGCTCATCTACTGGCGTATCGGTTGGTTTAACTGTCTTATCATCTGCGATTTCAGTTTCTGTACCTTCGATAACATAACGAGCTACTACTGAACCTGTCTTAACGACTGGTGTTTCTTCTTTTTCTTTGTACTCGTATGTGATAGTTTGTTCACCTTCTACAACTGTACCGTTGCTTGGGGCATCACCTTCATTTGTACGTGTACGAACAAGTTCGTAGGTCTTACCATCTTTTTCGATTGTAGTTGGAGGTGTGTCACCATAAACTTCATCGACTGGGGTATCGGTTGGTTTAACTGTCTTATCGTCTGCGATTTCAGTTTCTGTACCTTCGATAACGTAACGAGCTACGACTGAACCTGTCTTAACGACTGGCGTTTCAACTTTTTCTTTGTACTCGTATGTGATGGTTTGTTCGCCTTCTTTAACAACACCGTTTTCTGGGGCGTCACCTTCATTTGTACGTGTACGAACAAGCTCGTAAGTCTTACCATCTTTTGTGATAGTAGCTGGTGGAGTATCACCGTATGGCTCATCGACTGGTGTATCGGTTGGTTTAACCGTCTTATCGTCTGCGATTTCAGTTTCTGTACCCTCGATAACGTAACGAGCTACGACTGAACCTGTCTTAACAACTGGTGTTTCAACTTTCTCTTTGTACTCGTATGTGATAGTTTGTTCACCTTCTACAACTGTACCGTTGCTTGGAGCATCACCTTCATTTGTACGTGTACGAACAAGTTCGTAGGTCTTACCATCTTTTTCGATTGTTGCTGGAGGTGTGTCACCATATGGCTCATCGACTGGTGTGTCAGTTGGTTTAACTGTCTTATCGTCTGCGATTTCAGTTTCTGTACCCTCGATAACGTAACGAGCTACGACTGAACCTGTCTTAACAACTGGTGTTTCAACTTTCTCTTTGTACTCGTATGTGATAGTTTGTTCACCTTCTACAACTGTACCGTTGCTTGGAGCATCACCTTCATTTGTACGTGTACGAACAAGTTCGTAGGTCTTACCATCTTTTTCGATTGTTGCTGGAGGTGTGTCACCATATGGCTCATCGACTGGTGTGTCAGTTGGTTTAACTGTCTTATCGTCTGCGATTTCAGTTTCTGTACCTTCGATAACGTAACGAGCTACTACTGAACCTGTCTTAACAACTGGTGTTTCAACTTTTTCTTTGTAGACGTAAGTGATTTTTGTTACACCTTCAACAACTTCACCTGTTACTGGAGCAACACCAAATGTTGTCGTTGTTGCAGTAAGGTTATTGTCTTCACCAACTGTACCAACTGTATAAGTACCTGCTGGAACGAGTTCATATGTTTTTCCGTCTTTTTCGATAACTGCTGGTTTTTTAGTTGTACCTGTGATTTGTTCTGCGTTATATGCTGTACCTACAGCAGTACCTTCTGGTGAATCAACGTATTGTTTCTGAAGAACATTACCTTCTGTGTCAACGTAATCAACTACAACTGATCCAGTTTTCACTTCTTGGTATACGTAAGTAACTTTCTTCGTACCTTCAGCAACCTCGCCTGAAACTGCATCTGTTCCCAAATCTTTAGTTGTTACTGTCAAGTTTCCATCAGCTCCAACTGTACCGACAGTGTAGTCACCAGCAGGGACTAATTTGTAAGTCTTACCATCTTTAGTAATCACAGATGGACGCTCTGAAGTGTCTGTTGAAGCTTTTGTACCTGTATCATTTGCTGTATTGTAAGCAGTACCAGGTGCTACATTGGCAGTATCAACAAACTGTGTACCAATCTTGTTTCCGTCTGTATCAACGTAATCAACGATAACTGAACCTTTCACTTCTTCATATACGTAAGTGATTGATTTAGTACCTTCAGCAACTGTACCTGTTGGTGCATCTGTACCGAAGTTAAAGTTTGTACCATTTGCTGCCAAGCTACCGTCAGCTTTTACCGTACCAACTGTTGCAGTTGTATCTTTAGCAACCAACTTGTATGTCTTACCATCTTTGGTAATCACTGCTGGACGCTCAGTTGTAGCATCTGATGCAACTGTTCCTGTATCAACTGCAGTATTGTACTCAGTTCCAACAACTTGGTCAGTTGTATCTTTGTACTCAGTTCCGATTACGTTACCTTCAGTATCAACATAGTTAACAACTACTGAACCGTACTTAGTATTGCTCAAACGAACTGAGAGTCTGAACTGATCGTTATTTGCTGTCCTTCCAGCAGTCTCATATGTTTCATTCCAAAACTTATTATAGCCATTGATACCATCAGCTAGATAGTTATTATTATTTACAAAATAAGCATCCCCTGTGTTATAGGCATCTTTCGAAAATGAAGAAAATGGAGTAGACACATGAGTAAGTTTAAATTTTACCTCTTTTGTCGTTCCAATAACTCGGATTGAACCTGCTCCTGCCGGTGCAAGACGTGGTGATTGTGTATTTCCTGAACCAGTGTGTTGATTCTCGGTAACAACAGAATGATTATACGTATTGCGATCGACAACTGTTATCTTAGTAGGAGTAATCGCCAGGTTTGTTCCTGAACTTGCTGCCTCTAAACTTACTCCCTCGGTCAATAATTCAAGATCCGTTGAGTTAAATGAACCACGAGCATATGTTGTTGAATTAGCCTGACCTAACCCACCTAAGCCAGAGATATCAATTATCGGATTTGTTACAGCTTCACTGAATGTAATCGTTAAAAATCCCTGGTCAACTTTACCATTAAAGTTAAGTTTATCAATTAGCTCTTGGCTTCGCTCAGGAGCTTTAGATATTGGTGTCTGAACCATTACAGCTAAGGCAGGCATAGTAGCCGGTGCCGTCTCTCCTGCAAACATATTAGCAGTGGCGCTATAGACTCCTTGATTGTTTCCTTGCATTACATATACACTACCTGTTTGGTCTGTATTTGTTGGAGTAATTGCAACATGAACTGCTACATTTGAGCCGTCTTTCTTAACAACCGTCGCTGTTGCACTTGAAAATGCCAAATCTGCATCTCGCGGTGTTTGAAGACCACTTGTTATTTTATCACTCAATTCCCATGTTGAATTTATAGCATAGTCTGCCACATCTGCATATACAACTGCTGTTTTCTGTACGACAAGCGTTTCTGTCGCTACACCAGCCATGAATAATGATGCACCGACAGTAACAGAAGCTAATCCACGCTTAAATTTGCGCAATGAGAAATACTCCTGTTTCTTGATCATCTTCTTTGATTGATCTCTAAACATATGTTCTATGTAATCTCCTCTAAATTTTTTGGCACTCCAACTCAAACCGAATGCCTGAATTCCGATTATATCTCTTCTGTCTAATTCCGTCAATGTAACTGGCTCAACCTTATATCGTTTCATTACGTTTTTTCTACAAATACAGCATAGTAATCGCTGTTTTATCGAACTTTAAATCTTTTCAACTTGATTTTTATTCGTTTTTTATTTATACCATCTCCATACTCTTCCTTGTAGATAAAACAATATTTATTAATAAAAAATTAAATTTTTCTGCTATTTTTGAATATATAATCAATACGATAGGGTAAATAGTCAAAACATAGCTTTTCTTTAAGTATTCACCCTTCTTTCTACAACCGTTTTTATTTTTGTTAAAACTAGACTGTGGTTATATAAAATCCGAACATCATTGTTTACACAAAAAACAGATAGAAATCATCCATTGAATAAAACAAACTCCCTACAAAATAGTAGGGAGTCTAATAGCATTAAAAATTACGTCCGTTTTTACCGTAACCGTATTTTTCCATAAAGTCTTGACGGAATTCCAAAAGGTTGTCATCCATGATTGCTTGACGGACATTCTTCATCAAATTAATCAAGAAGTAGAGATTGTGATAACTTGTCAAACGAATACCAAATGTCTCGTCGGCCTTAAGTAAATGGCGGAGATACGCACGTGTATAGTTTTTACATGTGTAGCAATCGCACTCTGGATCTAACGGTGTAAAGTCCTCAGCGAACTGAGCATTTTTCACTACAAGACGTCCACGACTGGTCATACAGGTTCCATTACGCGCAATACGTGTTGGTAATACACAGTCAAACATATCAACCCCACGAATTACGCCATCAATCAAGCTATCTGGTGCTCCAACACCCATGAGGTAGCGTGGTTTATTCTCTGGTAAAAGAGGGGTCGTGAAGTCCAGTACAGCATTCATTTCAGCGTGTGTTTCACCAACAGCCAATCCTCCAATAGAGTAACCTGGAAAATCCATGCTAACCAAATCATGGGCTGATTGGCGACGGAGATCTTCAAAACCAGCACCTTGTACAATACCAAATAAGCCTTGGTCATGCGGACGGCGGTGAGCCTTGAGACCACGTTCTGCCCAACGACTTGTTCTTTCGATGGATTTTTTTACATAGTCATAAGGCTGGTAGAACTGCGGACACTCATCAAAGCTCATCATAATGTCAGAGCCAAGATTGTTCTGAATGGAAATAGCTTTCTCAGGTGATAGGAACATCTTACTACCATTGAGATGGTTTTTGAAGGTCACACCTTCTTCTGAGATATTGCGACTATCCGCCAAAGAATAAACCTGGAAACCACCAGAGTCAGTCAGAATCGGTTGATCCCAATTCATAAACTTGTGCAAACCACCTGCACGCGCCACCAATTCGTCACCTGGACGAAGCCACAAATGATAGGTATTGGATAGAATAATTCCTGAACCCATCGCCTTCAATTCTTCAGGCGACATGGTTTTTACCGTTGCCTGAGTTCCAACTGGCATAAACATGGGGGTTGGAAAGGTCCCGTGTGGGGTAATGATTTCGCCCAAACGTGCACCTGTGTGCTTTTCTTTCTTAATCAAGCGATACTTGATTGGAACATCTGTCATGTTTTATTTACCTCCCGCTAGGAAAAACAGTCCTAGGATATTAGTTCTGGATTCACAGTTCAGCTCTTTCATATCATACATAAAAGCACTTTACTGTGAATACAGTTTCTTAATCTTGCATGGTCTAATCCATCAGAATGTCTTAAATGTTCTCGCTTATTTCAGCGATATTTACCTTGTCTTCTACTTATTTAGTAGTAAATAGATAGGCACATCACAACAAACTGACCAATTACCACAGCACCTTCCAGTCTATCAAAAAAAGCCTAGCTTGTCATCTAGAATTATGTTACAATGTTGGGTAAGGAGGTTATGTAGATGTTTACAATTTCTAATATACGTGAGCGGGCTCGCCAAACACTAAACGAGACACCTGGTATCTATCAAGTGGCCGTCATCCCCGTCACTATTTCTGTTATCGTTCAGTTAATTTCTTTCTCTCGCAATAGCCTTGCTGGAGTGTCGGCTGAGGAACTTGCTAGTCCTAGCTACTTTATTTCTACCTCCTTGTTTCCAATATTTTACGGATTGCTATTAGGACTATTGCACTTATCCATTATATGCACTATATTTCATCTTATCAAAGGGGTAAAAACTTCCACATCATTTAAAGATGCACTGATGATTTTCAATCATAAAGATTTCTGGAAAATCTTTCGAACCTACATTTTAAAAAGTTTCTTGCTCTTCCTTTGGGGACTCCTGTTTTACCTTGGCATCGGTCTACTTATCGGTGCTGGAACGATGATTACAATTATAGCTGCATCCAGTCAAACCTTGGATCCTAATGCGCTTCCTATGGAAATCCTTGCCATACTGGGGCTAATGGCTATGGGAGGTATCCTACTTATCCTTTTAGGGTTGGCTCTTTATATTCCACAAATCTATGCCTACTCACAGGTAGAATATATCTTGTTTGAACAATTAGAACGCGAAGAATATACAAGTGCCTTTTCAATCATTCGGTCTAGCCGAAAGTTGATGAAAGGTTACAAGTTTAAACGCTTTACACTTGATTTATCCTTCATTGGCTGGTTCCTTCTTGTCATTATTACATTTGGCCTGGCTGGTTTATATGTATGGCCGTATCACTATGCTGCCCAAATGCACTTCCATGAAGAAATTTTAGATGATCAGGCTAAGAAAATGAGTTACGTATAAAAGTAAGAGCGATATATGCTCTTATTTTTATACACGCTTTTTATGTTGATATTTAAGAAAAAAATATAGTAATAATTGGTACAAACATTTGGATTGTGTTATACTATGACTGAGGAGCGACAAAGGACTATTTTAGCCTGCTTGGTATTGGAGCAGATTTCTTCCTTTCTATTTTTACGCCATGTGTAGTAATTTGTTCCAATTCTAAGCGTTCCTCACTTAGAGTCATCCAGCAGTTCAATGGTTCATTGAGCTGCTTTTTCGATGAAAAAAGTCGGATAAATATACCCGACTTATTCGTATTGTTCTTTCATTTCAAGATATTCAATCTTGATACATTTATTCATGACAATATCGTTACGACCTGCCTGACGCAACAGTTTTTCTGCTTCTTGACTTTCTAAACCAAGTTGAGCCCAGAAAACTTTGGCGTTCGACTGGATAAATTCCTGTGCTACCTCTGGTAAAAATTCACTTCTACGGAAAACATCTACAATATCAATAGGTTGGTCAATCTCTGCTAGACTACTATAGACTAATTCTCCTAAAATAGTCCCACCAGCAGCCTTGGGATTAACTGGAATAATTTTATAGCCCGCTTCCTGCATGAGCTTGGAAACGCGGTAGGCTGCTGTCTCTTCTCGACTAGACAAACCGACCACCGCAATAGTCTTAGCATTTTTCAAATAGTCAAAGATAATGTCCTGACTAGGATTTTGGAAGGAATAAGACATAGAGACCTCCTTTAATGTATATTAAATGTTAGAATCAATAAAAGTTTAATGAATAAAGGTGCTATAACACAATCTTGTCAGTTTTATCGTCATTTAGTTTTTCTTTTATTACTTCGTTAACTCGCTTTGCCGTACTCCAGTACAGCCTGCAGCTCGTTGCCTACTACTAAAAGTAAACTAAAAGACTATAACTCGTTACTGATTATAGCTTGTCTACCTTAATTATTTTTTAGCAATTTGGTACACGACATCCTTAACTTGCCCGATAACCTTTTTAAGGTTGGTCCGATCTTTATCGGTTCCTGGATCTAAGGAATAATAGATTGAACCCACAACCACGGAGTCATCATAAGCAGCTGTCGATTCCATCCGATAAAAAGTCAGACGAGCTAATTTTTGATCTGTTAATAACTGTCGCCCAACCTGCCATTCCTGACCATTGATTGTGACAACCGTCTTTTCACTGAAAGAATGATTTGTTTCAACCATCCGTGCTTCTAATTCCTCCGGCGTCATATTGCGACCGTCTTCCAATGGAGACTGATTAAAAGCATTGATATTATAGAGTTGGACCATGTAATTGCTGGAACCTTCTTTAACATCATAGACTGCAGCGACTGTCTCATCCTGAGTATTTTCTGCATTAATTGTCCAAGTAGATGGCACATCATAATAACGGAAATATTCCTTGATATTCCCATTTTCATCTTTTTCAGCAACACCATTATTGGCCGCATAAATCTTGTGGCCTTTTTGTGTTTCGTCAGCAGGTGGTGTACTATTAACAGCTACAAGCTCTGCATTTGCTAAAACATTGAACTGTTCGTTCATAGTATCCTGCTTTTCTTGTAAAATCGGTAAAGTGGTTGAAAACTCTTCTCCTGAGGAAGCTGGTGTTTTCTCTGCCTTCTGCGATGTTTTTCCGCAACCTGCGAGCAGAAGACTACATAGACCAATACAAAGAACTATCTTTTTCATACTCTTCCTTTCTTACTTAGCTTCATACCATGTCGGTCCCTCATTTTCATCCGCAATCAATGGTACAGACAGGCTAATCGCCGATTCCATGGTCTCTTTTACCATAGCTTTTACCGTTTCTAGCTCTGCCACTGGGACTTCCAAAATAATCTCATCGTGTACTTGCAATAACATACGTGTCGCAAGACCTACTTCAGTCAAAGCCTTGTCAAGATTAATCATGGCTACTTTGAGAATATCTGCAGCCGAACCTTGAATTGGTGAGTTGATGGCTGTTCGTTCCGCAAAATTACGGACATTGAAATTGCGAGAGTTTATATCTGGTAATTCACGACGGCGTTTGTAAATCGTCTCTACATAACCCTTATCACGTGCCTCACGAACAATGGTTTCCATGTAATTCTTAATTCCTGGGAAGCGTTCAAAATAGGTATCGATATAGGCTTTAGCTTCCTTACGTGTAATCCCCAAGTTATTGGATAGACCGAAATCTGAAATACCATAGACGACACCGAAGTTTACAGCCTTGGCATTCCGACGGTCATTTGGTGTCACATCCTCAGCTTTTTCGATACCGAAGACCCGCATAGCTGTCGAAGTGTGAATATCTGCACCTTGCTGGAAGGCCTCAATCAAATGCTGGTCCTGAGAAATATGAGCCAAGACGCGCAATTCAATCTGTGAATAGTCCGATGCCAAAAGGACACTATTTTCAAGCGATGGCACAAATGCCTTACGAATCAAGCGCCCTTGTTCTAGACGAACAGGAATATTTTGCAAGTTAGGATCCGTCGAAGATAGGCGACCTGTTTGGGTCAAATCCTGTACATAGCGGGTATGAATCTTACCATCTTCTAAAATGGCATCCTGCAAGCCGACTACATAAGTTGATTGAAGCTTGGTAATCTGACGGTATTCCAAGATTTTTGAAACAACTGGTGCAATTGGCGCTAAGCGTTCTAAGACATCCACTGCTGTTGAATAGCCTGTCTTGGTCTTCTTGGTATATTCCAACGGTAGGCCCATATCTTCAAAGAGAATGGTCCCAAGCTGCTTAGGCGAATTGATATTAAATTCCTGACCAGCTAGTTCATAGATTTCCTTGGTCAACTGGTCAATCAAAACTTCGTTTTCAGATTGCATAGCTTTGAGAGTCTCAGCTTCCACCTTAATACCAGCAATCTCCATCTTAGCTAAAACATTTGCCAGTGGCAACTCCATGTCAAACAAAAGATCTAATTGCTGATTTTCTTCTAATTTGGTCAGCATCGGCTCTTCTGTCTCAATCAAAACCTGAACCTTACGTGCCAAGTGTGGGAAAAAGACCTCGCGTTCAGGCAAGTCTAACTTAGCCCCCTTGCCATAAACTGCCTCATCTGGAACAAGACTGGTCTGACCATAGAGGTTGGCAATGGTTGTTAGGGAGTTGTCCTCAACGGTGGAAAGCAAGTATTTGGCTAGACGGCTATCGAAAGTAGCTAGAGGTAGCGTAATCTCTTTTCGGTCTAGAAGAACTTTTCCACGCTTAAAGTCATAGGTTTTTATGGTTTGGTTTTCTAAAAAGTCACGCAAGACTGGACTATCAAGTAGCTCAGGCCCTCCGACATAGATTTTCTCCTTATCCCCCCAAGCTAAACCAACCAAATCCTCTCGGTGATAATTTTCACCCAAGATTTCAAAATAGAAAAACTGGTCTTGTTTGAGCATAGTGGGGCTGATTTCCGTTACGATTTGGAAATCGAGTACCGCTTCCTCTTGCGAGCTGGTCGTACCTAACTGAGCCCTTAATTGCTTGAAGCCCATGTCATCATAAAATTGTCCCAGTTCATCCACCTTAGGACCTTGATAAACAATGTCATCCAGACCAATTTCGATTGGTGCCTGAGTATCAATGGTAGCAAGTGTACGAGATAGGAAGGCCTTCTCCTTATCAGCAATCAGGTTTTCCTTCATCTTAGAAGCCTTCATGCTATCAATGTTTTCGTAGATACCATCCAAAGAACCAAATTCTGTCAGGAGTTTTAGACCTGTTTTTTCACCGATTTTGGTCACGCCAGGGATGTTATCGGACTTATCTCCCATTAGAGCCTTGAGGTCAATAAACTGAGTAGGGGTAATCCCCATTTTTTCCATGAGGTAGGCTGGGGTAAATTCTTCGAATTCGGCAACGCCTTTCTTGGAAATTTCGACTACGGTATTCTCATCAGTCAGCTGGATCAAATCCTTATCACCACTAACAATGGTCACATCGAAAGGAATGTCTGTCCGCTCTGCCATTTTGTCCAAGGTACCGATAATGTCATCTGCCTCATACTGATCCAGTTCGTAATGCTTGACTCCCATGGCATCCAACATCTGACGGATAAAAGGAAACTGCTCACGGAATTCGTCTGGAGTCTTGGCACGACCTGCCTTATAGTCTGCATACATCTCCGTACGGAAAGTGGTCTTTCCAGCATCAAAAGCCACCAAGATATGAGTCGGTTCAATCCGCTTCATCATGTGGTCCAGCATGAGATTGAAGCCGTAGATAGCATTGGTGTGAAGACCTGTCGGACTCTTAAAACGATCAATTTGATTATAAAGTGCAAAGAAAGCACGGAAGGCTACCGAAGAGCCATCGATTAATAATAATTTATTTTTTTTCATGTCTCTATTATAGCATGAAACGTATGTTTTAGTGGACTAGGGAGGGCTGGAATAATAGAAAATCCCAGTCAGTGACTAGGATTTCTCTTTTCGATAATAAATGTTCTTTGCGACTACTAAACTATGTGGTTTTTCATATTCTTGATCTAGGTAAGATTGGTAGGTTCCTGGAGCAATGAAACCGCGCAAGCCTAGGACATCTGTTCCTGCTTGACCGATTACTGAATCAGCCAAAAGGACGCAGTTGGTTGAGAGGACAAAGTAGGTTTTGAATTTTGATTTTTTAAATTTGAAAAGTGCTGCCCCAATTGCCTCTTTCATGCGGTAGGCATACATTTCGATAGGCTGGCCGTCTTGCCTTCTAGAGACCTTTTCCGCACCTGGTTGCCATGGAAGCAGTAAACCTTCTATTTCAGCTAGTCGCGTTTCTACCGCTTTTTCCTGCTCAGAACTCAATGCTAATTGATAGCCCAACATAGTCATTCCTTCTTGGTTACAAAAATCAATGTAGGCCTGACGCTCAGCTTTAAACAAAACTCCGTCACCAATTGCACCACCCAAACGCTCTGACAGGACATCGTATGAACCAAAACCGTAGACCTGCCCTTTGTAACTCAAATCAACATGCCCAACTGCTCCGAACCCTTCTTCTCCAACGTGTACAAAGACTTCTAATGCTGGAAGCTCCGCAATTTCTTTGTGGCGGTTATAGATAGATTGAGCCGTTTGTCCCTTATTATCCGCCAAGTAATCATTGACTTTTTGCAGGGTCATGCGAGGAATCAAAGCTGCTAAAAATAATGGTAGGGGCAGACGGACATGGCGCTTAAGATTTTGTTGCTCAATAGCCTCTTCAAACAAGAAACCATCACGCAGATTAGTTAGTCCGTACAAGACCAGATACCCACCGATGACAATTGTTTGAACAACTAGCTGTGTGCCTGATACAAAGAGAGAGGCGATACCTAACAGGGATAGCCAAACTCCGTCAATCAAAAAACGAATCCGTGGCTGCACCCCATCTTTTCTATATAGATAGAAAGTAATGAAATTAATGACTGCCGTAAAAAGCTGGTAAATCCCTATAAAAATAGCTGCAAAATAGAGAGGAATTTGAATAGCCAAATCAATACTTGCCAAAATTCCAAATAATACTGCTTTTCCCACTAGGGCAAGTACACTTTCACTCGACTTCTTCTTTCTGAAAAATATCATGCTTAATTCATATAAAGCTAAAAAGAATAAACCTGCGTGAACAAATCGAAGAATCAGTCCTGGAAATTGCCAACCAGCAATTAAAAATCCAAGACCGATGAAGACTAAGATCAGACCTTCTCCAACTAATTTCCGACCTGTTAATCCTAAATCACTTATTTTTTTCATGAGATGATTATAGCATACTTCTAGACTTGTGTTTACAGAAAAATCCTAGATACACTAGGATTTTTGAATCGCAAGACTGGCATTCTCTTTTTAAAATTCCTTCCAAACCCAGACTGTGCCTCGCTCTCCTTTTTCAAGGCTCGGGTTAAAACAGTCTATTCCCAGACTGTGCCTCGCTCTCCCATTTCATGGCTCGTGTTAAAACAGTCTATTCCCAGACTGTTTTAATCAACCGACTTCAAGGCCTCCAGCATATCCACCTTTCTAAGATGGTGATTGACGTACCAACCAAGAGCAGCCAAAATTCCACTAATGGCTAAGATAGGAATGAGATAGACTTCTAGTCCGACAGATGGATTGAATCGGATACTGTCCGAACCAATCATGGCAAGAAGGAGCTTGTGGAGATAAATACCGCCAACCAGTCCAACCAACATACCAATCAGCGAAAGGGCAATGGTTTCACGATAGATGTACATGGTCACTTCTTTATTGTGGAAGCCCAGTACCTTGATGGTGGATAATTCACGAATCCGTTCAGACATATTGATAATTGTAAGGTTGTAAAGAATAACCAAGCCAAGCAAGATGGATAGAATGACTAGAATGGTCATGATGGTCTGAAGCGAGCCTGCAATCGTGGTAAGCATGTCTATAAGAGAAGTATTTTGAACCAAACTTCTAACTGCTGGCATCGCTAGGAGTTGACTTGCAAGAGTCTGAATATGCCCCAACTGACTGTCTTTCAACTGAACCAGATAGGCATTAGCAGTCTTCTGCTTGCCGGTCACTTGTTCGTAGTAGCTATCTGTCATATAGATAAAATGCCCTGCGTACATATCAGCCACAGCCTCTACCCTGACTGAAACTTCCTTATCTTCCAAGGTCAGTGATAATTTATCACCAACTGAAACTCCGTAGATTTGCGCCAATTTTTCTGTAAGAACAATCCCCCTATCACTCAGTTTAATAGGATGACCTGTCGAACTTTCCAGACTAACTTGATTTCCAAAATCCCGACGGTCTGAAATGTAGAGACTAATCGATAGATTCTTTCTCTGACCGTTTTCTTCCACCGTTTGATTGAGCTGTTCAAAAGCCACTGGCAAGGATTGGCGAACCTGATCTGACTGAAGAAAATGTGTTAACTTATCCAACTCTTCCTCAGTAGCTCTGCTATTTTCCACCACCAACATATCATAATGGATCAGCTCTCCAAACTGTCGTTGGACAACTCCTGAAATAGAGGAACGGATACCCAGTCCTCCAAAAAGAAGGGCGACGGTCCCTGCTACTCCAAAGATGGTCATAAGCATACGAAGCTTGTAGCGGAAGATATTGCGGGCTGTCACCTTATGGGTAAAGCTTAGACGAGACCAGATAGCCGGCCATTTTTCGAGCCAAATGCTGGAGCCTGTAACCGGTGGCTTAGGTAAAAGTAGCTGAGCAGGTTTTTCTGTCAGTTCCCGACGAGCCACCAAGTAAGCTGGCAGGACCGAGGAAGCCAGAGACAGGAGCAAGGCTAAACCTGTCCAAAGGGGATAAAAATGAAGTTTAGCTGGTCCTATCACGGTTGTCTGCGTAATAATGTTGGAAATAAGTGGAGACAAGAGGAGATTACCTGCTATTATGCCGACTATTGTTCCTGCCAGACCTGCCGCCAAACCATAGAGAATGAACTTAGCCATAATCTGTCTATTCGTATAGCCAAGGGCCTTGAAGAGACCTGACTGGGTTCGCTCTTCGTCGACAAAACGGGCCATGGTGGTAAAGGTCACTAGAGCTGCGACAAGGTAGAGAACAACTGGAAAGACGTTACCCACTGCCGCAATAGACCTAGTCGCATTGCTATAGGTAGTATAGCCATCCCCACCTGGTAGGCTTGTTCGAGTATAGACCTGATAAGGCGCTTTTTCCAGCTTACTTAAGTCGGATTTAGCCTGAGCAATCTCGGTTTGAGCTTGGCTAATTTCTTGATCGGCCGAAGCTTTCTTTTCAGAAAATTGGGATTGAGCTTGACTTAACTCTTTATCAGCCTCCTCCAAACGGAGTTCTTCCTGACGGAGCAGTTGATTTGAAGACTCTAACTGACTCAGTCCCCATTCATAGTCTTCTACTCCTTTATTGTAGGCTGCAATGCCTTGTTCATACTGACTCAAACCTGCTTGATAACGGGCCAAACCTGCCTGATATTCTTGATTCCAAGTTTGGTACTGGGCTAGATTGCTATTGTATTCATTTTGTTTGGTTTGATAGTAATCATAACCTTGTAAATAGGCTTGGTTGGCCTGCTCATGTGCAGATTCCATTTGGTCTAATCGGCTTTTCTCAACATCCAAACCTTCCTGTCTAGCTAACAAGTCAGGATAGTCTGAGAGGGTTTGACCTTCTTGCAAGTGATTGGCAATTTCAAGGTCTAACTCTTGCTGAGCTTGAAACCAACTAGCTCGCCCTGTGGAAATTTGAGATGCGGTCTGACTCAGTTGGGCATTTTGGGAATCCAATTCTTGTTTGGCCTTTTCTAACTGCTGGGCTGACGTTTCTAATTCCATCTGATAGCCGTCTAGAAACGAAGCAGTCTGTTCTAATTGAGCCTTACGCCCGTCCAATTCCTTTTTACTTTCTTCCAATTCAAACTTATTTTTTAATAGTTGGGCTTGGGCAGCTCGTAATTCAGCTTCCGTTTGGACAACCTTAGCCCTACCACGCGCAAACTCTCTACGACCTGTCGCTAATTGCTCCTCCCCTGTTTCCAGTTCTGACTCTGCCTGTTCAAGCTGGGATTGAGCCTGAGCAATTTCCTCTTCCCCTTTTGAAATATCTGTCTGTCCATCTGACTGAATAGCTGCCAATCGTTGTTCATCATTGTTAGCCAATAACTTTTCTAAGTCTTCTTGGTGCTGGTCCAACCTGTCTTGATAGGCCTGACTGTAATATGGTAAATCAACCAAATCATCATAGCGAATACGGGCAATAGTGTAAACTTCTGATTTGAAGGTATCCTGACTAACAAGGCCATAGCCACCTAACTGCCCATCACCACTTGCAGCCATGCCCATGGTTTCATTGTCCCAAATTTCTGCTGATGCGACAAAGCCCACAAGAGTAAAACTTGTCTGTGTCAAGATTTTTCCATCCTTATCAGACTCCGTCACTTGAACAGTATCGTCCAATTTATAACGATTTTTTAAAGAAGCTGATAGGGCTATTTGCCCCTTTTGACTGGGCATTTCCCCTTCTACTAGCTTATAGGTCGATAGGGTCTTGGGAGCTGAAAACAGCCGAATTGCAGTCTGTCCTTCATTAGTAACCACATCTTTAAAGTAGCCTGCTTCAAGAGTAACACCTTCTATCGTTTCTAATTCGTCAAGGTCAGCTTGACTAAGTCCCAGACCTGAAATTACTGCCAAATCCATCGTTCGATGACTGGCTATATAGGCTTGGGCCGTCTTTTCCATATTGGGAGCTGTTACTTTCAGACCTGTCAAAGCTAGAGCTCCTAGCATCATCAGGCTAAATATGGACAAAAAACGCCCCTTGGAAGAAAGCAGAGATTGTCTCATATCCTTCCAGTAGATTTTCTTTTTCATAGTTTCACCCACTAATATTCTAGGCTTGCAATATCCTGTGGTTCTGCGTGTAACTCAACGGAGTGTACACGGGCATCCCGCATTCGAATCACTCTGTCTGCAATAGGGGCTAGGGAACTATTGTGGGTAACGATAATCACCGTCGCCCCCTGCTTGCGGGACATATCTTGTAAGATTTGCAAGACCTGCTTACCTGTTTGATAATCCAGGGCTCCTGTCGGTTCATCACAGAGGAGAATTTTAGGCTTTTTTGCAACGGCACGGGCAATGGCCACACGTTGTTGTTCGCCGCCTGAAAGCTGAGCGGGGAAATTATTGATACGGTGACCGAGTCCGACCTGTTCCAAGACCTCCTCGGCATCCAAGGCATCCTTGACAATTTCTGCTGCCAGTTCCACATTTTCCTTGGCGGTCAGATTGGCAACCAAGTTATAAAATTGAAAGACAAAACCTACATCATCTCTACGATAATTGGTCAGTTCATGACTTGAAAGCTTGGCAATATCCACACCGTCAATCCAAACCTCCCCCTCGTCATTGCTATCCATGCCACCTAAAATATTGAGCAGAGTGGATTTGCCCGCCCCCGATGAGCCGAGAATAATGACCAGCTCCCCCTTTTCAATCTCAAAGGACACACCGTCATTTGCCACAATGGTCGCATCCCCCATTTGGTAGTATTTTGACGAATTCTTTACTTGGATATAGGACATGGCACACCTCGCTTCTTCTCTTCCTAACAACTGTATTCTTACCACTTATTATAGCACAAAAGAGGGATTCTCACCCTCTCTGATCATCTATTATACTTGGGCAATAGCAGAGCCACCATAGAGTTTCAATTCTTCTCTGATGGTCTGGTAGTAGTAGCGATCGAAGGCCTTCCAAGCCTTCCTGCTAGTCTCACTCAACCGCAGGTCGCCCAGTCCAACCAAAAAACTGGTCGAACGGTAGAACTTCTCAATCGCAATCAGCTCTGTATTGGTGACCGACTTGGCCTCCGACAATATGCGTGTCGTCTCTGTCAAATTATGCTGGAACCGTTGCTCATCAGCTGTTCCTACTTTATCTGCTTGAAAGGCATGATTCAAGTCTTGAATGAGGGCCAAAACGTCTTGAATAATCTGTGTCTTTTCCATAAAAGACCCTCCTTTGAATTATTGAATTTAGTATATCAAATTAGACAAAGATATTCAAGTCTATTCGGACTGACTTGTTTGATTTTCTTCTTCCAAGTACCATTTTTTAATAGGCTAATCCAAGACCTCTTCCAGTTTGACCTAGAAAACATCAGCAATCTAATCCAAGACCAGCTGATACAAGGTTGGGTACGACGGGCAATCCTGCTTCTACTTGTCATGGTCCTCATCTGTCTGGTCGAAATCATTCTCTTCTATGTCCTAACTAGCAAGCTCATCAAGGCCTTCAAGCTCTTGGACGGCAAGGTTAACACCTTCATTCTTTGGGGCTACCGCCTCTTGTTCTGGGGCTCAATCGGTTTGATTGTCTTTGGTTTGGTGACTAGTCTCTCGACTGGACTTATGGAAAAATATCCAAGCCATACAAGACCTGGATGTTCAGGCGATTGGGACGGATATTCAGGCTATCGTTGCTGAAGCTCCTCTGACCAAAATCGGTGATGTGCAGGTCTTATTTGACAGCATTCAAGACTACATTCGTGATAAGAGCATCCTTTTGGCAACCAAGGAATCACTGGTGCTTCAAGTCTCAAAACTCCACTCACTCATCAGTGTCTGGTCAACTGCCTACCCAATCCTGCTTGCCCTGCTCAGCTATTTCCACATAAAAGACTGGTGGACCAAGCGGACGCCAGGCAAACCAATCGTCAAAATCAGCCTGACTATTGAGCGTCAGTAAGCAGAAATCCCACTTCGATTGAAGCGGGATTTTTTATTCTGCCGAATGACCAAGGTTCATACCAACAAAACCAATCATCATCAGACTAGTCACAATCAAGCTGGTCACTATCAACCAACTCCATGACTGAGTAAAGACTAGCAGACTAATTCCAAAGCCGATACTGATGAGCAGGAGCTGGGTAGATTGAAACTGCTTGGATAGGATTCTGCCTTGCTTATTATAAACATTGTGCTGAAGGAGTCCGAGTATAAAGAGGACTAGGCCACCGTAAAAATAAAAGACGGTGTATTGGGCATTCATGTCACTATTTCCAAAAAATGAGAGGGCTATGGTTATCAAACTGAGCCCAAAGAGTATGGGGTAGTGACTATAAATGGCACGAATCCCAGTTTCTTCCCGTTCTACATCAAGCAGGTGGTCCACTTCTACAATATAGACCATGAAAAGATTTGTCAGAGTAATGAAAATCGCAATGGATTCCCAAGAAAAATTCTCTGGACTGAAATGCTCTGAAATACCGATCAAAGACTCGCCAAAGGTAATAATCACTAAGAGTGACAAGCGCTCCATCAAGTGTGGAAAATTTACTGGATTCAAGTCAGCCGAAACAAAGCCACGGTTGGGATCGCTGAGCAATCCAGGTAGCAACCAGGTCGAGAGAATACCGACCAAGGCAATCCACATACCTATCTCATAAGGGAAAAATAAGGAAAGAAAGAGCATGACAGACCGCAAACCGAGGATATAGAAAAACTGCTTCATCAAACTCCGATCCGCATCGTTTGAAGTCTGGAGATATTCTAAGATGTACTGGACCAGAAGTAGCAAGGAAATAATGGCCATGGGTAGAAAAATCCATACAAAACTAGTCTGCCAATCTCCTGCAACTGCACTTGATGCCACCAAAAGACAAATCATCTGCAAAAACATAAAAATGATATTTCTCAAGCTGTTACTTCCAAAACGATTTGTAAAGACTGTCTGCACCATCCAGGAATTAACAAAAATAATCAGGCCAACTGAGAAGTTAAAAAAGGACTGAAGACTGACAACTCCCTGATGGGCATGGTGGATTATCGACGTCAGCTGACTGATAGTATAGACATAAACTAAATCATAAAATAATTCGGTCAACTCGACCTTTTTATGCTTGATAAAGGGCATAGAATCTCCTGTTAAAATTTTTTCATTTCACCAGTATAGCACAGAAAGTTAGGGGATACAAATTAGCTAGAAAAAGCCAACTGCCCTTTCGAGATTGCGATACTGTTTTCCAAGTCCTGTAAGTTTTTTTCTTCCACCAAATCCTGCGTTTCTGAAATATAGCGTTGAAAATGCGGAGTCAAACGGTGGTCTTCGTAGGCTTTCGCACTCGCATACACTTCGTAGAAATAATAACGATTTGATTGCTGACTGTCTTTGACAGCATACATGGCTAAAACACCCACTTCTTCTTTTATAGAAGTTTGCATATTCAGCAGGACACTTCTTTCAAAGGCTTTTTCACTCCCCGCCTCCACTTGAATCTGGGCAAATTTTAGGAAATATTTCTCTGCTCCTAGCCACACTCCAGACGGCAACTTTTCTTCCAAAAATAAGGCTTCTACTTCATAGACCTCCCGCTTGGTGAGTTTGGATCCCACCTGCTCTACATAGGATTGGTAGTGCAGAGAAGTCCGATGACTTTGGTAGGCCACCTCATCTGCATAGACCTCAAAAACTTTGTACTCCAACGGATTTTCCTTTAAAGAACTGGCGTACATGGCAAGAGTGCCAGCTTCCTCTTCATAGGAGGTCTGGAAATTTTCCATACCCACTTGGTAAAAGCTATCACGATTTTTCTCATCAACTCCTAGATGAAATAAATGAACAACTGGCTTACTCATCTATTTTGTCTCCTTCAGTAATAGTTTGATATTTTCAGAGTAAATGGCTTGCTTGTCCTCTTGAGATAAGTGCAAGGAGTCAATAGCTTCTGAGATGACCAGCGTAGCCCCTGCAGGCGCAATCCCAAGAGGCGCATCGGTTCCAAAGAGAACACGGTCCAATCCGAAATAGTCAAGGGTCAATTCTAAAGCCTTTGGATTGCCTAAGATGGCGGTGTCCACATAGAATTTGCGGAAGTCCTCCACCTGTTTTTCTGGTAAAATGTACTGAATTCGTCCGCTAAAAAACGGTGCCAAGGCTCCTGCATGGTGAACAATGATTTTCAGATTAGGAAAATCTTGGAAGATACCAGCCTGAACCAATTGCAGCATGGCCTGACTTTGCTCGTATTCCCATGAAAAGACAATGTTGTTATCTGGTTTGCGATTATCAAATACAGGGTGCAACCAGATTGGAATATTCAACTCCTCACATTTGGCAAAGATTGGTCTAAATGACGGGTCTGCAATGGACAGGCCAAGATGTCTTGAAAATAGCTGGATTCCAGCAATTTCAGGATTTTTAGCGACAAAGTCTTCCAAAATTTCCAGACTTCCCTCAATGTTGTTCAAGGCCAGCATGGCTACACCAGCTAGAAATTGATTTGGATAGGCCTGAACAGTTTCCAAGAGTTCTTGATTGGCCTCTTTTACCAAAGCCAAGGCTGGCTCTGCTTCAAGATAATCTTCTGGATTGACATTGACAAATGAAATAATCTGTTTGACAGCTGGATCTTGCAGAGCCTGCCTTTTTTCCATATCCATTAAAACAGGATTTTGTAGAAAGGGCATTTTTTGAGGCAAGGCTGGATCAAGGGCCAACATTTTTTGGTAAAACTGGGGCAACAATACATGGGCAAATACATCTATTTTCATACATCTATCTCCTTCCAACTATCCTTTTCATCGGATAAAATCGCATAGTCTTCAAAGTAGGAAAGGTCTTGTTCAATCTCACCTGATTCATATAAAGCTATTTTTTTCTCCAAGCGGTCAATGGAGCGTTGGAGGTTGGCCTGCTTTTGATAGAGAGTCGTCAACTGCTCCCGCAACAAGTTTTCCCGTTCCTTGACGGTGCTATTGCCCTGCTTCAACAAGGAAGCATACTCTGTCAGCGTTTCAATACTGACACCTGAGTGACGCAAACAGATAATCATCTCCAGCCATGTCAGGATTTCCTTTGTAAAATAGCGATGTCCATTACTGGCTCTTGGAACATCTGGCAATAAGCCAATTCGTTCATAATAACGTAGAGTATTACTATTGATCTGGTATCTTTGACTGACTTCCGCAATCGTGTAGCCGAGTTTGTCCATGGTCTGCACCTCCTGTATGCCATTATAACACTTGTAGTTCACTATAAGTCAATATGAAAATCAAAAAACGATGCCTGCTCAGACACCGTTATATATTTTTTTATTTAACAGCCTCTAAAGCCGCTTCATAATCTGGATGTTCGTTGACATTGTCCAGGTATTCCACATAGGTGATTTCATTGTCGGCACTAAGGACAAAGACCGCACGCGCCAGCAAATTCCACTCTCGCATGAGCACACCGTAGGATTTACCAAAGGCATGGTCATAGTAATCAGACAGGGTGATGGCATCTTCCAAACCTGCAGCCCCACACCAGCGTTTTTGGGCAAAAGGCAGGTCTGCTGAAACAGTCACAACAACCGTATTGTCACGGTCAGCCAGTTCCTGATTGAAGCGACGAGTCTGGGTATCGCAAATCCCTGTGTCAATAGAAGGCACCACACTGATGACCTTGGTCTGCTTGCCAAAGTCTTTCAGGCTTTTCAGACTCAAGTCATTTGCCATGAGGACAAAATCAGGGGCAGTATCTCCCACTCTTAATTGCGGACCTACCAAGGTCACTGGTTTTCCAATAAAGGTTGTCATAAACATCTCCCTTGCACTTAATATATCTATTGTAAGCGTTTATAAGCAAAAATACCAGTTTTTTGACTGGTATTTTCACTATAGTTTGTAGGTTTTTAATCGCAGAGCGTTCAAGACGACTGATACCGAACTGAGGGCCATGGCTGCACCTGCAAACATAGGATTGAGCAGAGGTCCACCAAATACATGTAACAGACCCATGGCGATTGGAATGCCAATTACATTGTAAGCAAAAGCCCAGAAGAGATTTTGTTTAATGGTCCGCATGGTTGCCTGGCTGAGTTTGACAGCCTTGACCACATCCAAAATGTCACTATGCATGAGGACAATATCGGCAGACTCAATGGCAATATCAGTCCCTGAACCAATAGCCAGACCCACATGGGCTTGAGCTAGAGCTGGGGCATCGTTGATGCCATCCCCCACCATGGCGACTGTCTTGCCCTGTTCTTGTAAGAGCTTGACTTGGTTAGCCTTGTCATCTGGTAGGACCTGACTGACCACCTGCTCAATGCCGACTTCCTTGGCAATGGCTTTGGCAGTTTTTTCATTGTCCCCTGTCAGCATGACCACTTCTAAGCCAATGGCTTGCAGAGCCTGGACAGCCTGACGGCTGGTCTCTTTTACTTTATCGGCAACGGCAATGACTGCTAGTAATTCTTGCTGGCTGGCTAGGAAAACAGGCGTCTTGGCTTGATGGGCAAATCCCTCCGCAACTGCACGTCCTTGGGAAACATTAATTCCCTGTTCCCGCATCAACCGTTCATTTCCTAGATAGATGGTCTGCTCTGCTATTGTCACCGAAAGACCACGGCCAGAAAGAGCCTGAAAATTAGTGGCGGGCAAGAGAGTAATCTTTTCTGTCTGTGCAGCTTGCAGGAGAGCCTGAGCCAAGGGATGCTCGGAAAATTGCTCGCTACTTGCTGCCAGCTGGAGGACCTGCTCACGATTTTTAGCAGACACCAGATGAATGTCTGTCACCTGGGGCTTGCCCTCAGTAATGGTCCCAGTCTTGTCGAAGACAATGGTATTCACACCTTGTAGGGTTTCAATAGCTTGACCAGACTTGAACAGAAGACCGTTTTCTGCCCCTTTTCCAGTCCCAACCATGATAGCAGTCGGAGTTGCTAGACCCAGAGCACAAGGGCATGCAATGACCAAGACGGCGATGATAATACTTAGTGAAAAAATCCAGGATTCTTGCCCCAAGAAATACCAGGCCAGACCGGACAAGAAAGCCAAGCCCATGACGACTGGCACAAAGACGGCAGATACTTGGTCAGCCAATTTGGCGATGGGTGCCTTAGACCCTTGAGCCTCTTCTACCAAGCGAATGATCTGAGCCAGAGTCGTATCACGACCAACCTTGGTAGCCTGCATGGTAATGGCACCTTGCTGGTTAAGGGTACCGCCAAAAACATTGTCGCCTAGTGCCTTCTTCACTGGCAGGCTCTCACCCGTCAGCATAGACTCATCCACACGTGTCTGGCCTTCTAGAACTTGACCGTCAACAGGAATCTGCTGACCTGGGCGAACAATGACCTGGTCACCGACCACCACTTCTTCAATCGGCACTTGTATTTCCTGCCCATTTCGCAAGACCTGGGCCGTCTTGGGAGCCAGATCCATCAATTTCTTAATGGCCTCAGAAGTCTGACCTTTGGCTCTAGCTTCAAAATATTTTCCTAGGGTAATCAAGGTCAAGATAACGGCGGCTGATTCAAAATACAGTTCAGGATGATGACCGTGCATGGCTACTTCTTTCCCCATCAGAAGAAAAGCAATCATCAAAAGACCTTGAACCAAGGCTGCCCCAGTCCCAACGGCAATCAAGGAATCCATATTGGGATGGCCTTGCAAGAGGGTTTTAAAGCCTTTTTGGAAAAAACTGCGTCCCATATAAAGGACAGGGATGAGCAAGATGACTTGGCTGACCGCATAGACTAGCGGTTGATGGAGCAAGGCTGGTAATGGGAGCCCACCCCAGGGCAACATTGGCCCCATAGCAATATAGAGCAAGGGAAGAGTAAAGACTGCTGACCAGACAAATCGTTTCCAAAGACTGTCTTCCTTGCTTGGTCCCTTTTCCACCGTCTCTTCCACTTGATCTGGTCTGATTAGCTGATAGCCTGCCCGCTCAACTGCTTTTTCAAGACTAGCTGGATTTTGCCTATCACGGCTATAGCGGATGGTCACCTTTTCTGTTGCCAGATTGACAGAGACTTCTTCTACACCCTCTAGTTTGCCCAGAGCTTTTTCAACCGTCAGAGCACAGGAAGCACAGGTCATGCCTGAAATGTCATAAGACTCGGTCACCAAGTTATCGACTAGCTGATAACCCGCCTTTTCAACTGCCTGACGAATATCCTCTAGTCCCAACAGCTTTTCATCGTAGTTAACACTCAATTTTTCCGTTGCTAGGTTGACACTGGCTTCTTCTACTCCTGCTAATTTACCGACAGCTTTTTCAACTGTCATGGCACAAGAGGCACAGGTCATGCCTTGAATGGGATAGCTTGCTTGTTTCATAGTTTACTCCTTTTCCGACTACATCTGTAAACAAATTATACAGCATGCGACTACATTTGTAAACAAAATTGTTTCAAAAAAGTAGATTGAAATCAATCCAACCTACTTTTACATATTCATTTATTCTTTACTGGATTTTTTCCGATGAAGAAAAATTGCTGTTAAAATTCCTGCAACACCTAGCGCCACCAATAAGAGGCTGACTTGCTCTCCTGTACTAGGAAGACTTGATTTACCTTTTTTATTGGTAGGTGTTACTTTCTTATCAGAAGACACTACTGTTCCGCTTGAGGAGGAAGTATCCGTAGCTCCTCCTGTGTCAGAAGCACTTGTAGACTGACTTGTACTGCTTGAAGTACTGGTTGAAGTTTCGGTACCACTTGATGATGGCTCAGTGCTGGTGGATGGTTCAGTACTACTTGATGATGGTTCGGTACTAGTGGATGGTTCAGTACTACTTGATGAGTCGGTGCTGCTGGATGACGGACTTGTTGCCGCTTCAATTTTTGCCATCATTTCAGCTTCAACAGCTTTTAGTTGGGCAAAAATCTCTGCTGAACGAGCCAAGGTTTCCTCGGTTACAGTTGGAGCCAGGGCTACAGCTGCATCTTCTGAAAGTCCAGCATATTGAGCATCCAGAGCTGCCTGTGCAGCAATCCATTCTTTTTCAAGGGCAATCCATTTTTCTTGAATCGATGTACCAAATAACTCTGGGTGTGAGATGGCCATCTTATCAATATTTTGTACCGTCCAGTACCATGAATTCGTATCATAAGAAGCTGAGCGATTTTTAAAGGCTTCATAAGTATCAGTCACAATACCATAAAATGGAACATACGGTGTATTCCTTGTCTGAGCCAAGCCCAACCATACTGTGCCACCGAAGGCTGACGGTAAGCTACTATTGATCTGATAAACATGGGCATCGATGACGTTTTCATTACCAAGAGCGTATTTATAAGTCGCATCTGCCGCTTGGTCATTCGCACCATTATCCCCTTGTTTTACCTTGCCTGCTTCATCGTCTGGACGAAATTCTGGAAGATGTTCAAAACGGTTACGTTGTAAGGCAAAGGTATCTTGTAAACTAAAGCGACGACTTGGATCTGTTGGCTGACGTAGCAAATCATACACAGCATCTTCATAGGTTACAGGCGATGCTGGATCCATCAATTTAATACCTGCATACACACGGGAACGGTCTGCTTCAGCATAAGTTGCAGGACCGTATGATTTAGCGATATGGAACTGCCCGTCAACTGTCACATAATTATCCGCTTGTTTGGCTACTTCTTCAACCTTTGCAGAAGCAATCACATTTTCTGTATCGGTAAAATCAACATGACCTAGATAGTAAGTATTTGCAAAAATTGCATACTTATCTTCAGGGAACTTGATGGCTACGTATTGGTGTCCTGACAAAATTTCCATGTACCAAACTTCATTTTTGTCAGCAATAATAACAATATTCCCTTCTGCTGAGCCTTTTTCATCGATTGTCTTTGCAATCAGCTCAACACCTTCACGCGCACTAGTGACCCTAGGAAGAACATAATCAATCAAAATTGGTTCTCCCAGCCCTCCAGCTTCAACTAGAGGATCAACTGCCAAGACTTTTGCATTTGGAATAGCTGTTACAGTAGCAGTCATGGATACGCCTTTTTCATTAAAACCGTGCGCCCCATAATTACCATTTGAACCATCCCCACGCGCCGCATCAGGCGTAGAGGTGTACTTGAACTCATTTGCCAAGTGTGGTGCTGTAAAACCAAATGTTTCATCCACCAACATATCTCCCTCAGCATAGGTTGCTGCTGGAACCACAATATAATTTTTATTGTGCGCTCCATTATCTGGTGGATAGGGATAATCTTCCGTTCTACCATAAAGGATAGAACCATCCGTTGTCAACCCTTTCCCAATGATAAAGCCTGAACAGGCTTGAACAAGTTGAGCAGGGAATAGGCAAACCAACATTAGAAATGTGGCTATACGAACAAAAGTCTTTTTCATAGACTTCTCCTTTCCTGATACTCTGTGAAAATCAGAAGTAGGCTCTTCCAAAGATAGGAATCCAGAGACTATTTTACACAAGTCTCCGACCCAAACAGAAGGTGATTTTCGTTGAGTATAATATGATTTACCCATTTGCACCTACATTGTAACGCAAAAACACTTGCCTTGCAAGTGCTTTCAGATATATTTTACACATTTTTTCTAGCTAACATGGTCGCAAACCGCATCTTAAGGAAATTGCCATTTTCATCCCGCTTATGGAGTTGACCAAAATCTTCATTGTACTTGACCAGTTCCCAGTCACGGTAGTATTCCTTCAACTCACCTGCTCCAAAAGTAAAGGAGAAATTCATAGGACAGGGGGCATCTTCCGTATCCATAGCCGCCACAATCAAGTTATAGCCACCAGGTCGTGTTTGCTCCTGCATATTGCGGATAATGGCTGGCACACGATCCCTCTCCAAAAACATAAAGACCACGGTCGAGATAATCCAGTCGTAATCCTGCTCCAGACTGGCTGAATTGATGTCATAGGTCCCAGCCTGCAGGTCCAAGTCCTCCACTTCCTTGACCTGCAAGAGTGTCCGAATACTTGGCACATCCTTATCAACCGCCGTCACCTCAAAACCCTGCTGGGCTAGATAGAGACTATTGCGACCATGACCACAACCCAAATCCAAAACCTTACAAGGCTCGATGATTTTCAAAGCCTCCAAGACTTCCGAATGCGTCCGAGTATAATCATACTTTTTGGCAAAATAATCTTCTGGTTGACAGAAAAATTCCAAGAAAAACTCCGTATCCTCTGTCAATAAGGTCACTCGATGCCAAGCCTGTGGCTCCACAAAAGGAATATCGTCTGTCGGACCATAGACATATTCTCCCAAAATCTCATTATCATCTGAAATCGGCTCAAATTTGAGCTGGCCTCTCAAGACCTTGATTTTGGCCCAAGTACCCACCTTGGTATTGTGCTTGGTCAAAAAATGCTGGGGAACCGTATCCTGATTCCAAATGGGCATGCGTTTGTAAGGAACTAAAACCGTCATTATCTCTCCTTTTCTTTCCAATACACTTAGTCTATCACAAAGGAAATATGAATTCAAACTCATTTTTTCCTTGACTTGGAGTGAACTCCAAGGTGTATAATATTCCATATCAATCAGAAAGGATATTTACTGACAAGTAAATGTGTGATGAATATGAAAGCAGCTATTTATGAAAAAGCCGGTAAGATGACCGTTGCAGAAATCGAAAAACCAAGCCTTCAAGCAAAGGATGATGTCATTATCAAGGTCGTTCGGGCCTGTGTCTGTGGGTCAGACCTTTGGGGCTACGGTGAAGATATTCACCATGACCACGGTGACACAAACTCTGGTCATGAAGCTATCGGTATCGTTGAAGAGGTAGGCGAAGACATTACAACACTTGTTCCTGGTGACTTTGTCATCGTTCCATTTACACATGGTTGCGGACACTGTGATGCCTGCCGTGCTGGCTTTGACGGTACTTGTGACAACCATCCAGGCTACACCAACTGGGGCAACAACTACCAGTCTCAATACATTCGTTTCCACTATGGCAACTGGGCCTTGGTCAAAATTCCTGGTCAGCCAAGTGACTACTCGGAAGGCATGATTAAATCCCTTTTGACACTAGCAGATGTTATGCCAACTGGCTACCACGCTGCGCGTGTTGCAGATGTCAAACCTGGTGACAAAGTTGTTGTCATCGGTGATGGTGCAGTGGGTCAATGTGCCGTTATCGCTGCAAAAATGCGCGGAGCTTCTCAGATTATCATGATGAGTCGCCACGCAGATCGCCAGCAAATGGCTTTGGAATCAGGGGCTACTGCCATCGTAGCAGAACGGGGCGAGGAAGGTATCGCCAAAGTCCGTGAAATTCTTGGCGGTGGCGCTGATGCTGCTCTCGAATGTGTCGGAACAGAAGCCTCCATTGACCAAGCCCTCGGTGTTCTTCACAATGGTGGTCGTATCGGTTTTGTCGGTGTGCCACACTACAACAACCACGCCCTTGGCTCAACCTTTGCTCAAAATATCATTATCGGTGGTGGCTCTGCTTCTGTCACAACCTATGATAAGGAAATTTTGCTCGATGCTGTCCTCAAAGGCCACATCAATCCAGGTCGAGTTTTCACCCAAACTTACAGCCTGGACAATATTGACCAAGCCTACAAAGACATGGCCAACCGTAAAACGATTAAAGCCATGGTGACGGTGGATTAATACTCTCTAGGAATCAAAAAATCTAATTATAAACTAGCTCAGTTCTAGGCATAGGATTTTCAACTCCACTTCCAAATTTTGTATGAATCAATAATAACTGAGTAATTCTATAAAATTGGAGTATCCAATCCGTGACAGTTTTTTTGAATTCAATCAAATATGGCTAAAATAGGAGTGCTTGTAGCACTCCCTGTCTTTTAAAATTCAACGTATTCCCCATCTTTTGGAATAATCAATTGGTCTGCAAAGCCTTTTTCTGACGCAAAATGAGCTAACTCTGAACGTGAAAGTGTCCAGTGGTTGACGGCTTCCATATGAACGGCTACTAATTGGGCATCTGTCAGTTGGCTCAATATATGCACATCATTGGCATCCATAACAACTTTGCCAACACCTTGCATGGCATTCCCTCCAGCATTCATAACAATAATATCTGGTTGATGAGTCACAACTGCATCTTTCACAAAAGGGTCCAGCATGCTGTCTCCTGTAAAGTAAATGGTTTTCTCATCAGCATGACGAAGAACGAAACCACATACTTTACCGATTATTGTTTGAACTTCTTCTGGAAATTGATTTAAATTCTCAACATGTTCGCCATATACTCGACTAATTGTAATGTTGTCAAATTGGGTATCTTCCCCTAATACATAGACCTTGGTAAAACCAGATTCACGAATGACAGCCGCATCTAGCTCATCTTGTACAAAAATAGGCAAATTCTTATCCAATATTTTTGCCGCTACCTCATCCCAGTGGTCATAGTGCAAATGTGTCACAATTACAGCATCAAGTCCTGATGTCAACTCATTAAGTGACAGAGGCAGATCCACCAATGGATTCATTTCCATATTGCCAGTGACAGCTCCTTCAAAAGGTGGATAAGTCCCTTTTTCAGCTAACATTGGATCAATGAGAAAGGTTTTACCAGCATAATTCAAGCGGGCAGTTGATTGACGATAATGTGTAAATTTCATGGAAAACTCCTTAATTATTGATTATCTATATTTTACATATTTCTTAAAATAGGGTACAGTAGTTAAAAAAAGAATTTTGCTTGAAAAACTTTATTTTTGAAAGGAATAGTATGGATAGCATTGATTTACAAATTTTAGAATTACTAACTCAAAATAGTCGCATGAAGGTGAAGGACATGGCAGAGCAGATTCACATGACAGCCCCTGCCATAACAAGTCGGATTCAAAAACTGGAAGACCAAGGCATTATAACAGGGTACACCACCCAAATTGATAGGGTAAAAATAGGTTATCCTGTCCACGTCTTCATTACAGTTACCATGAAAGTCCAAACACACACGCCTTATCTCGACTATGTAGCAAGTTTTTCACCGCAAATTGCCCAGCACCACCGTATTGCAGGTAGTGGTTGTTATTTGATTGAAGCTCATTTTGCCAGCAACCAAGACTTATCTAATTTCCTAGATGAACTGGAAAATTTTGCTAGTTATCAAGTAGCTAGCTCGGTAAATCAGGTTATATAATGCAGTACTGAGGTAATATATTCCGAAAACCCACATCAACCTTGTTAACTTGACTTGTCGTGTAAAAGTACAAATGGAGATTTTCAGCATGTTCCCTTAAAATAGAAGAAAAACTCCACAACACATGTGGACATAGCACAAGTTCCAACAAACAACAAAAAAGACCGAGATTTCTCCCAGTCTTAGCGACTATTGATCGCCTTCATGGTCCGCTTAATATCGCGGTCTTGCTCACGGCGTTTGATGGACTCTCGCTTGTCGTAGTCGTGCTTCCCTTTGGCAAGTCCTATCAGGACCTTGGCAAAGCCGTCCTTGATATAGACCTTGAGCGGCACCAGGGTCATCCCTGTTCCCTTGACCTCATTGCCCAAGGACTCGATTTGCTTCTTCCGCAATAACAACTTGCGGGTCCGCGTTGGCTCCTGGTTCCAGATATTGCCCTCATCGTAGGGAGCAATATGGACATTGACCAACCAAGCCTCGCCCTGCTTGATCTGGGCAAAGCCGTCCTTAAGGTTGATCCGCCCCGCACGAATAGACTTAATCTCCGTCCCCGTCAGAACCATCCCCGCCTCCACTGTATCGACAATGGTATAGTCGTGGCGGGCTTTTTTATTCTGTGCAATCACATTGCCCTCACCCTTGGCCATGCCTATCTCCTTTTCTTCTTGTTCTTTTTAGCCACTTCTTTGTAAAATGGTTTCTTTTTCTTGTCTTTTTTGCCACTTTTTGACTTGTGGTCTTTCCCAGACTTGTGACGTCCGCTGTCGCGACCAGCAGCTTCTTGTTTGTGGTGCTTGCCCCGTCCTCGCCCTGACCGATCATCACGGTCACGGTTGAAGTGACTAGCAGTTCTCCGCTTGGCTTTCAAAGCCTTTTCCACCACATCCAGCTCGGACGGCACGTGGGCAAAATCGATTTCCCCTGTCATCTTGTCCGCCCGCGTTAGCTTGATACGGATTGGCTGACCGACACGGAAGACCCGACCAGATTTCTCACCCTGCAAGGTCAGAGTCCGCTCGTGGAACTGGTAATACTCGTTGAGGTTGGTGACATGGATCAGACCTTCAACCGTATTTGGCAACTCGACAAAAAGTCCAAACTTGACCACGCTAGACACGACACCGTCAAACTCTTGCCCGACAAATTCTTGCATGAACTCTGCCTTCTTCATGGCTTCGACTTCCCGCTCTGCCTCAATGGCGCGGCGTTCTAAACTGGACGAAGACTTGGCAAGCTCAGGAATAACCTGCTCAAAATGCTCTGCTTTTTCCGCAGGATTGTGACCATAGTCCCGCACCATACGGTGAACCAGCAGGTCAGGATAGCGGCGGATAGGACTGGTGAAGTGGGTGTAAAACTCCGCACCCAGTCCGTAGTGTCCGTGGTTGTGCTCCGAGTAGCGTGCCTGTTGCATGGAGCGAAGCAACATCATGTTGAGGACATCCGCATAGGGTTCATCCTTGACCCGCTCCATGAGATCCTGAAGGGCGTCCTGGCTGATAGAGCTGGCCGTACCATAGACCGTCAGACCAAAGCTGGTCGCATAGTCGATGAACTTCTGCAACTTGTCTGACTTAGGCTCCTCGTGGATCCGATAGATAAAAGGTAGGTCCAGCTTGGCAAAATGCTCGGCAACGCACTCATTGGCAGCCAGCATGAAGGACTCAATCATTCGCTCGGCAATCCCCCGCTGACGCAGTTGAATATCGACTGGCAGACCGTCCTTGTTGACGATGATCTTGGCTTCTGTCGTGTCAAAGTTGAGAGCTCCACGCTTGTACCGCATGGTTTCAAGGGTTTCATGGAGTTTGACCATGAGGTCCACACTCGGCACGATTGCCTTGTATTTAGTAAGCTTTTCCTGATTGCCCGCAATCATCTCATTGACATCGGAATAGGTCATGCGGAAGGTGGTTTTGATGACCGTCTGACCAATCCAGTGCTTGACCACCTTACCCTTGCGGTCAATTTCCATAATAGCCGACTGGGTCAGGCGATCCACATTTGGATTAAGGGAACAAATGCCATTTGACAAACGTTCTGGTAGCATCGGCACCACACGGTCGGTAACATAGACAGAAGTCCCACGCTTGACAGCTTCCTGGTCCAAGGCAGAGCCTTCGGTCACATAGTAGCTGACATCAGCGATATGGACACCCAGTTCCAGATTACCATTCTTGAGCTGCTTGATATGGACCGCATCATCCAAGTCCTTGGCATCCGCACCATCAATGGTGAAGATGATTTCATCTCGCAGGTCCAAGCGTCCTTCAAAATCCTTCTCAGACGGACTTTCAGGTACTCGATTGGCCTCCGCCAAGACTTCATCAGGGAATTCCGACACGATGTCCATGGATTCCAAAACTTCCAAGACATCGATGCCCACATCGTCCTTGTGGCCCACCACGTCCCGAATAGTCGCAACAAAGTGGTCCCGCTTCTTGTTTGGATAGGCTTCAATGTCGACTTTGAGGATTTCCGTTCCGGTCAATACCAGAGGTGACTTCTTGATGTAAATCTTCTGAGCGATTTTCTGATTTTTAGACTTGATATAGCCTGCATATTCAGGCTTGTCTTCGTCAAAAACAATCAAGCCCACCGCTGTTTTCAGGCTATGTTCCAATATATCAATGACTTCCGCTTCCGCAGCCGTCCCCTTGAGCCTGTCCGCTACTTTCTTGATAGCCACTTCCACTCGGTCTCCCTCAATAGCGAAGTTGACATCGTCACGACTGACAAAGAGATCATCTTCCTCCTCGTCAATGGTCACAAAACCAAAGCCTGACTTGTGGGCACGGAAAATACCCTGCAAGGTCACCTTGTTCTTGGAGATTTTTGGAGCTGGAAGAGCAATCCGTCCCGCATTGTCAAAGACAAGTTGACGGCTCCCTTCCATACTAGAAACCAGCTTGACCAAGTCTGTAAAACCTTTTGCAGAACTGGCTCCAAACTGATCTGCCAGCTGGTCCATGGTCACAGGACCAACTTCTTTAATATAGTTAATAATTTCGTTTTTCATCTTACCTTTACTAAAAAAATAGACCAAGAACAAGTCCCAGTCTGATTTATCTACTTACTTGAAATGATAACAAGTGCCAGCGCATCCAGCATCCAAAGAAAAACAAGAATAGCTGTAATGCGTTGCATCACCGCTTCAAAACCACGGGCCTTTGTACGTTCAAATAAGGCTCCACTAGAAGAGTCAAAGACGTTGCTAGACTGGTTTTTAGCCGGTTGAATAAAAATCACTACAATCAAAATAACAGATAAAATCAACAGAATTGCTAATAATGCTTGATACATATTTTTTTCACTTTCTACAATAACTTATGACATTATACCATAAAACCTACTTAGTTTCAAGGTGGAGGGTTACTTTTCTCTCTTTTGGGCAGTATTTAAGGACTTCAATCTTATCTGGATGAGTCTTGGCGTTTTTGCTAGTCAAGTAGTTCTTACTACCACATTCTGAACATTGTAAATTGATTTTAACTCTCACTAAACATCCCTTACTTTCAAATAGTTTCTAAAATTGGTCAAAGACCAGATAAGGTTAAAGAGGACAAGTCCGCTCGACAGATAGAAAACCCAGTCATAACCCATGTGAGCAGCCACCGCAGACCCCATCATGGGACCAACAACAGAACCTAGATTATTAAAGAGTTGGTTGTAGGAAAATATCCTTGAAATCCCTTCTTTTGGGGTCAACTTGGTCAAAAGAGAATTGACCGAAGGCAACAATGCTCCTGTCCCAAAACCATACATGAATCGCAACAAACCAAGCTGGAAAGGATTTTCTGCAAAAACACAGAAAACATTAATCGACAGACTGTAAGTCAAAGCAATCAATAGAAGTCGATGATTGCCAATACGATCACCAATTTTCCCTAAATAACCTGATGTCACTAGCGATGCCATACCAGGCAAGGAAATGATAAAACCAGCAACAAATAACAGATTATCTGTCTGTCCCAAATGCCGCACGTAGAGGGTCAATATAGGAACAACAGCCTGAGCAGCTGCAATAATAATCATAGAAGTCACAAAAAGCCCAACCAGCATCTGCCGATCTTTCACCTGCTCAAATACCTCTTTAACCGACATTTCTTCGCCTTTTTTGATTGGAACAAAATCCTCTCGAATATAGAAAACGGTCAGTAACACAACGATAGCATAAAGAAGTCCCACCAGCAAAAATACCGTATGTACGCCAAACATCTCTGCTAAGATACCACCCAGGGTCGGACCAATCAAATTACCCGCTACCGCACCTGTTGATAAGGTCCCCAGAGCATACCCCGTCTTATCCTTTGGAACCTGACTGGCAATTAAGGCAGTCGCATTGGGAATGTACCCTGTAAATACCCCATTTAGGACACGTAAGGCAAGCAACCAAAAAACATTTGGTACAAAGGCCATACCACCCATAGTAAAAATCATCGCAAAAGCAGCTCGCACCATCATGGGCTTGCGACCGTAACGGTCCGCCAAACTCCCCCAAATAGGTGCCATCAAGGCTGCCGCAAGGGCATTAACAGATACCGCAAGTCCCGCATAATATTCTACCTGTCCAGGGCCCACCCCCAACTCTTCCACAAAAACCGAGATAAAAGGCATAACCAAGGTAAAACTCGTCCCTGTTAGGAAATTTCCCAACCAAGCCACCTTCAAATTCTGCTTCCAATAACTACTACCGTCGTCCATCCTTTAATTCCTCCAAAAGTTGCGCAACCTGTGCTAAGGTCGCCTCAACCGCTCCGCTATTGTCAATCACCACCTGGGCTTGCGACCGTTTTTCCTCTAAAGAAAGCTGAGCAGCCAGACGATTTTCTGCATCTTGAACAGCTAAGCCATTGCGTTTCATAAGCCGTTCCAACTGCTGCGCTCTATCGACATAAACTAGCCAGACTTCATTTACTTCCCCGCTATAATCAGCCTCGTAAAGCAAAGGAATATCCATGAAAATTACATCTTCAGTCTGCTTGAGAGCATCCCTTCTGTCTAACAGCTCCTGCCTGATAATCTTGTCCTGCAAGACAGATAAACGAGCCCGCAGATTGCTATCCACAAAGACAGCCTGTCCCAGCTTAGCCCTATCTAGACTGCCATCAGCTGACAGGATAGCTTCCCCAAACTCGGCAAGCAAAACCTGGTAGAGTTTACCGCCTTTAGCCTGCAACTCATGCACGACCGCATCCGCATCGATGACTGGATAGCCCTGTTCTCGCAAAAAAGCTGTAACCGTTGATTTTCCTGAAGCGATACCGCCTGTTAAACCAATAATTTTAGCCATGTTTCACCTGACACTGAGGACAGAAATGTGTCCCACGGCCGCCCAGCTGGATTTTGACAATCTCTGTCTGGCAACGGGGACAGGCCTGTCCTGTCTTTCCATAAACTTGTAAATAATCCTGCATGGTCCCGTCCATGCCCAAGGCATTTTTGTAGGTCCGAATGGTTGAACCTCCTTTTTCGATACCCAGTTGCAGAACTTCTATGGTGGCTTGACGGAGGTCTGCCACCTGCTCAGCCGATAGCTGATTACTTGCTTGAGCAGGATGGACTTGTGCTCTAAACAGAACCTCATCTACATAGATATTGCCCAAACCAGCCACCAAAGACTGGTCCAAAAGATGCGACTTAATAGGCTTTTTCGACTTAGCTAACTTTTTGGCAAATTCTTCTAAGTCAAAATCTTCCTCCGTCGGCTCAGGACCAATTTTTCGACCGATAAAATAAGCATCCACATCCGCCTTGCCCAGCAGTTCCATTGTACCAAACTTGCGGACATCCTGATAAACCAAGGTCGAGCCGTCCGTGAAAGTAAAAAAGGCATGGAAATGTTTGTTGGCAGGCACCTGCTCAGGAAAGAAATTGTACTTACCTTCCATCCGCAAGTGGGAAATGAGGACATGATCCGTCAAGTAAATCAAGAGATACTTGCCACGACGGTCCACATCTAAAATCTCCTGACCAATCAAGTCCTGACAGAACGTATCCACACCAGTCTTAATCATAGGAGCATAGGTCACCTCGACCTTTTCGATGACCTTTCCCCTAACCAACCGATTCAAACCACGACGAACCGTCTCAACCTCAGGCAATTCGGGCATTTACGATACCAAGAGCGTAAAAAGCGACTGAAAATTAGGAGAGCGACGCTGTGTGACTTGCACACAAGGAGCTCTATCTATTTTCCGAGCTTTTAGCTCGGGTTCAAGTACGCTAACACTCGTCCTTCCTAATAAAATTACAGAGCAAATAGAAACCTGATCGACGGTGCTTCGACACCTAGGTCATGGTTGTGATTTTCAAAGAGGCCTAGGCGTGTTCAATTCCAGCACCTATCCGGCTTTCCTTTCTAAATAATGATAACAAGATAAAAGGAGAGCGACGCTGTGTGACTTGCACACAAGGAGCTCTATCTATTTGGGAGAGGGAAAGAACTCGAACAATCCTAGAAGAGTTTACCTCACATCCATAAATCTAAGTTCGGGCTAAAATAGTCCACTGGACTATTTTACTCCCACCCCCACACAGCTCCAAAGGTTTGGGGAACCTTTGGAGGTTGGAAATAGTGCGAACAGGGTTCGCTTCCTTAGTATAGGTCAGATTTGGAGTGTGGAACACGAACAAATCTGCCAATCAACCACTGTGCTGAGATGTTGACACTAGCCTTAAATAGTGCAACAAACTACCTTTTCAAGTACGCTAACACTCGTCCTTTCTAACAAAATTACAAAGCAAATAGAAACCTGACCGACGGTGCTTCGGCACCTAGGTCACGGTTGGCTTTTCTCAAAGAGGCCTAGGCGTGTTCAATTCCAGCACCTATCCGGCTTTCCTTTCTTGTTTACTAAAAAGATTTCTCCATAACGCAGTAAAAGCCTTTCGGCTTTTCTGCTAACTATTTCTAAGTGATTGACTTAGATAGCCTATCCCCAGGCTACCTCGCCTTCCAATTTCTAGGCTCGGGTTTTCAAATGGTCACTTTCACATTCCTATGTGACCTGCTGAAACAGTCTATTCCCAGACTGTTTCACTCCCCCCCGAACCTTCCTCGCTCTCTAGTTTTCAAGCTCGGGTAAAAAACGTCCCCCGGACGTTTTTAATACTCTTTCTCATTATAGCCAAAGTCGGCGAGGTCGAGTTTTTTGTCTCGCCAGTTTTTCTTGACTTTGACCCAGGTTTCGAGGAAGACTTTGTCGCCCAACATCAATTCAATATCACGACGGGCCATAGAGCCAATTTTCTTGAGCATAGCTCCTTGCTTGCCGATGATGATGCCTTTCTGACTATCACGCTCAACCATAATCGTCGCTCGGATATGGACCTTGTCGGTAAATTCATCACGTTTCATGGACTCGATGACAACGGCAACAGAGTGCGGAATTTCCTCACGAGTCAGGTGTAGAACCTTCTCCCGAATCATCTCAGATACCAAGAAACGTTCTGGGTGGTCAGTGATTTGATCCGCTGGGAAATACTGGAAACCTTCATCCAGATTTTCCTTGAGAATTTCCATGAGACGATTAACATTGTTCCCTTGGGTTGCAGAAATTGGCACAATTTCCTTGAAGTCCATCTGTTGACGGAAATCATCAATCTGTTCCAAAAGCTGGTCTGGATGAACCTTGTCAATCTTGTTAACCACTAAAATGACTGGAACCTTGGCCTGTTTAAGGCGTTCCATAATCATGTCGTCACCCTTGCCTCGTTTTTCATCGGCTGGCACCATAAAGAGGACCGTGTCCACTTCACGAAGGGTGCTATAGGCAGATTCCACCATAAAGTCACCCAAGGCCGTCTTAGGCTTGTGGATTCCTGGTGTGTCAATGAAGACAATCTGCTCTTCTTCTGTTGTATAAATCCCCATAATCTTGTTACGGGTTGTTTGAGCCTTATCGCTCATGATGGCAATTTTTTGCCCCATTACATAGTTGAGAAAGGTTGATTTCCCAACGTTTGGACGACCTAAAATCGCCACAAAACCTGACTTAAATGTCATGTATTCTCCTTATATTCTAAAAAATAAAGTCCCAAATTTTCGGCACAAAGATAATCAATCCTGTCAACAAGGCAAATCCTGACACAAACAAGACTGCCCCTGCTGCCATATCTTTTGCATTCTTTGCCAACATAGAAAAATGATAGTCTGACGCCAAATCCACCACATTCTCAATAGCCGAATTCACAATTTCAAAAGCGATAACCAGACTAATGCTAAGCAAGAGGAAGAGCCATTCTGTCACAGATACTTGGAAAATAAGTCCCGCAAGCACAACAAGGACAGCAGAAGCAAGGTGCTTCTTCATATTGCGTTCTTCCTTGAAAGCCGTCAACAAACCCGTTACTGCAAATTCTAGACTTGCAATCAATTCCCGGTTTTTCCAGCGATTTTTTGAATTATTCTCTTGTAAGTCCATAGGCCGTCAAAATTTCTTCTTGTAAACCAAACATTTCTGCCTCTTCTTCTGGCGTATAATGATCATAGCCATTGATATGCAGAAAACCGTGTACAGCTAAAAAGCCCATTTCGCGCTCGTAGCTATGTCCGTAATCTTCAGCTTGCTCACGCGCCTTATCGATAGAAATATACAATTCACCAATATAGGCATCGAAATCTTCCATCATTTCAGCCAATTCAGGATTGTCCAGTAAGTCTTCCTCATCAAAAACAATCTCTGACTCTGGCTTATATTCTAGGCTGACAACGTCTGTAGGACGGTCAATTCCTCGGTACTCCAAGTTAACCTCATGGACACGCTTATTGTCCACAAAGGTCACAGCCATTTCCTTATTCTGCTTGCCAATTTTTTCGGCAGCAAACTGGAGCAATTCCGTAATCTGCTCCTGCATTTGAGCAGAAACCTGCCCTGTTTCATCAATCATTTCAATATACATAATCTTACATTCCTTTTACGTTTCCATTATATCATAAAACCTATCAATGAGGGGGTTTTAGTGGTATAATGTCCTCAGAAGCTATCAGAGGAATGGAAAATGTTACAAACACCGAAACACATCACTGCCATCATTGAGTCTCATCTGGATCAGATGACTAGACTTGAAAAGCAGATTGCTAGTTATTTTACTCAGTTAGATCCATCTAGCGCCAATCTTAGCCAAGAAAACACTATACAGCAACTCCACATTTCTCCATCTGCTCTTACCCGTTTTGCCAAAAAATGTGGATTTTCCGGTTATCGAGAATTTGTCTTTGCCTTTCAGAATAACCAACAATACTTGGATAAACATTTTGAAAAATTACAGCGGAGCCTAACAAAAAAAGTCTTGGTAGACTATGAGGAAATCCTAACTGCTACCAATAAACTAGTAGATGAAGAAAAATTGGAAGAGATTGCCAAACTGATTGACAGTAGCAAGCGTGTCTATTTTTACGGAATCGGCAGTTCTGGTTTGGTTGCAATGGAAATCAAATCCCGCTTTATGCGACTGGGTGTAGTCTGCGATGCAATTACTGATAAAAATAATCTTATTTGGACAACTACTATTTTAGACCCTAGTTGCCTGGTCATCGGTCTTTCTCTGTCTGGTCAGACAGAAGAGGTCATGGAGCATCTCCACCTGGCTGCTCAAAAGGGGATTCCTACCGCCCTGTTAACAACCAAGAGTTTTCCCCATCCGACTTTTGACCAAATCATTCCAGTCGCCTCTGTTCGCCACCTCAATTACGGCAATCGTATCTCACCCCAAATTCCCCTGCTCATCATGCTAGATATTATCTACGCCTATTTTTTGGCTATTGACAAGGAGAAAAAAGAGAATATTTTCAAGCAAACTATTAGAGAATAATTTATCCATCTTTCTATTTCACAACACTCTTAATAAGACAAAAAGCATTCAAAAATACCCGATAGGTACAGTTTGAATGCTTTTAATTCGCTTAAATCTAACTCTATTCTTCAAGACCAAGAATTTGATTGATTTCTTGGCTATACAGAATAGCCTTACCTCCGAAAATAGCCTGTATTCCTCCTTTTACATCCAAAACAGCCGTTGCACCTATCGACTGAATAACTCCCTTATCCACAAGACCACTATTTCTGAGCGATACTCTTAATCGAGTCGCACAGGCAGTCACATGCTCAATATTATCTGCTCCACCAAGAGCATCGATGATAGCAATTGCATTATCACGAAGACTAGAACCGTTTGATAAAACTTTTTCAGAATGTGATGCTTGATCACTGCTTTCCATACCAGGAACTAGCACGTGAAATTTGGTTACTAAAAATTTGAAAACTAGATAATAAACTGCTGCCCAAAGCAAGCCAACAGGAATCACGTAAATCCAATTGGTTTTGTCATTTCCTTGGAAAACACCAAAAATCAAGTAATCAATAAGCCCACCAGAAAATGAGTTCCCAATACGAATTTGCAGGAGATCCGCAACTAAGAATGATAGTCCATCTAAAAATGCGTGAACAACATATAGCCATGGAGCAACAAACAAGAAAGAAAACTCGATTGGCTCAGTAATTCCTGTCAATAAGGAAGTTAATGCACTACTTGAATAAAAACTACCAACCTTCTTACGATTTTCCTTAGGAATTGCGTGATACATGGCCAAACAAGATGCTGGTAGACCAAAAATCATCGTTGCAAATCGACCAGCAAAAAATCGAGTTCCATAAGTAAATAAGCCTGTATGGTTCGCATCTGCTAATTGAGCAAAGAAAATATTTTGCGCACCTTGGATTGTCTCACCTGCTACCACTTCACTTCCACCTAATGAAGTATACCAAAACATTGGATAGATGGTATGGTGCAAGCCAAACGCACCTGTCAAACGTAATCCAAAACCATATAAGAAGGTTCCAAAACTTCCCATCTCTGCTATTGCCTTACCAAAATCAACTAACAAATTCTGAATCGGTGGCCAAATTATATAAAAAATGGAGCCAATCGCAATTGCTGCAAATGATGAAATAATTGGAATAAAGCGAGAGCCTCCGAAGAAACCAAGAAAGGCTGGTAATTCAATTTTTCGGTATTTATTGTGTAAAGTTGCAACAGTGATACCAATCGCTAAAGCGCCCAAAACTCCAGTATCAATGCTTGCTCCCTTATCTGCAAAAAGAGTTAAAAATCCACTAATAGTAGCCGTATAAACCAAGTATGCAACCCCAGCAGATAGGCCAGCAGTCCCCTTATCAGCATCTGCCAAACCTACAGCAACACCAATTGCAAAAATCAACGCTAAATTCGCAAATACCGCACTACCTGCCGTACTCATGATAGTGAATACAGCTTGCAACCACGCTTGATCCAATACAGGAAATTGTGCTACAGCATTACTATTTGATAAGGCGCCTCCAATTCCCAGTAAGAGACCAGCCACAGGCAAAATTGAAATCGGCAGCATAAAGGCCTGCCCTAGCTGAGAAAACTTCTTAAAATTCATACTCCATTCCTTTCTATAACCTATTTATTATTTATGTAAAGCACTAATAAACCGCTCTGCGATTTCCTTTGGACGTGTAATTGCACCGCCTACAACAATTCCTGCCACACCTAAATCATGAATAATTTTTACTTGGTCAGGATAGTGTATTTTTCCTTCCGCTATCACATCGATACCTGCTCGGCACAAGCGGTCAACCAATTCAATATCCGGTCCCTCCTCCTGCCTACTATAGGATGTATACCCCGAAAGTGTTGTCCCAACAAAATCGATGCCTGCTTCATAAGCAGTTAAGCCTTCCTCAAAGGTTGAAATATCTGCCATAAAAAGTTGTTCGGGGTATTTTTCCTTGATTTGTTTAATGAAATCAACAACATCGAGTCCGTCATAACGCTCACGCTTGGTACAATCAAGAGCAATGACCTCAATATCTAGAGCTGCTAACTCGTCTACTTCTCGCATCGTAGCCGTAATAAAGGGCTCTTGTGGAGGATAGTCTCGCTTGATAATTCCGATAATTGGCAAAGTAGTTACTTCTTTTATCTCCTTAATATCTCGTACACTATTGGCCCGAATACCGACTGCCCCTGCTTCTTGGGCAGCCTTGACTAGTAAAGGCATAATACCGCCTTCTTCCCTATACAGAGGTTCGCCTGGCAAAGCCTGACAGGAAATGATAATTCCATCTTTTATCTGTTCTTTTAGAGCTTCTTTACCGATCTTGCCCATTAATTTCTCCTTTCTATTCTTGAATTCTGGATAGCGCTTACAATATTATTATATAGCACATTAACTTTTTTTCAATCCCAGTTCCTCATTTAAAATCTAATTTCTATTTTGAAAGAAAATAGTCTTCTTTTAAAACTAGTTTCAACATTTTATACCTCTTCTAAAACTAGTTTTAGAAAACAAAGGCCATCTCAAATGTATATTAGGAAAATCATACTTGGTTAATTCAAAAAAACTAGTTAGGATAACGTAAACGTCCTAACTAGTTTTTGATACATATTTTACTGGAACTCCTACAGAGCATAGGCCTGTAATTCTGGATTGATAGGAGTATTGATGAGATTGTTGGCATAATTACAAAGAGTTGCAAGACTGACTCCTAACACCACATCCAAGGCATTTTCAGCCGTGTAGCCCTCTTGGAAAAATTCCTCTAGCAAGGGCTGTCCAACCTTACCTTTTTCATGAATAACAGCCAGAGTAAATCGAGCGAGAACATCTAATTTTGCATCCGTTTCGATGGGAGTTCCCTGGCGTAGAGCTTGTAGAATAACATCTGGCATCTTAACCTGCTTGATAGAAATAGCCGTATGACCTGCCACGCAAAATCCACAGCCATTGGCAAGGGCAGCTGTAATTTGTACCACTTCACGCTCGGTCGGATTCAGACTACTACGGCGATTGATACCACTGACAGTTTGGTAGGTTTCTAGGGCTGTAGGAGAATTGGCTAAAAGACCGATGAGATTAGGAATATAACCGCCATTATTTTTCTTGACAGTCGCAAGGTTTTCTCGTAATTCTGGACTAACAGTCTCTAGAGTATGGATAGGAAAGAAAGCTTGTGTCATAGGCAACTCCATTTCAAAAAATTTCATAGAGTAGGAATAAAAATCTGCTTGGATTCACACCTATACTTCTATGCTTACATTTTATACTATCATAAAGACAGGTATGCTGCTAATATATTTTATCTATCACACCTATAAAAAATTGATAATCCCTTGCAGAAACCACTAGAAAGACTGGATAACTTCGACCAGTTCATCCCAAGCTGTCACCACTTTATCTGCTTGATACGGAGCTATTGGCTCTACTCTCTTTCTATGATTAAACCAAATTGCCTTCCAATTCGCAGCTTTCGCTCCTACCACATCATTTTCAAACGAATCCCCTAGATAACAAATATCTTCGCCTGACATCCCCAAACGTTCTTCCATTAGTTGAAAAATAGCAGGATTTGGCTTTGTGATACCAACTTGTCCAGAAATAAGGACATGTTCTAGCTCAAACCAATTAACTAACCCCATCGTGCGTATCTTTCTCAACTGATGTCTATAAGGTCCATTCGTAATAATCCCCATTGCAATTCCTTGCGCCTGACACCACGAAAATATTTCTGGAAACACTGGATTGAGCTCTATCTGCCCTTGAAAATAATCATAATCTATTTGAATAGCTAAGGCTGTTGCATCAGACACCTGATACCCAAAATCTGCCAAAGCATGTTTCATCCGATAAATATGACTGTCTTTCAGACTCATCTTTCCAATTGCTGTCGCTTCAAATACTTCATCCGCATATCTGCGAAAGGAAAGGTAGAGTGGTTCAATTTGCTCCCTTGCTACTTCAATATGTCTTTCCAAAGCACGTTCAAACGGTTGAATCTGATCATAAAGCGTATCATCTACATCAAAAATTAAGGCTTTCATGAGTCAATTATAGCAAAAAATTCCAGCCAAAGCTTGGAATTTTTAACTGCTTATTACACCTTTGCTTGAATCTCATGCATTTGAGCATATACTCCACCACGTGCAACCAATTCTTCATGTTTCCCATGTTCAATAATTCGACCTTGATCTAAGACAAGAATCTGGTCTGCATTTTGAATGGTAGAAAGTCGGTGAGCAATAATAAAGGTTGTCCGACCTTCTTTCACCACTTCCATAGCATGTTGGATAATTTCTTCCGTCTCCGTATCAATATGAGAAGTTGCTTCATCCAATATCAGAATTTTAGGATCAGAGTAGAGTGTCCGCGCAAAGGCAATCAACTGACGTTCCCCACTTGAAAAGGCCGCCCCCTTCTCAACAACCGGTTCATCAATCCCTTTCTCTAAGCGAGATAGCATAGGCCCTGCACCAACTTTTTCTAGCGCCTGCAGGATTCTTGTTCTATCTGCTTCCTCTTCATTCATGGAAACATTGCTGGCAATCGTCCCTGTAAAGAGATAGGGATCTTGCAAAACAATCCCCATGTGACTGCGCAGGCTTTCACGGGAATAATCACGGATGTTTTTCCCATCAATCAGTACACGTCCCTCCTGTGGATCATAGAAACGATAGAGGAGGTTCATAATAGAAGACTTACCAGACCCAGTATGCCCAACCAAAGCAACTGTTTCCCCTTTTTCTGCCCGAATGGTAATATCTTTCAAAACTGGTCTGTTTTCTTCATAGCTAAAGTTCACATGTTCAAATACGACTTGCCCTTGTTCAACTTCCAAAATACGATCACAGTCGTCCTCCACCTCTTCTTCTAGAAGGGCCATTAGACGCTTACCTGTTTCAAAAGAGCGAAGCATATTTGGGAACTGTTGAACCAGCGCTCCCAAAGCAATGAAGACTCCTTCGATATAGTTAACATAAACAAAGAGTTTCCCAGCTGTGACTCCATCCTGTCCCGCGAGAAACTGATAGCCGACTACTGTTAAAATCGCAGCAATGACTAAATTTTGCAGAAAACCACTCAGATTCCACGTGGCAAGAGACTGGGCCCAGATAATCTTATTATCTGCCCGACGCATCTTGTCAGCAGTCACTTCAAATTCTCTCATGATGCGCTCTTCTTGTCCAAAAAGTTGAATCAAACTTGCACCATTCATGGTCTCATTCACCTGCGTATTGACGTCACTCCTTGCATCATAAAAATCCTTCATTGGCTTGTCTGTCATTTTCTTGTAAGCAAATTGAATGCCGATATAGAGTGGTATTAAGAGTAACATCAGCCAACCGAGACTCCTATTCATGTAAAATAGGACACCGTATGTAAAGAGCAAACGAACAATATTGTTAAAGGCATTAACTAAGGTCCCATAAAATTGTGTCCGCAGGGTTTCTGTATCATTGACAATTCTAGTTGCAATTTTTCCAGCAGGCTTATCATCAAAATAAGAAATAGGCAACCGTTGCATAACATCGTAGGCTTGATTACGCAGATTTTCAGCAATACGATTGGCGCAATGCATGAGTAAACGCATAGATAGGTAGAAGCCAATAGCTCCTAGAATAATCATTCCCATGTATTGAGCTGACTGGTTTAAGAAAACAGCTTCATCAAAGGGCAATCCCTTGCTTAAATCCGTAATCGGTCCATCAATCGCCTGCTGAATCAGCAGAGGAGCCAATCGAACCATGGTCGAAGCCAATAGATAGAAGCCGACAGCTACTATAAATAGCCACTTAACACGACCGATTTGTTTTAATAAAAAACCTAAAATAGTCATTACTCTCCTCCTTCCTGGCTTTGTTGTCGTTGGTATTGTTCATAGTACCAACCTCTTTGGGCAAGCAAATCAGCTGGACGCCCCTCCTCAACGATACGCCCCTCATCCAAGACTAGTACCCAGTCTGCATGGTTGACAGCAGATAGACGATGGGTCACGATGACATTGGTTTTGCCTGCACGTTCTTTTTGAATATTTTGGATAATCTGGCGTTCTGTCCGAGCATCCACTGCCGACAAAGAATCATCTAGAATTAGCAAATCTGGCTTTCGCAGGAAAGCACGGGCAATGGAAATCCGTTGTTTCTGACCGCCAGAAATAGATACCCCACGCTCACCAATCATGGTATCAAGACCATCACTCATCCGTTTTAAATCTTGACTAAAAGCTGCTGTGGCAATGGCTTGTTCAATCTCCTCAGAGCTACTAGCTACTTTCCCAAGGGCAATATTTTCTCCAACAGACCTTGAAAACAAAATGTGTTCTTGTGGAACATAGCCAATTTTTTCCTCTATACTAGAACGTTTAAAGTCTAAAACAGATTGATGATTGATGAAAAAATTTCCCTGACCAATCGGATACTGGCGTAAGAATTGGCGAACCAAGGTCGTTTTTCCCGAACCAGTCTTCCCAACGATACCTACAGTTTGCCCTGCTTTCAGTGTCCAATTGATGTCCTGTAGGCTGGCTCTTTCCGCCTGTGGATAACTAAAGCTATAATTTTTGAAGGAAATACTAGACAGCTCTGCAATTTCCTTAGAACCATCAGCCTCCAAATCATCACCCGTCTCAATCAGCTCTTGTAGTTTTTCGAAAGATGTCTTACCAGTCTGATAAACAAGGATGAAATCTGCTAGTGTCCAAAACGGCTCTAAAAGCGAACCAACATACAATTGAAGGGCAATTACTTGTCCCAAGGTCAGTTGCCCTGCTTTCACGGCTTGTGCCCCCATGAGAAGCACGAAAATAGTAGATAATCCCAAACAGACTGTGGCTAATGGATTATACAATGATTGCAAGGAAGTGATGCGATCCCCACCCTGAGCCAATTGCTTGGTACGAGCTTGAAATTGAGCCTTTTGAGTTGCTTTTTTACTATAAGCCCTAGTCACTCGAATGCCTTCGATGACCTCCAAAACTTCATTATTGAGCTGGGCTACAGCTTCCCTATTGGCATCAATCGCCTTATCTTGTTTTCTCCCGATAAAAAATATACATAGTGTCATGAACAGCATCGGTAGTAAAGCTACTAGCGAAATTTTCCAATCAATAAAGAACATCGTGGGAATGATAAAAGCCAACATACCGCCTGCATAGACGACAATCATAAGACCGTAACCCACCATCTCCATCAGGCCATCCACATCCGTTGAAAAACGAGTCATGACATCTCCTGAGCGGAATTTTTCATAAAATGGAGTCCGCATGGTCACTAATTTTTTAAAGGCACGTTGCTGCATATCAAACTTGAAATTGACAGAGGCCTGAAATAATTTCAGATGCCAAATGAAGGCTGTTGCATAGTTCAGCACTGTTACCAATAACAATAAGGTCATCTCCTGAACCAATATGGCCTGAGTCAATTCATTCTTGGTCAGTATATCGACCATCCGCTGTATGATTTGCGTTGGTAGCAAAAGTGTGGCGTCATAAATAATCAAGGTCACAGCAACCAATAGATAGAGCCACTTATGACGCTTGATGTAGTCAAAAATTAATTGAAACATATATCTCCTTTACAAATCTATAACCTATCATTTGCCACTTTATTCAATAAGCAACAATTGATAGACGTTATACTCAATGAAAATCAAAAGTAGCCTAGGAAACGAAGCCGAAGATAGAACTGGAGTTCATCAAGGCAAGTTGACAACGGATAATTTTGATTTTCGAAGAGTATTACCTTTCTAAGCGCACAAAAAAGCCTAGGGAAGCATTTCACTCCACCTAGGCTTGCGTAAGTCCACAAAAATAGACCAGCTCTTGAACATAGTCGACAATTTTTATCACACCATGGCCACAGTGCTTGATTGTCTCAATGTTTCAAAATATAGCCCACGAAAAACTTCATCAGTTTATCAATGAGCCCTGTTTTCCTGCTTAGAAAGGAGTGTATGATAAAAAATAGCTTGCTGCATGACAAGTTGCTTGTTCATTTGTTTTACTCCTTTCATATTTCTAAGCCCTATTCTACCACAATAAACATTCATGTCAAGGGATTTTTTGACAATTGGGGCGAATTTAGGACAAAAATAAGAAAAAACCTTGTCAAACAAGGTCTTTTGATAGTATTCGATGCTAGTTGCCGGGATTGAACCGGCGACCTCATCCTTACCATGGATGCGCTCTACCGACTGAGCTAAACCAGCAGTACTTGACTAGTATATCATATCTCTAAAAAAAGTCAATGGATTTTTGGGAAATATGGAAAAAAATAAAGAGAAAATAAATCCGAAAATAAGTCGTTCCTAAAAATTATCTGACACTTTTAAGGAATTATGCTATACTATTGTTATAAAAATCACAAAGGAAACGATATGAAACTGCAAAACCTTCAAGTTGGACAATCTTATTTAGTCAAATATTGTCTAACGCAAGATGATATTCGTAAACACTTAGCGCACTTGGGTTTAAAAGTCGGAGAAGAGATTCGCATCATTTCAAAAACCAAGACCAATGCTATTTTCCAAGTCAAGGCAAGCCGTCTAGCCCTAGACAGAGAAATTATTGAATCTCTGGTTTTAATAGAAAAGTCAGCTACGGAAATAATCAATCTATCTGAGGCACCTATTGGTAGCTCAGCTAAGGTCATGGACATCTATGCAACAGGTGCACTCCGTCGTCGCCTCATGGATATGGGACTTACAAAGAACACGCAGCTATTTCTCAAAAAAGTCGCTCCCTTGGGCGATCCAATCGAAATTACCTTGAGAGGATACGAGCTGACACTACGCAAATCCGAAGCGCAAATGATTGGTGTTCAAATCACAAGCGAGGTGAAGAAATGACAAAACACATCGCCCTTGCAGGAAATCCAAATAGCGGAAAAACAACTCTTTTCAACCTCCTAACAGGGACCAACCAACGTGTTGGTAACTGGCCTGGAGTCACCGTTGAAAGAAAATCTGGAACAATCAAAAAGCGAAAGCATTTACTAATTCAAGATTTACCAGGTATCTACTCGCTGTCTCCCTACACACCAGAAGAACGGGTTGCCAGAGATTATTTGATAGCGGACCAACCAGCTGCTATCCTCAACGTCCTTGATGCAACAAACTTGGAGCGAAATCTCTATCTGACCTTGCAGTTATTAGAAATGGGCCTTCCTACTGTTATCGCCCTCAATATGACAGACGCCCTGAAAAGTCAAGGTCGCTCAATAAACAGCGACCAACTCTCCTATCAACTGGGAGTTCCTGTACAGCCTATCAGTGCACTAAAAAAGCTAGGTATATCCCAGCTCCTCCATGAAGTAGAAAAAATTACCAATCAGCAAGCCGAGCCAATCTATCCTCAGTATGATAAGCAATTTGAAGCCGGTCTCGCCCAAGTTATTGACCTATTATCGGATTCCATCCCAAATCATCAAAAACGCTTCTACGCCATTAAGCTACTCGAACAAGATCAAGTCATTCTGGACCAATTGCAACTCAATGCACAAGACATGCTTGATTTGACCGAAATCATTGCCATTTTGGAAAAAATTTACGCAGACGATATGGAAGCCATTATCGTCAATCAACGCTACCAATTTATCGAGAAAATCACAGAACTGGTCACAAAAGACAGCGATAAGGCTTTTAACCTGTCTGATAACATAGACCGACTTGTTACCAATCGTTTTCTTGCCCTCCCTATCTTTGCGGCAGTCATGTGGCTGACCTACTTCCTGTCTATTCAAACGGTTGGTACAATGGGGACGGACTGGGTAAATGATGTCCTATTCGGAGAGCTTGTTCCAGGCCTTATTCAGGAAAATCTAGATCGATTTGAAATCGCTGGCTGGCTACAATCACTGGTCCTTGATGGCATTATTGCAGGATGCGGAGCCATTCTCGGTTTTGTACCACAAATTTTCGTCCTCTTCGTCTGCTTGGGAATCTTGGAAGACATTGGCTATATGAGCCGAGTCGCCTTTGTCATGGATAGGATTTTTAGACGTTTTGGTCTATCAGGCAAATCCTTTATTCCCATGTTGATTTCCACAGGCTGTGGCGTTCCTGGAGTCATGGCAAGTCGGACTATTGAAAATGAACAGGACCGGAAAATTACCATTATGACAGCAACCTTCATGCCCTGTTCTGCCAAACTTCCTATCATTTCGCTGGTAGCCGGTGCTTTCTTTCCTGACAATCCTTGGATTGCCCCAAGCGCCTATTTTGTCGGTATGGCCGCCATCGTCCTATCCGGAATGGCACTAAAAAAGACCAAGCAGCTCGGTGGAGTCGCAAGCCCCTTTATCATGGAATTACCATCTTATCACTTACCGAAACTCAGTACGGTTCTCCGGTATGCATTCGATAAGGCCCTTAGTTTTATCAAACGAGCTGGTACCATTATATTTGTGACCAACATCATTATTTGGTTCAGTAGTTCCTATAATTGGTCTTTACAAATGGTAGAGACAGATGAGAGTATCTTAGCCTCCATTGGACGCAGTTTTTCTCTCCTCTTTGCTCCACTTGGTTTCGGAAATTGGCGAGCAACTGTTGCAGCCATTACAGGTCTCTTAGCCAAGGAAACCGTCATTGCCACCTTTGGTATCCTCTATAAATTAGGAGAAACAACCGAAGAAAATCCCGAACTCTGGGGGCTTTTACAACAAGACTATACAGCATTGTCAGCCTATTCCTTCCTAGTCTTCAATCTCCTCTGTGCCCCTTGTTTTGCGGCTATTGGTGCCATTCACCGTGAAATGGGAGAAGCCAAGTGGACATGGATTGCTATCGGTTTTCAAACAGGTTTAGCCTATGCAAGTAGTTTGGTTATCTATCAGCTTGGTCTTGTACTTATCTACGGACAATTACCAACCGTCTGGACATTTATCGCTATCTTTCTAATTATCACAGCCATCTACAGCCTAGTAAAAAAACCAGCCAATCCCCTTCCAATCGTCACACTAAAAACATTAGAAAAAGGAGAATATTAATGCCTACTCTTATCCTCTTTCTCATCATCGTCATCTTATTTTCTCTTGCTATTCGCAGTCTCATCAAAGGAAAAGGATCCTGCGGAGATTGTTCCTGCGACTGTACTATTAAGCAAGAGATGAACAAATCTTCTCACCATAGACATCCATAACAAAAAGGTCTGCCTCATTATTGTGCAGACCTTTTTACATGTAGCTTGTCTATTAAATTTTTAAGTAGCGGTTCATGGAAATGACTGATCCCAAGGAACCAATAATAATACCAATTACAAAAAGTGCGCCAATCATTCCTGGAACAAAGACATTCATACTAATCAGAGACAAATCTTGACTAGCAAGACTAGCATTTACTGAAGTATAGATCATCTTATAAAGAGAATAGACTAAAACAGAAGGTAAAATAGCTCCGAGGAACCCTACCCAGGCACCTTCCCAGAGGAATGGTCCACGAATATAACTGTTTTTAGCACCAACCAGACGCATAATCTGAATTTCACGGCTACGAGAAATAATGGTAATTCGAATAGTATTGGAAATCAAGAAGACCGCCGTAAAGAGCAATAAACCAGTCGCTGCCAATCCCCAAGTCCGAACTAAATCAGCCAACTTGAAAATACGCTCTGTCTCTACTTCACCATCTCGAACCTCTGTAACACCATCAATTTTTGCAATTTCTGCAGCCACAGATTTAACATAATTTGGATCTGTCGTATCAATGATATAAGCATCGTAAAGTGGATTGGCATCTCCTTGGAATAAGTTCCAAGTGTCTCCCAAGGTAGCTGTTAATTTCTGCAACTGTTCATCCTTACTCGAATAAGTAACAGATTGTACATTTTCTAAGGCTGTAATCTGATTATACACCTTTTGATAATCTGGATTAGCTACCGTCTCTCCTGCTTCGTTCACAATCGTCTCAGCTTGATCAGTTGAGTTCGCTCTCAAGTATACATTGATACGTACATTCTGTTCCAAATCCGAAGCGAGCTTTGCTGTGTTCAAAATAACTGAAGCAAATAGACCAACCAAGGTAAGGGTAATGGCTACAGATGAAATGGCTGCAATCGTCATCCAACCATTTCGCTTCAAACTCTTCAATGACTCAATAAAGTGTCTAAAAAATCGATTACTCATCGTATCCATATTCTCCTTCCGCTTCATCACGTACTACACGACCATCTTCAATCGCAATAACACGATGACGAAGTGTATTCACAATCTGACTATTGTGTGTCGCCATCAAAATCGTTGTCCCCTGCAAATTGATTCGCTCCAATAGATTCATGATTTCCCAAGAGTTTTCAGGGTCCAAGTTACCAGTTGGTTCATCAGCAATCAATACTTTAGGATTATTTACAATGGCACGGGCAATAGCAATCCGCTGTTGCTCACCACCTGAAAGTTCATTTGGGAAAGAACGAATCTTGTGCTTCAAACCAACCAAATCTAAAACTTCCATTACACGTTTCTTGATATTCCGTGGTTTCTCACCGATAACTTCCATCGCATAAGCAATATTTTCAAAGACAGTCTTTTTAGGTAAGAGTTTGTAGTCTTGGAAAACCACTCCTACACTACGACGTAGAAGAGGAACATCTCTCTTTTTAATTTTTGCAAGGTCAAACTTACCAACCTTTAGACTCCCCTTATCGAGCTTTTCCTCCCGATACAAGAGTTTGATAAAGGTTGACTTACCTGCACCAGAAGGACCTACAATGTAGGCAAATTCTCCCGCTTCAACATTGACTGATACTCCGCGAAGGGCAGTCGTTCCGTTTCCATATTTCTTGGAAACGTCTTTCATTTCTATTATTCCCATAGGATTTCCTGTCTTAGACAGTCCTTTCTTTAGATTTGAGAACGTTTTTTTCAAAATACAGTCCGTATTCTCTCAAAAAACTTCCTTGATGAGCGAAAAACTATCTCTTATATACAAGCACCTCACTTGTAAATACAGATTCTTAGCTAATTCGCCATTTTAAATAAGCATCTATAAAGCCGTCCAAGTCTCCGTCCATAACCTTATCGACTTGAGCCACCTCATAACCAGTACGGTGGTCTTTTACCATTGTATAAGGTGTAAAGACATAAGAACGAATCTGACTTCCCCAAGTGATCTCTTTCTTGTCTCCCTTGAGTGAGTCTACTTCTGCCGCTTTCTTCTCCTGCTCCAATTGATACAATTTAGCCTGCAAGAGTTTCATTGCACGGTCTCGGTTTCCATACTGAGTACGGTCAACTGTGGACTGAGTCACAATCCCTGTCGGAATGTGCGTCAATCGAACACCCGTTGAGACCTTGTTGACGTTCTGTCCACCAGCACCTCCTGACCGGAAGGTATCCATCTTCACTTCATCATCTCTGATTTCAATTTCAATGGTATCGTCCAACTCAGGCATTACCTCTACAGATGTAAAGGAAGTATGACGACGCTTAGCTGAGTCAAAAGGTGAGATGCGCACCAAACGATGAACACCCATTTCTGACTTAAGCAAGCCATAGGCGTTTGGCCCAGTAAAGCTTAGAGTCACGGACTTAATACCTGCCTCATCACCAGCTTGATAATCCAATGTTTCTACTGTAAAACCTTTGGCATTTCCATAGCGCTGATACATCCGCAGGAGCATTTCTCCCCAGTCTTGTGCCTCGGTACCACCCGAACCTGGATGGATTTCCAAGATAGCGTTATTGTGATCATAGGGTTCCGACAAGAGCAAGGTCATCTCATAGGCAGTCATGGCTTTGTCCAATTCTGCCAACTTTTCAACCAACTCTTCCCGAACAGACTCATCTTCTGCTAGAAAATCTAGCAAAATTTCAGATTCATCATATAAATCCAACATCTGATGGAAATTTCCATAAGTATTTTTTAATTCATTCAACTCCTGAGACGTCTTCTGGGCTGCCAAATTATCATTCCAGAAATCTGGCTCCGTCATCTTGTTCTCAAGAATGGCAATCTCTTCTTCCAGACCTTCTAAGTCAAAGAGACCCCCTAAAAGAAGTTAATTTTTTGCCAAGTTCTTCAATCTTTTGGCGAATTTCTGCTGTATCCATATACACCTCATTTTTATTCATAATCTTTATTATATCACATTTGTAAATCCTTGACCATGTTGAGAAAGGCTGCTTGCTCCGCTATAACATCATCATTGTCTGATGAAATACCTGCGATAAAGTCTACCATTTCATCATTGGGCTGTTTGACCAATTGCCCCAAGGCCCAGATAGCCGTTGCCATGTGGACCGGATTTTGTTTTTTATCGATGATTTCTAGGAGTTTGGGAATAGCAGAGCGATCATTACTATTAGCCAAGGCTATGATGGCATTGCGCTGGAGAATATTTTTCCCTCGCCAAGAACCAGCAATCATGCCAAATTTTTCCTTGAATTGCCCATTTGACAAGTCCAAGAATGGAATCAGCTCAGGCTCAGCCAAATCAGGGTCGATCTCCACCACAGGTGGACTGGAAATTCCCTTGTTGTAAGGACAACAAATCTGGCAAATATCACAACCATAGATGACCGTCTTGATTTTCTTACGAAACTCCAAGTCCATCATACCCTTATCTTGTGTCTGAAAGGACAGACAGCGACGGGCATTCATGGTCGTATCACCTAATAGACAAGACGTCGGACAGGCTGCAACACAGCGATTGCAATCACCACAATCGTAATCTACTGGTTGATCTGGTTCGATGTCCAGGTTGGTCACTAATTCTCCTAAGAACATGTAGGAACCAAATTCCTTAGAAATGACTAGCCCATTCTTACCGATAAAGCCTATTCCAGCTCTTCTGGCAACAGCAGTATCCACCATGGCACCAGTGTCCACCATGGCCTTATATTCCAAACCATCCGTCAGTTTCTCAATTCCCCGTGCCAAACGCTCCATCTTATCTTGCAAGATATAGTGGTAATCAAGTCCCCATGAACTAGGGGTAATCTTCCCACGTTTGTATTGGGTCTTCTGCGGTTTGACAGGCAGATGGCGTGGATAAGCCACCGCGATAGAAATGATGGTTTTGGCAGATTCTAACGACAGTTTGGGACGGATACGTTCTTCAATGTTCTTATGTTCAAATCCTGACGAACGCCCCTCTTCCTGACTAGCACGAAGTGATTTCTCCAAATAAGCAAAATCATCAGCCGTTGTAAAACCAATCTTCGAGATTCCAATTTCCTGAGATAATTTAATAATCTCTTCCTTAATATTCATTATATTCATTTTAGCAAACTTTGGATATATTTAGCAAGACCTACATAGCTAAATAAGTTATTAATATAACAAAAAGCGTTAGCGCAAAACAAAAAACATTCATACGAACATAGGCCTTCTCCCGCCAAATACTGGTCAAGACATACATGACATTAATACCGATTGCTCCCCCTAAGCCGTTAGCCAGTAAATCGGTTATATCTGCAACTCCAAGCAAAAGAAAATATTGCAGAACCTCAAAGCAGAGACTCACTAACATAATCAAACATAGATTAGCCACCCACGATGCCTTGCGAAATAGCATTTCCATATAAATACCAAAGGGAATAAAACTTACAATATTAAATAGAATTTCTGGAAAATCCAGCACTCCATCATAGACTGCTGTTCCTGCAAACGGAATTAAGTTTATACTAGCATAACCATAGCGTCCATATAAGATGCTCAAGTCCATCTTAAAGACAATCATCCAAGTAAGTAAAAGGAGATAGGCAAAAAATAAAAACATACTCATTTTCTTTGTCTGCATAGAAATTCTCCTCTCAACTAGCATATTTTATCATTATATCATAAATGCTGCTCCATAAAATGTCACTTCTGTGACAAAGCTCGTTCCATATTACAAGTACTTTACATCCTGCTAAAAAACAGAAAAGGAAGACAATACCAAGCCTCCCCTTATTCAAAAAAATATCTTACTTAAAATATCTGATTGCTATGCTGAAAAACCTTATATTGATGGATCTGTAGCATCAAACGCTCAAAGTTCGCCTCCTTACATGCTCGCATGATTAAGAAGCAATCAATAAACTTCCACAAATAAAGTCCCAAAAATAACAAGAACCCAATCAAGATAAATAGCGTAACAAAAGATACTGCAAAAGCAATCAGCTTAGCAAATCCCAATTCTTTATTCCCGACATAAAAACGGTCGACACCAAACTCACCGAAGAAAATAGCCAAAATAAGAGCGACAAGAGGGTGACGCATCTCAACCATCATAAGAACGTTTAAAGCCTCATCATCTAAATCTTCTAGTTCTTTTTGCAGAATGAATAACTTATCAGATGGCAAATAACTGCTTTTACTTAAAATATAATTCTGAAGATAATTCATATAAACTCCTACCTCTTCAAAATTATAGCAGTTTCTTATTCTTCAAGCAAGCCTACAGTGGAAAACAGTGTCAGAAATCGTTTACATATTTTCTTTTTTTGCTATAATGAAACTAGATTACAAGGAGGTTCATATGAGAGTTACTATTCATTATCCAAAACCTATCAAACAACTATCCTCCCAAAAACTTCCACTCCTGGTAGATGGAAAAATTGCTGGGACAGTTACTCAAGGAAAAATTCTAAGCTTACCAATTACACAATCATCTGTTACACTAAGCGTTCGAGGGGATAAAAAATCAAGCATTCAAGTTAAAGACGGCGATAGGGTCCAAATAGTGGAAAGTAGTAGGTACTTCTCCCTCTACTATTTCAGCTTGGCTGTCCTTCCAATTGTCATCTTTTTCCAATTTTCTACGATGATAAAGATAATCCTACTTGCTACATCTCTAATCTTTACATTTTGGGGACAAGGAATCTTCCCAAAATACATTATCAGTACAGAAAAAAGCTCAGACCACTAAATCTGAGCTTTTTCAAATGATATAGTCTTCAGTTTGCTTTTAGTACAAGGCAACGAGTCGCAGGAGGCTGGGCTCAAGCCCAGAACCACTACTCAGAGTTCGTGTCAACATCTCAGCGCAGTGGTTGATTGGCAGATTTGTTCGTGTTTTGCACTCCAAATCTGGCCTAATCAACTGTGCGGGGGTGGGAAGACGAACTCTTTTTATCTTGGTTGAGTTCTTTCCCACTCCCAAGGCGAGTTAACGAAGTAATAAAAGATAAGCTGAATAACTATATTAGATAGCTTTTTCATCCAAGCCCAACTTACGTTGAACAAATTTAACAATTTCTACAACGACAACCATGAGACCTGAACCGATTACTGTTACCATCCATTGAGTTGGTGTCAAGATAGATACCTTGAAGAAGGTATTGAATCCTGGAATCACAACAGTCGCCATCAAGAGCAAGAAGGCTGCTACGATAGACCAGTTAAAGAGCTTATTCTTAAATGGACCAACGGTAAAGATAGATTGGTAAACAGACTTAACGTTGAAGGCATGTACCAACTGAATCAATCCAAGAGTAACATATGCCATCGTAAGAGCATCTGCATGGATTTCTTCATAAGTGCTGTGTTCTGGGTAAAGCAGTGCAAAACCATAGACACCAAGTACTAATGCTGTTTGTAGAATACCCTGATAGACAATAGAGCTCAATACACCACCTGAGAAGAAGCTTGAGTTACGGCCACGAGGTTTGTGCTGCATAACACCTGGCTCAGCAGGTTCAACACCAAGGGCAATCGCTGGAAGTGTATCTGTTACCAAGTTAATCCAAAGAAGATGAACTGGCTCCAATACGTCCCAACCAAAGAGGGTTGCAAGGAAGATACACAATACTTCAGCAGTGTTAGCTGACAAGAGATATTGGATGGTTTTTTGGATGTTTGAGAAGACCTTACGTCCTTCTTCTACCGCTACGATAATAGTCGCAAAGTTGTCATCTGCAAGGACCATATCAGAGGCACCTTTAGATACTTCCGTACCTGTAATCCCCATACCGATACCAATGTCGGCAGTCTTAAGTGATGGCGCATCGTTAACACCGTCACCAGTCATGGCAACAACCTTACCATCATTTTGCCACGCCTTAACGATACGAACCTTATGTTCTGGAGATACACGAGCGTATACAGAATATTGTTTGAAGACTTTCTGGAACTCTTCATCCGTCAATTCATTGAGCTCTGCACCTGTAAATACATGGTCTTCTGTATCATTTGGATCAATAATACCAAGACGTTTCGCAATTGCTTCAGCAGTATCTTGGTGGTCCCCTGTAATCATGATTGGACGGATACCCGCTTCCTTAGCGACACGAACAGCTTCTGCCGCTTCAGGACGCTCAGGGTCAATCATACCAACCAAACCTGAGAAGACAAGGTCATTTTCAACAATGTCAGATTCCAATTCAGGAATAGCATCAACATACTTGTATGCCATCATCAAGACACGAAGGGCTTGTTTAGCCAACTCTTTGTTAGTTGCAAGAATGGCTTGTTTATCTGCATCGGTAATCGGACGAACTGTACCGTTTTCTTCAATTTGCGTTACACGTTTGAGCAACTGGTCTGGAGCACCTTTAACAGCTACGAAGAAGTTTCCAGCAGCTTGTTGGTGAACGGTTGACATCAATTTACGTGTTGAATCAAATGGCAATTCAGCCACACGAGGCTCAGATACCAAGACTTCACGAACGTCAAAGTTTTGATCCAAACCAAATTGAACAAGTGCCGTTTCAGTTGGATCACCGATCAATTTACCAGTTGGGTCAACTTTTGTATCGTTGGCAAAGTTCATAACACGAAGCGTTGTATTGCTTGCATCCAAAGCTTCTTTAGCATCCACCAATTGACCGTTTGTATAAACTTTTTCAACAGTCATCTGGTTCATAGTCAAGGTACCAGTCTTATCTGATGCGATGATTTCAGTTGAACCAAGTGTTTCAACAGCAGGCAACTTACGGATGATCGAGTTACGCTTAGCCAAGACCTGTGTACCAAGCGAAAGAACCACTGTAACAATAGCTGGCAAACCTTCAGGAATGGCCGCAACCGCAAGAGCTACAGAAGTCATAAGAGCAGGTAAGATACCTTCTCCACGTACAAATACCGAAACAGCCATCGTTACCGCAGCAATTACAAGAACTGCATATGTCAAGACTTTTGATAACTGGTGCAAGTTTTGTTTCAATGGTGTATCAGTCTCATCAGCATTGGCAAGCATACCAGCAATATGACCAACTTCAGTGTACATACCTGTATTTGTAACCACACCAAGACCACGTCCGTAAGTAACGTTTGAGTTTTGGTAAGCCATGTTGACACGGTCACCGATTGGTGCATCTTCAGCCAAAACTGCTGACAAATCTTTATCAACTGGTACAGACTCACCTGTAAGAGCTGCCTCTTCGATTTTGAGGGAGTTAGCTTCCAACAAACGCATATCGGCAGGAACAACATCACCTGCTTCAAGCAAGACGATGTCACCTGGTACCAAGTCTTTAGAATCAACCTCGACTACATGATTGTCACGAAGCGCACGCGCAACTGGGCTTGACATGTTTTTTAGCGCCTCAATGGCTGCCTCAGCTTGCCCTTCTTGATAAACACCAAAGGCAGCGTTCAAGATAACCACGGCCAAGATGATAATGGCATCTGTCAAACCGTGTGAACCTTCTGTAATCACCGTCAAGATTGCTGCTGCAATCAAGATAATGATCATCAAGTCTTTAAACTGATCCAAGAATTTAGCTAAGAGTGTGCGTTTTTCACCCTCATCCAATTCGTTACGACCGTAGTCTGCTAGACGTTTGCTTGCCTCATCACTAGACAAACCGTCCAAAGAAGACCCCATGCTTGACAATACTTGCTCTTCGCTCTGTGTATAAAACAAATCGCGTTTTTGTTCTTTTGACAATTTCCTTCTCCTTCTCGGTCTCTTTTTTACCTAACAAATAAAAAAGAGACCTGTCTTATTAAAACAAGTCTCGCTATTTAATATATTGCCGGAAACAAGTCGGATTGACGACAATATCACGGAACTTTCCGCTAGCTACTCCCTCGATTTGTTAACTATTATATCAAAAATCCCGAGAAATTCAAGAATATTTTTCTGGAAATAAGGGATTATTTCCACGAGATTTCCAAATCATAGGAAGCAAAAACTTGCTGGTTCTCCAATCCCTTTAATTCATATTGCAACTGGACACTTTGATCCGAATGGTTTAATTGGTAACGTTTTGTATCGGTCACAAAATGCTGGATTCCTAACGGTGTAGGAATGGTCACAATAGCTTCTTTACCAGAAATGAATCGCATAATAGACTTCGGAGTGGAAAAGCGTGTCATCACTAACTCTTCTTCGTCACATTTTATGACAACTTTTTCAGCTTCATCGTTACTATAAATGAGATAGAGAGTGCCATCTTTTTCCTTAACTTCCACTTGAAATTGCTGATCAACTACCTCAATCTGCCCATCCAAATCAATTTCATTTCGTAAATAAATATCCATAGGTCCTCCTACTATTTTTTAATCCTAGTAACAAAGGAAGAACGAAGCAGAGTAAAGCCTGTATACGCTGCAATGAAGACTACCAAAATTTTTAAATTATTAATATCCAAATTTGATAAGAAGAAAGCGGCTGTCAAAACACCCAGCACCCCACCGACAATGATTCCTGGAACTCCTGGCCAGTTTACTCGTCCTGATTGGATAAACTGCTTGGCACCCGCTGTCATAATCATAGCAGCATTCAACATCATAACTGGAAGAGCAACCGCTGGACTAATTCCCATCAATGAGAAGAAGATTAACTCAGGAGCATAGTTACCCAGTCCCATACTCATCAGCATTCCCACCATAAAATCAAAGGCAATACCAACAGCCAGTTTCCAACCAGTTAAGCCCTTTACTTCATTGGTAAGATCTGCGCCAGGGTTAGTAATCATGCGATAGACCATGAAACAGGCTGCAATAATTAGCAAAATCCCAAGAATTCGTTGAACTTTCTTTGTATCCCATTTTTGAGTTACCTTGGCACCAATAAAGGCACCTGTAAATGCCGCTACTGCCATAGCAATCAGAGTGACCATGTCAACCTCAACTATCGTAATAAACAATAGCGCCTCTACTAAGACTGGTATGATGTGCGCCGTTGTCATGGTCGCAGGAATTTTACGATCGTCTTCCACCAACTTTGTCAGTTTAAACATAGTGGTTGTCGTTGCAAAGGTTCCAATCCCCAAGGTGTCTAGCAAATCAGTAACATAACCGATACCAAACCCTGTCCAAAATTTCTCTTTTAGAGAAATATCGTGCTTTTTAGCATAGGATAGAATTGTGTAAAGCATCCAAAGAATCAGGGCTATAATAAAAACCTGAATAGTTAATAAGATAATTTGATTATTCATTTCTCCATTATACCAAAAGATTCCTTTGGATACATAGCAATATCCTTGTGTTTTAGAAAAATCAGGAATTTATCTCCCTTTTTTGTTATAATAAAACTATGATAGAAAAAGTATTTCGCGATCCAGTTCATAACTATGTACATGTTGATCATGAGCTGATTTATAAACTTATCAATACAAAAGAATTTCAGCGACTACGCCGCATCAAGCAACTAGGGACTACTTCCTATACCTTCCATGGTGGCGAGCATAGCCGCTTTTCGCACTGCCTTGGCGCCTACGAAATCGCCAGACGGATTACTCAAAAATTTGAAGACAAGTATCCACAAATATGGGATACAAATGAGTCCCTACTGACCATGGTTGCTGCGCTACTCCATGATGTTGGACACGGAGCCTATTCTCATACCTTCGAGCGTCTATTTGATACAGACCATGAGGAAATGACCTGTGCTATTATTACTAGTCCAGAAACGGAAATCAATGCTCTGTTGAAACAAGTTTCGCCTGAGTTTCCAGACAAGGTTGCTAGTGTTATCAAACACACCTATCCAAATAAACAGGTCGTTCAACTCATTTCGAGCCAGATTGATGTTGACCGAATGGATTATCTATTACGAGATTCCTACTTCACAGGAGCGAACTATGGTGAATTTGACCTAACTAGGATATTACGTGTCATTCGACCGACAGAAAATGGAATTGCCTTCAAAGAATCTGGTATGCATGCAGTAGAAGACTACGTTCTCAGCCGCTACCAGATGTACATGCAAGTCTATTTTCATCCAGCAAGCCGCTCTATGGAAGTCCTATTGCAGAATTTACTCAATCGTGCCAAACTACTATATACTAGTGAACAGGAGTTTTTTGCACGAACTTCACCTCGGCTATTACCTTTTTTTGAGCATCGTATCCGTCTAACCGACTACCTCAGTCTGGATGATGGAGTTATGAATACTTACTTTCAATCATGGATAGATGGACCAGATCGTATTTTATCTGACTTAGCCCAGCGCTATATCAATAGGAAAGTGCTCAAATCCATCACTTTCAAGGCCGAAGAAGAGGAAGCTTTGGACCGCCTGCGTAGCCTGGTCGCAGATGTCGGGTTTGACCCAGAATACTATACTGCTATTCACCACAACTTCGATTTGCCGTATGACATTTACCGACCGAATGCAGAAAAGAAACGGACTCAAATTGAGATTTATCGCAAAGATGAAACCTTGGTAGAACTATCCTCTCTATCACCAATTGTTCACTCCCTATCAGGCACAATCCACGGCGATAGCCGTTTCTATTTCCCAAAAGAAATGCTAGAAGAAACAGGGATTTTCGCACCTCAAATAGCTGATTTTAACAGCCATATACATAACGATCATTTTATAATTGGAGAATCAAATGAGCATTAAACTTGTCGCCATCGATATTGATGGTACACTACTAAATAGTCAACACCAAATTACAGCTGAAGTACATTCAGCAATCCAAGAAGCAAAAAAAGCAGGCGTTAAAATTGTTATTGCTACTGGTCGCCCCATTTCCGGTGTTCAAGCAATTTTAGAAGAACTCAATCTTACAGAAGCAGGTGACTACGTCATCACTTTTAACGGTGGCTTAGTCCAAGATGCAGCAACTGGTGAGGATATTGTCAAAGATACCTTGACTTATGAGGATTATCTCGACATCGAATCTGCCGCCCGTAAACTCAAGCTCCCAATGCATGCCAGCACCAAGGAAGGTATCTATACTGCCAACCGTAACATCGGTAAATACACCATTTACGAATCAACACTAGTAAGTGCACCCATTTTCTATCGCACTCCTGAAGAAATGGCTGACAAGGAAATCATCAAAACAATGATGGTTGATGAGCCAGAAATTCTTGATGCTGCTATTCCACTTCTACCGACCAGCTTGACTGAAAAGTACAACGTAGCAAAATCAGCACCATTTTATTTGGAAATCACCCCTAAAACTGTTAACAAGGGACAAGCTATCATTCATCTAGCTGAGAAGCTTGGACTAACAATGGATCAAACTATGGCCATCGGTGACCAAGAAAATGACCGTCCAATGTTGGAAGTTGTTGGTAATCCTGTTGTCATGGAAAACGGAAATCCTGAACTGAAGAAAATCGCCAAATACATTACGAAGTCAAATGATGAGAGCGGTGTAGCCCACGCTCTGAGAGAATGGGTACTGAAATAGCCTCTTAAAATATCAAAAAAAAGCATCGGATTCAAAATCCGATGCTTTTTGTTATAGTCTTTTAGTTTACTTTTAGTACTAGGCAACGAGCTGCAGACAGCTTGTACAGTCGAGTGACTGTGCAAGGTTGGAGATAGCACTTGCGGAGCAAGTCACCCCTGAAGAGTACGGCAAAGCGAGTTCACACAATCCAGTGGAGTGTGTGAAGTTGGAAATAAGGAAACGGAGTTTCCTCTTACTTCGAAGTAATAAAAGAAAAACTAAATGACTATATTAGAAGTTCAACAAAGCCAAGAAACTTTCTGCTTCAAGTGATGCACCACCAACAAGCGCACCGTCAACGTCTGGACATGCCATGTATTCAGCAACGTTTGATGGGTTTACAGAACCACCGTATTGAACGCGAACCTTGTCTGCAACTTCTTGACCGAAATCAGCAGCAACAACGTCACGAACAGCTTTACACATGTTTTGTGCATCATCTTTAGTAGCTGATTTACCAGTACCGATTGCCCAGATTGGCTCATAAGCAATAACAAGTGATGCTACTTGTTCAGCAGTCAAGTCTTTCAAAGCTGCAGAAACTTGTGCACCTACAAATTCTACTGCTTTACCAGCTTCGTAAGTTTCAAGTGACTCACCACAACAGATGATTGGAGTCAAACCGTTACGGAAGATTGCATGAGCTTTTTTATTAATATCTTCATCCGTTTCGTGGAAGTAATCACGACGCTCTGAGTGACCGATAACAACATAGTTAACACCCATTTCAGCCAATACTTTTGGAGATGTTTCACCAGTGAAGGCACCTGCATCTTCAAAGTAGCAGTTTTGAGCAGCAACTTTCAATTCAGAATCTTTAGCGAACCACAAAAGAGCGTTCAAATCTACAGCTGGAGCTGCGATAGCTGCTTCAATTTTGTCGCCAGCAGGCAATTTTCCTGCAATTGCCTCAACGAAAGCTTGTGCTTCTTGAGGATTTTTGTTCATTTTCCAGTTACCGGCAATGATTGGTTTACGTGACATTTCACTTACCTCTTCTATATTTATTGTACAAGGTACATTATAGCATAAACTTAGCTAAGATTAAAGAATTTCTGTGCATTTTATGAATACTTACAGAAAAACTCTCTACCCGAAAGTAGAGAGTTACAATTAAGTTGTCTGACTATAATTGTTATTTCTGGGAACTCAATCGAATTAAGCTTCGATTTCTGTAACCATACCTGAACCAACAGTACGTCCACCTTCACGGATAGAGAAAGTAGTACCTTGTTCAACGGCGATTGGGTGGATCAATTCAACGTCGATAGTAACGTTATCACCAGGCATTACCATTTCAGTACCTTCTGGCAATTTGATTGAACCAGTTACGTCAGTTGTACGGAAGTAGAACTGTGGACGGTAGTTGTCGAAGAATGGAGTGTGACGTCCACCTTCTTCTTTAGTAAGGATGTAAACTTCACCTTTGAATTTAGTGTGTGGGTTGATAGAACCTGGTTTAGAGATAACTTGACCACGTTCGATTTCATCACGTTGTACACCACGAAGAAGCACACCAACGTTATCGCCAGCAAGACCTTCGTCAAGTTGTTTACGGAACATTTCAACACCAGTAACAACTGCTTTAGATTTTTCTTCTTGAAGACCAACGATTTCGATTTCGTCGTTGACACGAACAGTACCACGGTCGATACGTCCTGAAGCTACAGTACCACGACCAGTGATTGAGAATACGTCCTCGACTGGAAGCAACAATGGTTTGTCAGTGTCGCGTTCTGGTTCTGGAATGTACTCATCAACTGTGTTCATCAATTCCATAACGATGTCTTCGTACTTAGAGTCACCTTCAAGAGCTTTAAGAGCTGAACCTTGGATAACTGGAAGATCATCACCTGGGAAATCGTATTCTGAAAGAAGGTCGCGGATTTCCATTTCAACCAACTCAAGCAATTCTTCATCGTCAACCAAGTCAACTTTGTTCATGAAGACGATAAGGTGTTTAACACCAACCTGACGTGAAAGAAGGATGTGCTCACGAGTTTGTGGCATTGGACCGTCAGTTGAAGCTACTACAAGGATCGCACCATCCATCTGAGCAGCACCAGTGATCATGTTTTTAACGTAGTCCGCGTGTCCTGGAGCGTCGATGTGAGCATAGTGACGTTTTTCAGTTTCGTACTCAACGTGTGCAGTGTTGATAGTGATACCGCGCTCGCGCTCTTCTGGAGCAGCATCGATAGACGCATAGTCTTTAGGTTGGTTAACTGATGAAGGCAAGCGACGTGCCAATACAGTTGTGATAGCTGCTGTCAAAGTAGTTTTACCGTGGTCAACGTGTCCAATTGTACCAATGTTAACGTGTGGTTTACTACGATCGTATTTTTCTTTTGCCATTTTGGTAAAAGCCTCCAATAAAATATATTTTATAGATAGACAGTAGGCAATACAGTCTAACTTTACCTTACTATTCTATCAAATTGTAGCAGAATTGCAAGCATTTTCTATCGTTTTTTATTTTATCCATGTTCTGCAAGGGCTATTAGCTTCGCTCATAACCTTTTTTATCATCCCATTTTAACCTATTACTCAACTAAAAACACCTCACTTCCGTAGGAATATTGATGTTACCATAGCTACAAGGTGCCACAAATACGAGACTACTGCAACAGACCTTTCTCCGTTCAGTCATCCTACGACTCCCTGGCAAGCCTCTTGCTATAGGTGTTGAAAATATATTGACTATTTTCACTTAATGATGCAGTTGATAATAAGGCTGAATAGGAATGGACGCGCCAATACTAGAAGAATAAATCCAGTCCTTGCCTTCCAACTGAGCAAAGTCTTCTGCTTTTCCTGTTAGGATAATGCCTGCGAACTCCAACTGATCAATCTCTTCTTGTTTGGTAAAGTCGGTGTTACCAAACTTATCGACAAAGGCTTGCAAGTCATCCACAGGTATGTCCAAATACTGCGCTCGTTTCTGATCTCCCGATTCTAAGAACTCTTTCATATAGTCCATACCTGACATATAGTCTCCAGGCATATCCGAAAAGACCAGTTGAATATCCTCTGGATCTAACCCCAAAAGCTGCTCTGGACGATAGTGATAGGTATTTTGTTTCCCTTCTGTCCCTATCCAATACCAATTTTGCTTGAGGTTGCTAGGAATCATCTCCTTGATTTTTGCCAAGCTGTACTTCTTATCAAAGGAAATAGCCACTTCTACTAGTTGACCGCTCATTTCTCTTAGATAAGGCAATTCTTTAGCAATCTCTGACTCACTCCACACGATCTGATTCTTATTGTAAAAAACAGGTACCTTGGTATTGGTTGTATGATCATATAGGTATTTGAGGGTATTCCCAGGTATATGCTGGGCAAAGTCATAATGACTATCAAACAGGTCATAGTAAATTTCATGCTGACCAAAAGCCATTGGGACACCGTCTAAATCCTTGTACAAATCGAAGTAGAGCTTTCCAGAAACATAACTTGTGCTTTGGATTTTAATGCCATCATGATTTATATTTGGATAGGCGATTTCCATTAGCATCGTTTGTTCCCACACCTCACGACCTTCTCGTGCACCGACAATTATTTTTACGGTTTGAACGCCAATCAATAATAAGATAAAACCGATGAGCGATGATAGCCCTATTGTCTTCCATAAATTCTTCCGCTTACTCTTTTTTGTCACTTCTTCAAAAGTCTTCATAGTCATATCCTCTCTCTTCTAATGCTTTCCTTAACTGTTTGCGTCCTCGGTAAAGGCTGATTTTCACCCAACTTTGACCAGCACCTAAAATATGCGCAATCTCCTTGATACTCATATCTTGGAAATAATAGAGGTCAATCACCTGCTGGTACTTACTGGGCAAACCTTCCACCGCTTGATAGAGTTCCTCATAGCCTTCTTGGTCATAGACCAAAAAATTTTCAGGTCTAAAAAAATCCTTTTGTAAAATTTCATGGTAGCATTTGTCTCGCCTGTATTTGTCAATGTAGGCCCGAACTGCAGAACGGTAAAGCCAAGCTCGTAGTTTTTCGAAAGGAAGGACAATATCAGATTCAAGCAATTTGACTAGAACATCTTGGGCAATATCCTGACTGTCAGCTGGGCTGGCTCCTGATTTTTGCAGATAGTAGGAAATCTCCTCTGCAATACCAATAATTTCTTTTTCATATTGATCCAGTTTGGTACTCATACTCAATGAAAATCAAAAGTAGCCTAGGAAACGAAGCCGAAGATAGAACTGGAGTTCATCAAGGCAAGTTGACAACGGATAATTTTGATTTTCGAAGAGTATTATCTCCTCCTTTCACTGATAAAATAAATAAGGGATAATTTGGTTACGCTTTCTTATAATTATTATATATTTTTAGAATAGAAAAAAACAACCTCCGAAGAAGTTGTTTTATGCCTATTAACCTGAGTTGCGCAAACCTGTCGCCACACCATTGATGGTAATATGAATGAGATTCTCTTGTTCTTTGCTCAATTCTCCACGACGAAGACGATGAATTAATTCAATCTGAATATAGTTGAGCACATTGAAATAAGGCATGCGATAATCAAGACTGGCTTTTAGGAACGGTAGTTCTGCTAAAAGCTCATCATTTTGCTCGATTGATAAAATGATTTCTTTGGTCAACTGCCATTCATCTAAAATAAGATGGAAGATATTTCGTACCTCTTCGCTTTCACACATTTTAGCATATTCAAATGCGATATTCATATTGGATTTAGACAATACCATATCCACGTTTGATAGAAGTGAACGGAAGAATGGCCAGGATTCGTACATTTTTTGTAACTTAGACAAATTATCAGGGTGCTTATCAATAAAGCGTTTGAAACTTGAACCAACTCCATACCAACCTGGCAACATAACACGGTTTTGTGACCAGGAGAATACCCATGGAATCGCACGCAAACCACCGATTTCTGTGATGGTTTTTCGAGCCGCTGGACGTGAGCCAATGTTCAGACTTGATACTTCACGAATTGGACTAGCGGCAAAGAAATAATCATAAAAATGTGGATTATTGAACACAAGATCTCTATAAATACGATAGCTATCTGATACAATTTCATCCATGGTTTCGCGATAGCCATCGATTTCATTTGGATCGGTAATCATTTGTGTGACCATACGGTCAAGCGTTGCAGATACCAGCATTTCTAAATTATAGTAGGCTGCGTCTTTGTTACCGTATTTATTGCCTATCACTTCGCCTTGTTCTGTCAAACGAAGTCGGTCCTTGATGGAACCAAATGGCTGAGATGTAATCGCATCGTAGGAAGGACCACCACCACGACCAACAGTACCACCACGACCGTGGAAGAAGGTGATGTTTACTCCGTAGTCTTGACCAATTTGCGTCAATTCATTCTGTGCTTTGTAGAGTGTCCAGCCGGAGGATAGGTAGCCACCATCCTTGTTGGAATCTGAGTACCCAAGCATGATTTCTTGGTAGTATTTATTGCCTGCAATCCAACGTTTCGCTAAATCTAATTGCAGATATTGACGCATGGTATCAGGTGCATTATCTAAGTCCTCAATTGTCTCAAAAAGTGGAACAATCTGAACACGGGCCTTATCGACATCTACTAGACCAACTTCTTTTAATAGGACAGCTAATTCCAGCAAATCAGAAACACTCTCCGAGTGTGAAATAATATGTTGCTTGATGATTTCTTCACCTAGCTTATCTTTCAATTCACGCGCAGCAGCAAAGATAGCCAATTCTTTTTCTAATTGTTCTGACTTTGGCATGTGCGTTGCAGAAAGAATGCGTGGATCAGTTTCCAACTGTTTCAAAAGAACATGGCATTTAGCTTCCTCAGATAAACGGGAGTAGTCTTCTACGATACGGGCAGAAGCCAATAATTCCGCAACACTTGCTTCATGAATAGAAGAGTCTTGGCGCATATCGATACTAGCTAGGTAGAAACCAAACGCTTCAACCGCTTCAAGTAATTCTGTAAAATCACCTTTCAATAGCGCCATAGATTTATTTTCAATCAAAGATTGTTTGATGGCTAATAAATCAGCTTTAAACTCGGCTACATTACTATAGCGAACATCTGACGGCTTATTGTGAACTAGATAATCTCTTGTATTTGCAAGTTTCATCTGAATATAGTGAAAAGCACGACGATAAGGCTCATTTTCACGGTAGACAGAACTATCTTCAGATAAATCCGCCAGCATCTTAACCGCTGTAGATACATTCACAATGGAAGTTGAGAGCGAAAAATTCCGATAGAGTTTATAGAGTTGCTCATCGTAATAATTCATAATGACTTCACACTGAGTCAAGGCTGACAGCTTCAAGGTCTCCGCAGTAACAAATGGATTCCCATCACGGTCTCCCCCGATCCACATCCCCATTGTAATTGGACGAGGGTTATTTAAGGCGATTCCTTTCTCAGCGGCCAAACGTTTGTATTCCCGCTGCAACTTAGTGACAGCCTTAATAAAGGAAGAATTGTAATACTCCATAACGTTTGTGATTTCGTTGGTTACCTTCAACTTCTTCTCACGAATCATATCCGTCTGCATGATAATTTCAATGTAACAACGGAGCTCATCTTCCCATTTGTTTTTATTGAGCAAGCCCAATTTTACATCGCGATAACGACGAAGCAACTCATGAATATGCTTGGTTAAATCAAGCATAGACTGGCGTTGAACCTGAGTAGGATGGGCTGTCAAGACTGGAACAACATTCAACTTTTCAAGGATTTCAGCTGCATTTTCTTGTTTGGAAACCATATCAATTGTTGTTGAAATCTTGCCAAGATAGTCTTGATCAATATTGTTTTGATGGTTGATTTCATAGGCCAAGTCAACATCTTCTGATATATTAATCAAAAGTGGCAAAACAGCAAAGTATCTAGAAATAACTGCTAGTTCATCATTATTCAACTGACTGATAATAGCAATCAATGCCTGATAATCATCCTGACGAGACAATTGAGATAATTCTACAATTTTAGCAAAAGTCTCTGCAGGCATCATTTGAGCTGCTACTTCTTCCAAAATAGATGTTAGAATCGTTACTTCTTCACGGATTGCTTCCTTGTTGTTATAGTTTTCTAATTTTTGAATAGCCATCTCCTACCTCTTTCCTATCTCTAAATTAGCGTACGCTCTATTTCTTCTTCAATTAATCGACGTTTTTCACTAGCATCAATATTCAGAACAAACCCTATCCCGATGGAAATAATCAAAAGACTCGATCCCCCCTGTGACAAGAAGGGGAAAGTTACCCCCGTTGCAGGAATAATTCCTGAAATTCCTCCGATATTGACAAATGTTTGAATCAGAAGCATACCTGCCATTCCAAGTGCCATCATCGCATTAAATGGACTACGAGCACGGACGCCTACAATAATAATTCGAATAATCAAAAAGAACAATAAGGCTAGAATTAAACTAGCTCCGACAAAACCGAGTTCTTCAATGACAATCGAAAACGCAAAGTCGGTGTGGGCCTCTGGTAGATACCCCTTTTTCTCAATCGAATTTCCCAAGCCACGTCCAAGCCATCCACCGTTACTCATCGCATAGTAAGAATGAGTCAATTGAAGACCTGAGTTGGTGGCATTACCAAATGGATCAAAATAGGCCGCAAAACGACGAGCAATATAACCAAAGAGCGGAATTTTTTCCACCGTTTCTACACCCAAAATACGAATCGTTCCTAGAATAACTGTTGAGGCGGCCACAATTCCCAAAACCGCTGTTGAAAACCAGCGATAGGCAATCCCACTCACACTGATCATCACGACCATAATCAGCACAATAATCGTCGCATTCCCCAAGTCTGGCAGTGTCGCAACTAGACCAAGGAGGAGCAGACTGACCACCCGCCAATCTGTAAACTCTTTCGGAATCCAACTTCCTTTAATCAACGATACATAGTCATAAGTCCGAATATCCGCCTGTTGTTTTGCAAACTCATGTGCCAGATACCAAATGATAATTAATTTCAAATATTCTGCCGGCTGCAAGGTTCCTGCGATCGGCAGAGGAATCCAGCCATGAGCCCCGTTAATCGGAGGAAACAACCGAGAAATAGCTAACAGAAATACTTCTACCAAAATAACCGAATAGATAACGGCTTTCTTGCGTAAAAAACTTAATTTCATACGATAAATCGTATAGATTGCTACCAAGCTGACAATCCAGAATCCTGCCTGGTTAATCACTGTTCTAAATGGATTTCCACCATTAATAATTTGCGTAGCACTGGTTGTCGAATAGACCATGACCAACCCAATCACCGATAAGATGAGATAGGGAATCAGTATGGAGTAATTCAACAACTGGCGTTTGTCAATCTTCATTGCTTATCCAACCTTCTTCGAGTATAGCTCTTATTATAGCATACTTTGTATAAAAATACTTATCACTTTCTAAGTTGCTCTGCAAACATTCGGAACTAACTTTTGTCAACAAGAAAAAGGCCGAAGCCTTTCATATCTATTCAAATGTTTCAAGATAAAATTCAATTTCATCCCCATTCGCAACTGTAAGGTCTTTCGCCCCTTTATCAGCCATTTGGCCATTAACTTTATACATCCAGTATGTATTGGTACTCGCATCTTGGCTAACACCATCAATTTCTGTTATCAAACCATTGTCTTCTACAATGTCATGATGTTCTTTAAGTACATCCATGACACTATCACCTTCTTCCGCAGTAACTTCCTGACGATTCTCTTTGTCCTTGGTTGTAATCTGCAAAGTGACTTCAATAGCCGAGTTGCTCTGTTTCTCAGTAGTGTTTGTACAAGCAGCCAAGAAGAGCGAGAAGACAACCGTCAACATAATACTAATTTTTTTCATTTATAAAATCTCCTAAAAATATAATCAATAATTGGATAAAACAAAACTGTTGAAGCAGCGTGTAAACTATCAAAGACTAGACCATTAAGCCAGAAGACGATAGGGGAAATCCCAAACTGTGTAGCAGATAAAAAACTTATCGTTAGCCCATACAAAAAGACAAGAATCCCCGCCAGAAGACTCTGTAGCCACAAGGGAATGCTCTCTTTTTTGATAGAAGGACCAATTGCCAACCACCATATAAATTGGATGAAAGCAAAACTAAGAACTTGCCACAAAACAACTGTTCCAAATCCAAAAAGCAAGCCACTCCCTACCATCGCTAGTATCATCAATGTCCAGCTCTCCAGCAAACTGAAATAGGACAGAACAATGAGGAAAATAGCCGTAAGAGGCTTTATATTGGGAAACGGCCCAAAAACCACCCTTAAAACAATCGTCAAAGAGGACAGAACAACTAGCTGACTAACACATCTTACTTTTTCACTTTTGTCATGCATACCAATTTAGCCTACCTTATTCCCTTTATTATGTCAAGTTCAGATAATCTTTTACTATTTCTTGAATCGTATTTTTTTGATTTTTTCATGATTTTACGGTAGAATTGAGGAGATGAGAAAGAAACTAAATCCGATGATTGTTGTTGGTTTTTTCCTATCCTTCTTTGCTCTTATTTTCATCACTGGGGTGACTGGAAATACTGTAAATAAGACGGAGGTAGCTAACGAACCCGCAGTCACACAATCAAACACCAGTACAAGTTCTAAACCAACAAATTCTAGCTCAAGTTATTACATTGCAAATGCGCTCGAAATGAAACCTATCGTCGACGTTTCTGCTTGGCAGAGACCTTCTGAAATTGACTACGATACCCTTAGCAAAAATATTTCTGGCGCAATCGTTCGTATTCAAAGTGGATCACACACTAAAAACGAAAATACAGCGACTGATAAAAACGGGTTAGATAAATCCTTTGATACCCATATTAAAGAATTCCAAGCAAGAAATATCCCTGTTGCTGTCTATGCCTATGTCACGGGAAATAGTATTGAGAGCATGCAGGAGGAAGCTCGAAGCTTTTATAAGGCCGCAAATAAATACAAGCCGACCTTCTATTGGTTAGACGTTGAAGAATATACCATGGATGATATGAATGCTGGAGTGGAGGCTTTTCGAAAAGAGTTAGAAACTCTCGGTGCTAAAAACATTGGAATTTACGTTGGAACCTATTTCATGGAAGACCACAGCATCAATGTGGATAAATTCGATGCAGTCTGGATTCCTACATATGGTGATGATTCTGGCTACTACAATGCCGCTCCAAATACTGATTTGGATTACGATCTTCACCAATACACATCACGTGGGTATGTCAACGGATTTGAACACCATTTGGATTTAAATCTCATTACTACACTCAAAGATCCTAACGAAGTTTATCAGAAACTATTTACAACACCCGAATAAAATGATACTATTTTACTAATTACATATACACAAAGGAGTGCTTCGGCTGAGATCGCAACTGCGAAATCCTCGAACCTGATCTAGTTAAAACTAGCGTAGGAATTGTGTGCTTTATAGAATGATACTATACTCTGCTATAAAGACTCCTTTGTTGACCATCTACAGAGGAGTCTTTTTATGTCCACATCAAAATTACCCATCCTAGCCGAAATCGCTATCTTTTCTGCAATTGCCCTCGTCTTTGACAAAATCCCGCTCTTTACAATGCCCCAAGGTGGATCCGTGTCTTTAGTCATGCTTCCAATCTTACTGCTTGCTCTACGCCATGGACTAGGGGTAGGGGTTCTTACTGGTAGTATTGTCGGAACTATTCAACTTTTCTACGGTGGCTACTTCCTAAACTTTTTTCAAGTTTTTCTTGACTACACACTTTCTTACGCCGGAATTGGTTTAGCAGGTTTAGTGGCCCCCACCCTATCCAAACAAAAAGATCTTAAAAATGCTACTCTCATCATTACTCTGGCTAGTTTTCTAGGAGGAAGCATCCGATTGATAGCCACCTTCTTATCAGGAATTATTTTCTACGCAGACTACGCCCCAGATGGTATGCCTGTCTGGTTCTATTCCTTTACCTACAATATCAGCTATATTCTTCCTTCCACTGCAATTGCCTCTATTCTGCTCATTTTACTCTATAGAGCAAGACCAGTTTTTTACAATCTTTAATCAAAACTGCCTGCTGGATTTTATCTAACAGGCAGTCTTTTTAATTATTTTTACTTGCTTTATGCTATAATAGGAGCGTTATAATACATTTTGGAGGAAATTATGGCTTCTTGGATTTCAAGAATTATTAAAGGTATGATTATCGCACTCGGCTTTATCTTACCTGGTGTCTCTGGGGGAGTACTCGCTGCTATCCTCGGAATTTATGAGCGACTAATTGGATTTTTAGCAAATATTCGAAAAGATTTCAAGGAAAACTTTCTTTATTTTGTTCCTGTAGGAATCGGTGGAATTTTGGGAATCGCACTCTTTTCATTTCCAGTTGAGTATCTCTTGCAACATTTCCAAGTCCCAGTTTTGTGGGCCTTTGCGGGAGCAATCGTAGGAACTATCCCTAGCCTGCTTAAAGAATCAACTCAAAAGAGCAAACGAGATAGCATTGATTTGGCTTGGTTGATTGGTACATTCATCATTTCTGGTCTCCTACTTTACAATTTAAGCGATCTTGTAGGAACTCTTCCAGCTACTTTTGCTAGTTTTGTATTGGCAGGTGCCTTGATTGCTTTAGGGGTACTTGTTCCTGGACTCAGCCCTTCAAACTTACTATTGATTTTGGGTATCTACACACCAATGCTAAATGGTTTCAAATCACTTGATCTATTCGGTACCTTCCTACCAATCGCAATCGGTGGCGTTCTTGCAATGGTTGCATTTTCAAAAGCAATGGACCACGCTCTGAAAGTATACCATTCACGTGTTTATCACTTTATTATTGGTATCGTCTCATCTTCTACTCTCCTAATTTTGATTCCACAAGCAAGTAATAAAGAATCAATTTCCTATGCTGGAGCGAACTTTGTTACATGGATTGCTGCTATTGTCCTATTTATACTAGGCGCATGGTTAGGGCTTTGGATGAGTAAACTTGAGGAAAAATATAAATAATGGCTAAAAAGGTTAAGATTAAGAAAACCTTGGTGGACCAAATATTAGACAAGGCTAAGATCGATCATGATAGCCTTGTTTTAAATGCCTTAGAAGGTCAACTTCCACCAGGAATTGAAGAACACGAAATTTACAAAACACTGGCATTAACTGGAGATAAAACTGGACCAATTATCGGCATTGTCCCAATCACAGAACACCTGTCTGAGAAAAAATTAGCCAAGATCTCTGGCAATAAAAAAGTGAGCATGATTCCGCAAAAGGCCTTGGAAAAGACAACTGGCTACGTCCACGGTGCCAACAATCCCGTGGGCATTCGTCAGAAGCATAATTTCCCAATCTACATTGATCAGTCTGCCCTTGAACTCGGTCACTTGATTGTCTCTGCTGGTGAAATTGGTCGGTCGATTAAAATTGATAGCCAGGTATTAGCTGATTTTGTAAAAGCTAACTTTGCCGATTTGATCGAGGGGAGGGACTAGACTTGAAAATCTACTTTGTCCGTCACGGTAAGACCGAATGGAATTTGGAGGGACGCTTTCAAGGCTATTCTGGAGATTCAGCTCTCTTGCCTGAATCTTATCAGGATTTAGAAAAACTGGGCAAATACCTTGCTGAAATCCCCTTTGATGCTATTTATTCTAGTGATTTGCAGCGCGCACATAGAACTGCCGTAGAAATTGCCAAAGCCAATCACCATTGCCAAACCGTTCTAACCACGCCACAACTACGTGAATGGAATTTTGGGACGCTAGAAGGAAGCAAGATGGCAATTTTTCGTGCCATCTACCCCAAACAAGCCTGGGCACTCAAACATAATCTAGCACGATTTAAACACGATGTCTTTGATGCCGAATCTGTCCATCAGGTCACACAGAGAATGGTCGATTTTATCCAGTCTCTTCAAGAAGAAAACCTGGAAACAGTCCTCATCGTCAGCCATGGTGCCTTTCTAACCGCTTCTATCCATCGCCTGCTTGGTTTTCCACCAGCCCAACTGCGTCACCGAGGTGGTTTGGATAATGCATCGGTTACTATTTTAGAAACAAGCGATTTCGAAAACTTTACAGAATTAGCTTGGAATGATACCAGCTATAAAGCAAAACAGTAGAATTTTCTGCTGTTTTTTCCTATCCTATTAGCAATTTATACTGATTTTTTCTCTCTTCTATGATAAAATAGAAATAACAGACTTTGGAGGAATAAAATTTTTATGTCAACTGAACATTTTGAAGAATTAAATGACCAACAGATTGTCCGTCGTGAGAAAATGACGGCTCTTGCCGAACAGGGCATTGACCCATTTGGAAAACGTTTTGAGCGTTCTGCCAACTCAGCTGAATTGAAGGCCCAGTACGAAGACAAATCAAAAGAAGACTTGGAAGAATTAGGGCAAACAGCTATCATTGCAGGCCGTATTATGACCAAGCGTGGTAAGGGTAAGGCAGGTTTTGCTCACATTCAAGACCGCGAAGGCCAGATTCAGATCTACGTTCGTAAGGATGATGTTGGCGAAGAAAATTATGAAATCTTCAAAAAAGCAGACCTTGGTGACTTTATCGGTGTCGAGGGAGATGTCTTCAAGACAAACGTTGGTGAGTTGTCTATCCATGCTCGCAAGTTGACTCACCTTTCTAAAGCGCTCCGCCCATTGCCAGAAAAATTCCACGGTTTGACAGACATCGAGACCCGCTACCGCAAACGTTATTTGGACTTGATTACTAACCGCGAGAGCTTTGACCGCTTTGTGACCCGCTCAAAAATTATCTCAGAAATCCGCCGTTACCTTGACGGACTTGGTTTCTTGGAAGTGGAAACACCTGTCCTTCACAACGAAGCTGGTGGTGCTGCAGCTCGTCCATTCATTACCCACCACAATGCCCAAAACATTGACATGGTGCTTCGTATCGCGACAGAACTCCACCTCAAACGCCTGATTGTCGGCGGTATGGAACGCGTTTATGAAATTGGTCGTATCTTCCGTAACGAAGGTATGGATGCGACTCACAACCCTGAGTTCACTTCCATTGAGGTTTACCAAGCTTATGCAGACTATCAAGATATCATGGACTTGACCGAAGGTATTATCCAGCACACTGCCAAGGCAGTTGTCGGTGATGGTCCAGTGACTTATCAGGGCACTGAAATTGCTATCCATGAGCCATTCAAGCGTATCCACATGGTTGATGCTATTAAGGAACAAACTGGCGTGGACTTCTGGCAAGAGATGAGCTTCGAGGAAGCAAAAGCCCTTGCAGCTGAGCACAAGGTCCCTGTGGAAAAACACCATACAGAAGTTGGTCAAATCATCAACAGCTTCTTTGAAGAATACGTTGAAGCAACTCTTATCCAACCAACCTTTGTCTATGGTCATCCAGTAGCCGTATCCCCACTAGCTAAGAAAAACGATGAAGACCCACGCTTCACAGACCGCTTCGAGCTCTTCATCATGACCAAGGAATACGGAAACGCCTTTACAGAATTGAACGACCCAATCGACCAATTGGAACGCTTCGAAGCCCAAGCCAAAGCTAAAGAACTGGGTGATGACGAAGCGACAGGCGTTGACTACGACTACATCGAAGCCCTCGAATACGGTATGCCACCAACAGGCGGCCTCGGAATCGGTATCGACCGCCTCTGCATGCTCTTGACAGACACCACTACCATTCGGGATGTGTTGCTATTCCCTACTATGAAGTAAGCAAGAGTAGCTTGCTAGTATTGTTTTTACTAGAATGTACCAATCGCTCTCCAGTTTTCTTAGCGATTGGCTGAAAAGGTCTACTAGACCTTTTCACTCCCTACAATGAAGTAAGAAACAGTAACCTTCTAGTATTGTCTTCACTAGGATATTCCAATCCCTTTCTAGTTTCTTGGCGATTGGCTGACAAGGTCTACCAGACCTTATCACTCCCGATGATGAAATAAAAACTACAAACTGTTTAACACCGTTACTTAAAACACTCTTGGAAATTCCAAGAGTGTTTTTGCATGCAAAAAATCCCACCCACTTGGTCAGGATTTTCAGGAGATTATAAAAAATATTTAGGATTGGGAGTGGGACAGAACTCAAATAATCATAGAGAGTTCCCCTCACTTCCCAACAGTAGTTCGAGCCTCTATGGTCACTTTCTTATTTTCAGGTGACCAGCTGAAACAGTTCCCCGAACTGTTTCACTCCACTAGACTATTTTGACACAAACTTCGTTTGTTTTATTTCCTCACTCAAACAGTCACTACTCTGACTGTTTGACCTCCCACCCCGCATAGCTCCAAAGGTTCGGGGAACCTTTAATAGTCCACTGGACTGTTAAAGCCAATCAACCACTTCGCTGAGATGTTGACTCCACTTTAGAGAAGTGAGGCTATTATAACGTCCCTCCTTTTTATCTCATCAGTCTTGGGACTGATTCTCTTCTTTCTTAGCAAAATAATCTCGGACAATTGGCGCGACTTCTGTTCCGTAGAGTTCGATAGCACGGAGGACATCTTCATGTGGCATAGAGCCGATTGGGAGATGGAGGAAGAAACGGTCCAAGTCAAGTGTTTCAATTGTCTTAATAATTTTTTCAGCGACTCGTTTTGGATCTCCGACGATGGTTGCACCTTCGTCTGTCAGGGAGTAGAGATATTGCGCCTTGGTCATCTCGCTCCAATGTGGGCGGTCTTTAGCGATATTGTCCATAATTACTTTGGTTGGATGATAGTATTCTTCCACAGCCTTGTCATGGTCGTCTGCAATCCAACCCCAAGAATGGGCTGCAACTTTCGTTTTCTTTGGATCATGACCTGAGTTGCGGGCAACCTTGCGATAAGCATCGACTAAAGGTTTAAAGCGATGGGCACCTGCACCAATGACAGCATAAACAATTGGCAAGCCTTTCTTAGCAATCTTGATGGTGGATTCTACATTGCCCCCAGTTGCGACCCAAATTGGAAAATCTTCCTGAACAGGACGTGGATAGACGGGTTTATTATCGACAGACTGAGTAAAATGCCCATCCCACTTGAGATTTGTTTCCTTGTCAATTTCCAAAAGCATATCTAGCTTTTCATCAAAGAGTTCTTCATAGTCATGGAGATCATAGCCAAACAAGGGGAATGACTCCGTAAAGGAACCACGACCCGCCATGATTTCCGCTCTGCCATTTGACAAAGCATCAATGGTGGTGTACTGCTGATAAAGTCGCACAGGGTCCATGGAGGAAAGGATTGAAACTGCTGATGTTAGTTTGATATGCTTGGTATTGACGGCACCAGCTGCCAGCACAATCTCAGGTGCAGAAACCGCAAAATCTTCTCGGTGATGCTCCCCAATCCCATAAACATCAAGTCCCACCGCATCAGCTAGTTCGATTTCTTTGACTAGCTGGCGAATCCGCTCGTCGTGGCTGTAAGTTTCCCCTGTTTTTTCTAGTGGAGTTGTTTCGCCAAATGTTGAAATACCTAATTCTACCATGATGTGTCTCCTTTGAAATCACTATTTCTTAATTGATGCGTTCATTTTATCTCTAATTAGTGATATAGTCAATTGATTTGCTCAAAAAATAAAACGACTAGGAAAACCTAATCGTTTCAATAGATTATTCATAGCGCAAAGCTTCAATTGGATCAAGCTTAGATGCTTTGTTAGCAGGTAGTACACCAAATACAATACCAACTACCGCTGAGAAAGCCAGACTTCCCAGAACAACAGGAATTGAAACTTCAGCAGTTATTCTTTCTCCCATCGCCTTGCTCACATTGAGCAAGAAGACTATTGTTTGGGCGATTGCGAGACCGATTGCTCCACCAAGAGTGGTCAAGACCATGGCTTCTATCAAGAATTGCATCAAGATATTGCCTCGGGTTGCTCCAAGCGCTTTTCGAAGGCCGATTTCACGAGTCCGCTCAGTTACTGATACCAGCATGATATTCATGACACCGATACCACCCACCAGCAAGGAGATACCTGCAACAGCACCGATAAACAAGGTAACACCAGACATTTGAGATTTAAACTCCTCCAACATGGCTGACATATCATAAATCTCATATCTCGCTTCTTTCAATCCAGTCGCTTTAGTCAGGTAATCTGCAGCGGCCTGACCAACTTCTGTTGCCCGAGTAACATCTTCAACATGGACATAGATTTGAGAATTCTCTTTCATACCTGTTTCAGCAGCCAGCTGCGTATTAGTCATGACGGCATTTCCACCTGAATTCATTCCATAAATAGCTGTCCCTGCTTTTGGATCTTTGTAAACCCCTATTACGAGATAAGCATTGCTATTGACACTAATCGTCTGATTGAGAGAGTCCTCTATAGAACCAAACAACTTCTCAGCTAGTGCCGTATCTAGCATAATCATACGTGAAAAACGACTATAATCGTTAGCTGTAAATTGACGACCAGCTAAAATTTCATATTCTTTCACAGCAAAGTAATTCTGACTGACACCAGTAATGGTGACATTCTCTGCTTTTTTATTGCCTGAGCTGACTTCAGCCATGTTACTGATACTGGAATAATAGCTCGATACACCATCAATCTCTAGCAATCCTTTTAAAGTAGAATCCGTCAAATCTGGCTCTTCTTCTAAGATTGGCTCTTCCGTCGATACTGTTCCAAATGGACCGAAGGCTGTGCTTGAGCTGGAGAAGGCAGTAAAGTAAACTTGAACATTATTTTGATCGCCAGCTAGAGACTTTTCTATACTCTTGGACATCCCTGTACCCATGGCGACAATAATGACAACTGCAGCCACACCGATGATGATACCTAACATCGTAAGAAGAGACCTCATTTTATGAGCCATAATAGATTTGAGGGCGAATTTCCAATTTTCCATCTAAACTCCCTCCCTTCGACTATCTTCGGTAATCACTCCATCACGTAGGACGATTTTTCGTTTTGCGTAAGCAGCAATCTCAGGCTCATGTGTAACCATGATAATGGTCTTTCCTTCATTATTCAACTCCGTCAGAAGTTGCATAATCTGCTCGCCTGTCTTGGTATCTAGGGCACCTGTAGGTTCATCCGCTAAAATAATAGCCGGAGTATTGACTAGTGCACGCGCAATAGCCACCCGTTGTTTTTGACCACCAGACAATTCCGATGGTAAATGCGTCATCCGCTCTGCCAACTCAACTTTTTCAAGATATTGTTGAGCTAGTTCCTTACGTTTGCTTGATGGAACTCCAGCATAAATCAAGGGTAATTCTACATTTTGAAGGGCGTTGAGTTTCGATAAGAGGAAAAATTGTTGGAAAACGAAACCGATTTGGTCATTCCGAACCTGAGCTAATTTTTTCTCAGAAAGTTGACTGACCTCTTTACCTTCTAACCAATAGTTTCCTGAACTGGAACGATCTAAAAGCCCGATGATGTTCATAAGGGTTGATTTACCTGAACCAGAAGGTCCCATAATGGCAAGAAATTCTCCCTCTTCCACCTCTAAATCAATATCCTTTAGAACTCGGAGCTCTTGATCACCATTTTTGTAGGATTTATTGATATTCGTTAATCTAATAAGCTGGTTCTTCATTGGCTTCAACCTCTTTGCCATCTTCGAGATCCGGAGTCGGAATGGTAATAACCTTATCACCTACTGCTATGCCAGCAGTCACTTCCTGGTTCAAAGCATCTGCGTTTCCGAGAGTGACTTCCACTTTCTTAGCTTTTCCATCAACCAGGGTCCACACATAGTTTTTATCTTCTTCTGGAACAACTGCGGACACCGGAATTAAAATGTTTTTACTTGTATTGACAACCTCAATATTTACAGAAAATCCTTGCTTCAACTCACCTAATTCACTAGTTAGAGCTGCCTTAAATGGATATTTAGCACCTGAACCACCAGTTCCTGTTGTAGCTGCGGCACCAGCTTGATCACTAGATGGGTAGTTTGAAATATAGGTAATTTTCCCTGTCCAAGTCTTATCAGGATACACCTTGCTAGTCAGCTTGACCTCTTGATCCACTGCAATATTAGCCAAATCGTATTCTGTCAAACTACCTGTTACTTGCAAACTACCTTGGTTTACAATATGTACAACTGTCTGGCTAGATGTAGAGTTCTTAGAAACAGCCTTATTCACTTCAACAACTGTACCAGCAACGGTACTAGTTACTGTCGCTTCAGTTAAGGCTGTATAGGCTTTATCGACCGCAGCTTGAGCATCTGCGTACGAATCATTCAAGTCTGCCAACTGCATATCTACTGAACGTTGTGCAGTAGCAGTTGCTGCAGCATCTGTTTCTGCATCACCAGTTGTTTGAACAGTTTGACCATTGGTTCTTAAGTCTTCAATTTGGCGACCAATCTTATCACGACCACGAACAGCAGTATCCAAAGCAGACTGCAACTCTGTAGCATCATAGCGAATCAAAGGGGTGCCTACTTCGACCTGAGTACCTGGAGCAACTAGAACCTCACTCAAATCTCCCTTAGACGGATCATAGTAAACATACTGCTCATCTGCTGCTGTAATCGTTCCTGTAAGTAGCGTTGAGGAAGCAATCGAGCCCTCTTTAGCAACAGTATAGGTCATACTCATGGCTACTTCTTCTGAAGACGGTGACGACGTTAGCATATTGCTAAAAATCAAGGCCCCACCTACTAGGGCAACTGCGACTACTCCAAGGCCGCCAAACAAAGCAATTTTCGCTTTCTTTGTCTTTAACATAACAAACTCCTTTTCTTTATAAAACATACTTATTTTGTGTTGTCTATATAATACACAAATACAAGAACAAATGCAAGTTTTTTCCTAACTATTTTATAAAAAGTTCGGCAATTTTCCCACTTACATTTTTGTAAGGTAACGTAGCGGATTTTTGATTGACACACAAAAAAACGTTACAATGAATATAGTTACTGATTTTATTGGAGGAAATTTATGAAAGTGTTTGATATTATCGCTATCGGAGGCGGAAGCGGAGGCATTGCTACCATGAACCGAGCCGCTATGTACGGTGCCAAGGCAGCAGTTATTGAGGGAAGCTATCTAGGAGGGACCTGTGTTAACCTTGGCTGTGTACCCAAAAAAATTATGTGGTACGGTTCTCAGGTAGCAGAAGCTATCCAGCATTATGGACCTGAATATGGATTTACTAGCCAAGAGGTGACCTTTGATTTTGCCACCTTGCGTAAAAATCGCGAAGCCTATATTGAGCGTTCACGCGCATCCTACGGTAATACTTTTAACAATAACGGAGTAGAAGTTATCCAGGGTTTCGCACGTTTTGTGGACAATCAAACGGTTGAAGTCAATGGTGAGCTGATTCGTGCAAAACACATTGTCATCGCAACTGGCGCCAAACCGGTAGTCCCTGCTATTCCTGGTAGTGAGCTAGGGATTGTATCTGACGATGTCTTTGCATGGGAAGAATTACCTTCTTCTGTGGCTGTGATTGGTGCTGGTTATATCGCTGTGGAAATGGCCGGTCTCCTACATGGACTCGGTGTCCAAACTGACCTCTTTGTTCGTGGCAATCGCCCTCTTCGTAGCTTTGATACCTACATTGTTGATGCCTTGATGGAAGAAATGCAACGTACCAATCTTCCACTCCATACCGGGAAAACTCCTGTCAGTCTTGAAAAAACTGATGATGGACAAATCCAGATTAACTTTGCTGACGGTAGTAACCATATTGCTCAGAAGGTCCTTTGGGCAATTGGACGTAAACCAAATATTGACAAACTCAACCTAGAAGCAACTAGTGTTCAACTTACTTCTTCAGGACATATTTCTGTCAATGAATACCAAGAAACAGCTGTACCAGGCATCTATGCCCTCGGTGATGTGACTGGTGAAAAAGAATTAACACCCGTTGCAATCAAGGCAGGTCGCCTTTTGGCAGAACGTTTATTTAACAATAAACCAACCGCAAAAATGGATTACACAACCATCCCAACTGTCGTCTTTTCTCACCCCGCTATCGGAACCGTTGGTCTAACTGAGGACGAAGCGATTGCCCAATACGGTCAGGACAATGTAAAAGTCTATACTTCAGCCTTTACTTCTATGTACACTGCCCTAGAAAACAACCGCCAAATGGCCAAGTTTAAATTAGTAACCGTAGGAGAAAATGAAAAAGTCGTTGGTCTGCACGGCATTGGCTATGGTGTCGATGAAATGATTCAAGGATTCTCAGTTGCTATCAAAATGGGAGCTACAAAAGAAGAATTTGATGCCGTTGTCGCCATCCATCCGACAGGTTCTGAAGAATTTGTTACTATGCGTTAACTCAATTGAAAAAGTCCAGACATGAAGGTCAGCACTGTCTGGACTTTTTCTTATGGTAATATAGCAATTGCTCGCACTGGTGAACCCGAAGCCTTCTCCCAATGAGGAAAAGCGATTGAAATCAATGCGCCTGTTGGTGGTACCTGATCCAAGTTTGCCAATACTTCCAACTGATAAATATCTTTTGATAGGAGATAGTATTCTTCTGGTAAACTTCCTCCGTGTTTGGCTGCAGATACTCCTGAATCGGTATCCAATGTTTCATGACCAACTGCTTTCACCTGACGTTCTTCAATCAAATATTCTAAAGCTTCATGGCTCCATCCTGGTGTACGTTGAACTCCATCTTCGTCTAGATTACGAATGGCATCTTGACTAGGCCAGCGCTTTGACCAATCCGAACGAAAGGCAACAAAAGATTCTGGCGCAATCGGGCCATATTCAGCCTCAAAGTCTAAAATATCCTGCTTAGTTATCTCATAGTCATTATTTTCTATAACAGCAGCTGATTTATCAATAACGTAGAGTGGCAGGAGTAAATCTTTCAAATCAATCTCATCAAGATAACGAGCTCCTTCTACAAAATGAATCGGAGGATCAATATGGGTTCCATACTGCCCCACAACCGTAAATTGTTCGACAAAGAAGCCATCCTTATGAGTAAATAGGGCTTTCTTTTCGAGAGCTGGTAGCGCAGGGAAATGCGGGCTCTTTTCATTGATTTGGTGAGTCAAGTCTACCCAAGTTTTAGATTTAAGAGTACGGTAAATATCAAGTAATTCTGTCATAGAAATTCTCACTTTCTTTTTTATTATTCTAGCATAGGTATAGATTGTTTTACATATAATTTGTTGTTTTTTTACTATATAAGTTTCTTATTAGTTGTTATAAAAATCACCTATAGAGTTGTTACAGCCGATGAAAGAGCATTGACTTTCTTATCCAATCTCACTATAATTTTTGTTAACCATAAATTTTTAAAAGGATAACAAATGAAAACAACTTCTATCAAATCACTTGTTTATATCGCTATTGGAACAGCCTTAATTTCCACCCTTTCACAAATCAGTCTGTCTATTGGACCTGTACCATTTACATTACAAACCCTGGCTATCGGCTTAGTAGCTTGTCTATACAAACCCAAGGAGGCAATTACAAGTGTCTGCTTATATCTAGTTCTTGGCGCTATCGGTTTACCTGTTTTTTCCGGTTTTTCTAGTGGCTTTGCTGCACTCACAGGACCGGCATCTGGCTTTCTATGGGGGTTTCTACTCTACACTATCATCACTTCTACCCTCACTAAATCAGACTCCTCACCAATTACAATTTTTCTAGCCTGCCTACTTGGAACAAGTATCTGTTTCCTTCTCGGCTGTTTTGTATTTAAGCTAGTTTCAGGTGCCAGTTGGACTGACACTATCGGATGGACTGTTCTGCCTTTCATTCTTCCTGATTTAGCTAAAATTACACTAGTCATGATTTGTCATCGTTTATTGCAACCTGTTATCAAAAAAGAAGCCTATTTTACTTAGGCTTCTTTCATTTATTTATTAGCAAACGCATCGAGTAAAACTTGAAATTCCTCATTGCTAAGAGTGATCCCTTTCCCCATCTTGGTATGGTCAGGACTCCAGGTACGGATGTCATACTTGGCTGGTGCTCCATTAAAAGATACTCGATTAAGCTCCTTGGTCCATCCTTTATCATTTTCAGATAAAACCAATAATTTTTCTTCAATTTCAAATGTAAATTCTGCCATTTGTTACCTCCTCACTTATCTATTCGAAAAAGCTTGTCATTTTTATAAAAATTAGATAATATAATTATATCAAGTTTGAAAGGATTATGCCATGAAGAGGTTTTTAGAAGTTATTTTCGAGCAGATCACCGTCTTTTTAGAACATGGCAAAGCTCCTAAGTCTATTGAGCCAGATAGCAAGGAAGAAATCAAGAATAACTTGGAGCTGGCTTTATATAAAAAAGCTGCAGTCCATGTCATCTATGGTGATCGTAGTTTCACAGGTGACATTGTGAAATATGATACCAATCGCCAACGGATTATCATGAAAAATTTCAAACGTCAGGTTACCAGCATTATAAAAATCGAGGACATCAAAAAAGTTACCTTGGTTCCAGATAGCATCAAGACTTCTCAACAACAAACAAAAGGCTGAAATTTCAGCCTTTTGTTTGTTTATGCACGAATAGTTAGGGATTGCCCATCTTCTTGGTAGAGGTTGATGAGACCTGATTTGCAGGCACGGATCATGTCGCCAGGATAGATTTCACGGTCCAGCTTAATAGTTAAGAGTTCCATCGGCTTGTTGGCACGGTCAATCTTTTCTCCATTTGAATCATGCAAGTCCTGAATAGTCGTTTCAAAATGACGGAAACCTGGTCCGTAAAACTCTACTTGGTCGCCTTCGTTGATAACATTACGCTGGCGAATGGTTGCAGTCATGGTTTCCTTGTCAAAAGCCACTACTTCGGCGATGAATTTGTATTCTGGAATCTTACGCCGGGCTCCAAAGAGCTGCTCATTTTCACTCGGCGGGCTATAGTAGAAACCAGTCGCCAATTCACGTTGGGCAACCTTCCACATTTCATCAATCAAATCTTGCTTGATGGCTTCAAACTTTTCTGGACTTTCCAGATAGGCATCTACCGCTGCCTTGTAGCAGTTGGTTACGGTTGATACGTAGTGGACGGATTTCATCCGGCCTTCGATTTTCAGGCTATCGACCCCGTTTTCAATCATGTCTGGAATATGGTCGATCATACACATATCCACCGCAGACATGGAGAACTCCTCTGGGATTTCCCCCTTAATCGAACGGCGTTCTTCGCCAAATGGGAGGTCATAGAGGTTGTACTTCCAGCGACAAGACTGGGAACAGCCGCCACGGTTGGCATCCCGTTTGCTCATGTGGTTGGAGAGGACGCAGCGACCTGAATAAGAAATACACATAGCTCCGTGGACAAAGGCTTCAATCTCCACGTCTGTGCGTTTGCGGATTTCAGCCACCTCTTCCATGGTCACTTCACGGGCTAAAACGACACGGGTTAAGCCCAATTCCTTCCAAAACTCAAAGGTTTCGTAGTTGGTAGATGATGCCTGGGTTGACAGGTGAATTTCAAGACCCGGTGCTTCGGTTGCACAGATAACGATGAGGGCTGGGTCGGAAACGATAACCGCATCCAAGCCCATGTCTCGTAGTTCACGGAACCAAGCTCCCGCTCCTTCTTCATTGCCTTCGTGGGTGACCATGTTGGCAGCTACATAGACCTTGGCTCCACGGGCATGGGCATATTCGATTCCTTCCCGCATCTCATCCATGGTAAAGTTCCCTGCACGGCTACGCAGACCGTAGGCCTGGCCACCGACAAAGACAGCATCAGCACCATAATCAATGGCTACCTTCAATTTCTCCAAAGTCCCAGCAGGTGACAAGACCTCGGGACGCTTTAATGTTTTTGACATAATAAACTTCTTTCTATTTGCAGGATAGAATAACGATGTTGTTTCATTCGGAAACTTAGGGCAGAGCTAACTCTGCCAGGATAGAGTAAGTAAAATAATAAATATATGATTAAACTGAAACTTATTTAACCTTATTGCGGTCAAATTCGTAGAAGCCTGTATCCAAGCCACGTTCAGCTGGATGGAGCTTGCGAACCTGTTCATCCAAAAGGAAGGCCTGATCATAAGTGAATTCGCCTTTTTCAATCAAATCTCTTGCTTGAACAAAAAGCTTAACAATTTCAACAAAGTTCTGACCAGGGCAATAGATACCATCCAGTTTCCAATTATGATAACCATGTTCATCTAATTCTGACAGCTTGGTCATCATATCAATGTCATTGTTGATAAAGATATGGGTACCGTGCTTGTCCTCAAAGATAGAATAGTGGCTATCTGGGTCGCTCGGCTCAGCTAAGAAAAGTCCGCGTCCACGTGACAAATCTGTTTCATCCGCCTTTGTAAAATTGTAGTAATTCTGTAACAAGGTTCGTTTAGAATGGTGAATAACAGAGGCCCCGTAGACCAAGATTTCCGCTGGCATTTCCAAGTTCTTAGCAATATCAAAGAGTTCTTCTGATGGAATCTCTCTTGCCAAAACAGCCTCTACTGCTCCATGATCTTTCCAAAAGTTAATCTGACGGCTGGAAGTCACAAAGACAGACGTATCATAGATTAACTTGAAATTGTAGCCATCACGTTTATTGATATAGAAAATTCCAGTATCTCCGACAACCAGATAATCAACCTTGATTTCCCTCATTAGCTCCATAAACGGTTTGATATTGTCCATCATATCTTGGTGCATGAGGGCATTAGCAGCGACCGTCAATTCCTTCCCTGCGCTATGAACTAACTCTGCTATTTCCCTGAGTTCATCATAGGTAAAATTTGTTGGGATGCGAAGGGCATGATCCTCTTCCCCAACATAAATACGGTCAACTCCTGCTGCAAGCAGTTCTTTGACCTGCTCAATACTTTCAGCTGTTGCTGTAATGATAATTTTTTCCATAAAGATAATTATATCAAAAAGAGAAATATCTGATAAGTGACTACTTGTATTTTAATGTTCAGACTTTTCTAATCTTTCTCTTGTAACATTATTGTAATATAAATGACATAAAAATTCAGCAATGTTATGGTATTCTTTAAGGAGCAGAAAAGGAGACGATATGGCATTAAGACACTATCAGTCCCATGAGTACCAGTACGAAGAGTATATCCCGAAAGAGAAAAAGGCTAATTTTCAAACCTATCAGGCAAAAAATACCAATAAAGAACGTCTAAAGGAATTGTTGTTTTTTGTTAATATCGCATTTTTTAGTTTGATAACAGTCATCGCTAGTTATGTCTATCTATCCGTAGGCATTCCTGTTTTTATTGCCATCATATTGGCAAGTGCGACGGGTTTTCTTGGACTACGTTTGGTTCAAATTGGGCTAAAGAAGAAATTTAAACCCAAACAAGTTATAAGAAAAAATGAATAATGAATTATAAAGGCAGAGAAGTTATCCTCTGCCTTTTTTGAATGAACTACTGCCGTCTGCAAACAATTGATTCTCCGCACCTCTTAATATAGTCTGGTAATTTTCTATTTTATAATCTAAACGATCTAGAGCTTGCTGAATTTCCGACAAACGTGACCGCAATTCTTCCTGTTCCTCTTTTAGTAAATCAATCCGAGCTTCCACAGTACTATCTCCAGCCTGCACCAAGCCCATATACTCAATCAAGCGCTCAATAGACATACCCGCACTCCTAAAACAGCGAATAAATTCCAAAATGGCTACATCATTTTCCGAAAAGTCTCTTACTCCAGAAGATTTTCTTGCAATTTTGGGAATAAGTCCTATCCGTTCATAGTAGCGAATGGTATCTGCCGATAGACCTGTCACTTGACTAACTTCTTTGATATTCATTCCAGGCTCCTTTCTTTGTTTTCGCTTATTATACACCTTGAAGTCCACTCCAAGTCAAGCCATTTTAAAAAAATCTGGGAAATCCCAGATTCTTGCTTACAAATATTCTCCCTTGACCACAAAGAAGGTGCCACGAATTTCGCCTGCTAGTTTGGAGCGTTGGCGGGCAAACTTGAATTTGCCTTCAAATTCTTTGGGAATATCAATGCCATCTGACAATTTGAAACCGACCGCTCGTTTGCCTCCTTCTTCTAGCGTATAGAGGACATTGACAGCCAGGCCATTGTCATAAAAAACAAATGACCAGAGAATACCGTCTACCTCAAGCTGAGCGACATTGAGTGGAGTGTAGGGGAGTTTGATAGTCAGGGGAGTGACTATCAAAGCAAAAGGAGTCTGCCAATACCTTCTCGATGAAGGGCAGGATTTCAGGCTTCTCTTCTGGTGTGTAAACCATATACTCCTGCTTGTATTTGTTCCAGAAATAGCGGGCTTCATTGGCACGCAGACCGGCCAAGACTTCTGCGACTGGACTAGTTTCCAAACCTGTCGTTTCGACTTCTTTGAAATTTACTGTATAAGACATGATTTTCCTTTTATAGTCTTTTAGTTTGCTTTTAGTACTCGCTTCAAAGGTTTGGGGAACCTTTGAAGGCTGGAGATAGTGCGAACCAAGTTCGCTTCAAAAGCCGCAGGCATAACTCAATGCTTTCTTGTTTCTAGGCATTGACTTGAAACAGTCCCCCAGACTGTTTCAATCAGGCAAGGCAAATTCAAACACTACAGTGGAATGTTTGAAGTTGGAAATAAGGAAACGACGTTTCCTCGATCGTCGACGTAATAAAAGATAAACTAAATGACGATAATGAAAAAAAGCACCCGAAGGTGCTAGGTAAGGTCTCCTACCGACTTCACGTTCGAGGTCGGTAGAAAAATTCATTAGGCGTTGAAAGCGTCAGTCAACTGTGGTACCACTTGTTTCTTACGTGAAACGGCACCTGCAAGGAAGGCATGGTTGTTTTCCAACTTGAAGTTGAAAGCTGCTTCTACCTTGTCCATGTTACTACCGAGCGCAAGGATTTCAGAGTTTGAGTTAACGATGTCTGTAATCATGAGGACAAAGTCAGAGTAGCCATTTGCTGCTGATGCTGCTGTCATAGCTGCTTCGATTTCTGCTTGGCGTTCCAAGACTTCAACAATGTCCACTGTGTTGACCTGTGCCACACGCACATCATTTCCGTTCAAACCAAAGGTTTTTGCGTCAATGTCAATCAATTCTTCTGCTGACTTGCTGGCAAGGTTGGTACCTGCTTTCAAGAGTGCCAAGCCGTATTCTTCCAAGTTCACACCAGCAATTTCAGCCAATTCAGCTGCTACTTGTGGATCTGTTGCATGAGTAGTTGGCGATTTGAGCAAGAGTGTGTCTGAAATCAAACCTGATAAAAGAAGTCCAGCTACTTCTTTTGGAGGTGTTACTCCGTTTTCTTTAAAGGCACGGTAAACGATTGATGATGCTGAACCTACTGGCTCCAAACGCATGTATAATGGATTTGCCGTTTCAAAGTTTGCGACACGGTGGTGGTCAATAACAGCTGCTACTTCCACATCCTTGATGTCTGCGATTGATTGTTGGAATTCATTGTGGTCTGTCAAGATGACTTGGCTAACGCCTTCTGCCTTAGCAGACTCAACCACGCGCGGTGCCGTAACTCCAAAATACTCAAGCGCAAAAGCAGTTTCTTCATTTGGTGTTCCTAATGCTACAGCTTCCGCATCACGACCAAACACTTCACGCTCCAAATGAGCCCAACCGTATGATGATGCAATGGCATCTGTATCAGGATTTTGGTGACCAAAAACTAAAAATTTAGACATGTCTACAACCTCATTTTCTAATAATCTTCTTCATTTTACCACAAATAGAAAGACTTGTGAACACGGACGAGTCCATATTTGCCAAACGTTTTCAAAAAGAGTAAGATAGAAGGTAGCAATGCAAAAGGAGAACTATATGAAATTTTCTGAATATACCTATGTCCGTCCAGATTATGAAGCTATCAAGGCTCAGTTTTCTGACCTAACAGACCAGTTGGCTCAAGCAAGTGACTTGGAAACAACTCGCACACTTGTGGCAGCCGTTACAAAATTAGTCAGCTTCATCGATACACAGTACAATCTTTGGATGATTCGTCACACCATTGACATGAACGATGAGTTCTACAATGAAGAAACCAAGTTTTGGAATGAATATTCGCCACTCTTTGAAGAATTGACCACCAACTACTACCGTGTCATTGTTCAGACGCCGTATAAGGAAGAGCTGTCAGACATCTTGCCTCAAACCTTCTTCATGCAGGCAGAAAACAAGCTCAAGACCTTCTCATCTGATGTGATTCCCTTGTTCCAAAAGGAAAATGAATTGACCGATGAGTACAGTAAACTGATTGCTGGTGCAGAGATTGATTTCCAAGGTCAGACTTACAACCTGGCCCAAATGGGGCCATTCGGTCAATCAACTGACCGCGAGGTCCGCAAGGCTGCATCTGCTGCCACAACTGCCTTCTTTGAAAGCAAGGAAGCTGATTTTGACCGTGTTTATGATGAATTAGTAAAAGTCCGCACAGAAATCGCCCAAAAACTTGGCTTCAAGGACTATGTGGAATACGGCTACCTCAAGATGAACCGTTTCGACTACAATCGTGACATGGTCAAGGTCTACCGTGAAGAAATCCTCAAGCACATCGTACCGATTGTGCAAGATTTGCGTCAACGCCAAGCCAAACGCTTGCAAGTTCCAAGCCTCAAGCACTACGACCTCAACCTTGAGTACTTGGATGGAAATGCTATTCCTCAAGGTGACCCTGACTTTATCGTCAGCCAAGCCCAAGACATGTACCGCGAATTATCCGCTGAAACGGGCGAGTTCTTTGATTTCATGATTGAGCATGAACTCTTGGATTTGGTCGCAAAACCAGGAAAAAACAGCGGTGGCTACTGTACCTATATCCCTGACTTCAAGAGCCCATTTATCTTCTCTAACTTCAACGGAACCAGCGGTGATATTGATGTTTTGACCCACGAAGCAGGTCACGCCTTCCAAGTCTATCGTTCCCGTTGGATTCAAAGTCCAGAAGTTGTCTGGCCAACCTATGAAACCTGTGAAATCCACTCCATGTCTATGGAATTTATGACTTGGCCGTGGATGGACCGTTTCTTCAAGGAACAAGTAGATAAGTATAAATTCACCCACTTGGCAAGCGCCCTACTCTTCTTGCCTTACGGTGTCTTGGTGGACCACTTCCAGCACGAAGTCTATGAACATCCAGAAATGACACCAGCAGAACGCAAGGCAACTTGGAAAAAACTCCAAGATCTCTACTTGCCAGACCGTGACTATTCCGAGTCAGAAGCCCTCAACCGCGGTATCTTCTGGTACCGTCAAGGTCATATCTTTGCTAGCCCATTCTACTACATCGACTATACCTTGGCCCAAGTTTGTGCCCTTCAATTCTGGAAACGTACGCAAGTAGATCACGATGAAAATGCTTGGGAAGACTACATCCGCATCTGTGATTTGGGTGGCACCAAGTCCTTCTTGCAAGTGGTTGAAGCCGCAAACCTCCAATCACCATTCAAAGAAGGTGCCCTCGAAAGTACCGCCAAAGCTGCGGCCGATTGGTTAAATGCAGTTAAGGATGATGAACTCTAAAACGCAAAAATCTGAATGAATCAAGTGACTCATTCAGATTTTTTTGATTTAACAAAGTTGATGTATTTTTCCCCAAATGTTTCGATTTGCTCCAAGACCAACTTAAATTCCTGGCCAATCTCACTCAGTTCATATTCCACTTTTGGTGGAACTTGAGCATAGACTTTTCGAGTAATTAAGCCATCTTCTTCTAATTGCCGCAACTGCTTGGTCAAGGTTGCTTGGGAAATCCCTTCTAACCGCCGATGCAATTCATTAAACCGAATCGGTCCGTCCTCAATATGATGCAATAGCAAAATATTCCATTTCCCTGACAAGACTGTCTGCGTTGCCAAGTAAGGACAGGCATAAACATTTTTTGTATGATAATCAGGCATCAAACTCCTCCTTCTTTTCCTTGAATCGCCACATTACTTTAGAAAAAGATAGTGACTATTCAAAAAAATCGTACTTGTATTTTGAACTGTATTTGCTACAATCATACCATAAACTACGAAAGTAGGAAAGAATTTTCTTAAGAGGAGGATATATGTCTCTTATCTCAACTTTCAAAAAAATCTTTACAAAGAAGGAAGAAAAACAAATGAAGAACATCTTATTTATCGTCGGTTCATTGCGTGAAGGTTCATTTAACCACCAAATGGCTAAACAAGCAGAAAGCATTTTAGAAGGTCAAGCTACTGTAAGCTACCTTGATTACAAAGATGTCCCATTGATGAACCAAGACCTTGAGACACCTGTCTTGCCAACAGTCCAAGCTGCACGCGATGCCATTATGGCAGCAGATGCCATCTGGATTTTCTCACCCGTTTACAACTTTGCTATCCCAGGTACTGTGAAAAACTTGATTGACTGGCTCAGCCGTGCCCTTGACTTGTCAGATACTCGTGGTCCATCTGCCCTTCAAGACAAAGTCGTTACCGTATCATCTGTTGCCAACGCTGGTCATGACCAAATGTTTGCTAGCTACCAAGCTCTATTACCATTTGTTCGTATGCAAGTCGTAGGTGAATTTACAGGTACAACTGTCAACCCAGAAGCATGGGGAACTGGAGAATTGGTCTTGTCAGAGGAAGCCATTGCCGGTTTGCAGACCCAAGCTCAAGCATTGTTGGAAGCTTAATGCCTATGTACAATTCCCAATTTGAACTGGGCCATGTCGCCCTCAACGTCCGCGATTTAGAACTCCAAAACCTGTTTTACCAACAAGTCTTGGGGCTCCAAGTTCTCTCCCAAAGCTCAAAGCAGATTGACCTTGGTGTTGGAAAAAACACCCTTGTCCGCCTGATTCAAACAGAGCAGAACGGCGAAGTCAGCCACAGCTACGGCCTCTACCACTTGGCCATTGTCCTACCTAGCCGTGAGGACCTCGGGACCATTTTCCACCACTTTATCGACAATAAGATTCCCCTCCAAGGCGCCAGCGACCACGGTTACAGTGAAGCCATTTACCTAGCCGACACCGAAGGCAATGGCATCGAGATTTACCGCGACCTACCTCAAGACACATGGGATGTCCGTCCAGACGGCCGCATCGTCGGCATTACTGAGCCTATGGATGCAGAGGCTATCTATGCTTTAGGAAAAAAAGCTGACGCTGCCTATCAGATGCCAGCTGGCAGTCGCATGGGCCATATCCATCTATCTGTCCGAGAAAGCGCAGCTTCTAGCCGATTTTACCAAGAGGTCCTAGCTATCGAGGATAAATTCTCCGTCCCATCTGCATCCTGGTTAGCTTCTGGCGATTACCATCACCACCTAGCTGTCAATGAATGGGGAGGAAAAAATCTGAAAACCAGACAAGAAGGCATGCCAGGTCTTGCCTACTATACAGTCATCTATTCCAATCCAGAAGTATTTGAAGCAACCTTGAATCGTGCCATTGCCGCAAACCTAAATCTTCAAAGACTAGACAATAGCGCAGCCTTTGTCGATGTGGATGGCATAAAAACTAAGCTTGTTTTAGAATAATACAAAAAAGGAAGTATCTAGCACTTCCTTTTCTTTGTTTATTTGATTAAGCCAAGATCGTATTTCATTCCCAAAATCCGTTTGACGGATTGGTCAATCCGCTCCTCTGTAATTGTACCAGACTTTACTTGTTCGATAATATAAGGAATTTGACTAGCATAACTTGAAGACAATATCATATCTGTCCCAGCTTGAATGGTCTGCAAGGCACCTGTATCTTGATCTACAAATTGGACCAAGCCTTGCATATCAAAATCATCCGTCATAATGACACCCTCAAAACCAAGCTCATTCCGAAGGATTTTATTGATTTCAGGTGAAATGGATGATGGAACATCATCAATGGCAGATACAATATTGTGGCTAACCATGATAGAGTCTGCACCCGCCTCAATACCAGCTTTAAAGGGAAGAAAATCATTGGCCCGTAATTCTTCTAAACTGCGGTTGTCATAGACCAAATCCGTATGCGAATCAGCATTGTCCCCATAACCTGGGAAATGCTTCAGGGTCGAAGCAAATTGTTCCTCTTTCAACAATGTAACCAATTGACCAATATAGTCTGCGGTGGTTTTTGCATCCTGACCAATGGTTCTATCGTAGATAAAAGATGATGGATTGGTGGATAAATCCGCAACTGGGAAGAAGCCTGCGTAAATTCCCTCTTCCTTTAAAAGACTGGTCTTCTGCTTGGCTTCCGACAAAATCGCCTCAATGCCACCAGCTTGGTACAATGCCAAAGGTGATGCAAAAGGTGTTTCCAGAAGTTGACTAATCCGCGTTACCGTCCCACCTTCCTCATCTGAAGCCATTAATAGCGGCACTTTTGAAAGTGATTGAGAAGAAGCAACCTCTTCTTTAACTTGCTCCAGTGTCTTACCTTCAAAATCACTTGCAAATAAGATATAACCCCCAAAATGATAGGTTTCCAATGCCTCAGTTTGTCCTGCAGATGGCATCCGAGCAAAGATCATCTGTCCGACCTTTTCTTCTAAGGTCATCTGATCTAGATAATTTGCAATCACTTTGTCCCTAGCAGATATTTCTTGGCTAGATGATGTCGTTGCAACTTTGGTTTGCTCCTTTTGTGTTCGATTTCCCAAAAAGAACAAACCTAACATAAGCCCAATAAACAAGAGACAAGTGATACTTGTCCCTAACACATTAAATCTTTTCCGCATCAATCTCCGACCTCTTCACTATTATCCCTTAATTCTATTCAAGTACTCCTGATAGGTTTCTGTCTCCATCAATGCCTTTGCATTTTCCACTCGAGCCTTCGTTGGGGGCTTAGTCCCCTCTAGTGGATAGGGTCTGCCCAACTCACGCCACTTAAATTCACCAAGATTGTGATAAGGTAACACCTCAAAACGTTCGACATTTTTTAAGGTTTTAACAAACTTACCAAGTTCAATCAAGTCCTCATCTCGGTCAGTCAAATTCGGTACCAGGACATGACGAATCCAAACAGGCTTACCAATGTCTGATAGATATTGAGCACATTCTAAAATAGTCTTGTTACTATGACCTGTCACAATGCGATGTTGCTCAGGATTCATTTCCTTAATATCAAGGAGCACCAAGTCTGTTACTTCCATAAGCTGACTATATTTTTCCAAGTAGCGCTCTGTCTTACGGAAAGTCAACGCACAGGTATCCAAAGTAGTGTGAATCCCTTTTTCTTTTGCAAGGGTAAATAGAGCAATTAAAAAATCAATCTGGATGGTTGCTTCACCACCTGAAACGGTAATACCCCCTTCTTTTCCCCAAAACATACGAAAACGCAGGGCTTCATTCAAGACATCTTCTGCCGTTCTCTCAGTCGCTGCTGGATTGACCAGATCCCAAGTATCTGGGTTATGGCAATACTGGCAACGCATGTGACAGCCCTGCATAAAGACTACAAAACGTACCCCTGGACCATCAACCGAACCAAAACTCTCTGTTGAATGAACCAAACCTGTCACTTTACGATAATCAATTTCTGTCATCATCTCATCCTCATCATTTTATAAGACTAGTATATCACAAAAATGAAAACGCTTCTATCATTTACTTTCTTTCTTTCATAACTATCATCTTCCGTAAAAAGAAAGCTAAAAGACTAGGTTGCCCTAGTCCTTATCGGTTTCTTCTTTCTCCAGTGGTGTAATCAAGAGTTTTAATTTTGTTACGCGACCATTTTTTACCTTATCGTTAATAAGAACTAGATGGTGATCTTTACTATCTACTTCAAAGGAAACCTTCTCGTCTTGGCTCGGAATGGTACCGACCCCTGTCAGATAATAACCAGCAATCGTATCAACGTTATCACTTTCCAACTCCATCTCAAAATGCTCATTGAAGTCATTTAAGGTCATATTTCCTTGGACGATATAAGTGTTGTCAGCAATTTCTCGGACAAAAATTTCTGTCTTATCGGTCTCATCATCGATTTCCCCGACAATTTCTTCCAGCAAATCTTCCAAGGTAACGAGACCTGCAACTCCACCATACTCATCTAACAAGATGGCCATTTGATTTTGGGTATTTCTCAATGATGTCAACAAATCATCCACGAAAATCGTTTCTGGAACGAAGAGAGGCTCCTGCATAATGCGGCGGATGTTGAGATTGTCAAAGCCATTACTGAAAGCTTCTGACAAGATTTTCTTGGTATGAATCAAACCAATGATATTGTCCTTATCGCCATCATAAACAGGGATACGTGAAAAATTCTGCTTGAGGATGGCTGCCATGATGGTTGCTGTATCATCCTCAATATCCACCATGAAAGCATCCGTACGGGGAACCATTACTTCACGTGCCATCAGCTCATCTAAAGAGAACACACCCTGAAGCATTTCGATTTCTTCGGCATCTAAGGTTTTCTCACTCTTTGTCAAAATATATTCAATTTCATCCCGTGTCATCTGCTCATCCGCATCATCAAAATTCATAGGAGTAATACGGCTGATAAGATTCGTTGCAGCTGATAATAACCACACGAACGGACTCACAATTTTTCCAAGGAAAATAATCACAGGTGCAGTGACTACTGCCAGATTTTCCTTCATATTCATGGCAATCCGCTTAGGGTACAATTCACCAAGAACGATTGAAACGAAAGTCAACATAGCCAGTGCAAGCCAGTATCCTGCAGTTTGCGCTGTTGTTGAATTCCCCATCCATTTGGCAAATACAGCTCCCAAATCATTAGCCAAGCTGGCACCTGAAAGGATAGAGATGAAGGTAATTCCAACCTGAATGGTTGATAGAAAATTGTTAGGATTCTCTAAAACTTGAAGCAAGCGAATATATTTCTTCTCACCGTCTGCCGCCTTTTGTTCTACTCTTGAACGATTTAGAGAAACAAGCGCCATTTCAGAGGCTGAAAAGAAGGCATTGAACAGGGTCAATAAGAATAAAATTAACAGTTGTAAATAGATGGTCTGACTACCAGGGTCTTCCATGATGTTCTCCTATAATAAAATTTATAACATTTCCATTATACCACAAATTCTAAAAATTAACATATTTCTTGTTATAAATAGTCCCTCATGTCTGTTTATGTTACAATAATCAAAAGGAATAGGAGAACAACTATGATTATTTCGATGAAGAATGTCCACTATAAACGACAAGGTAAAACTATTTTAGAAGACATCAACTGGGAATTTAGGAAGGGAGAGCGTTGGGCTATTTTAGGGCTAAATGGGGCTGGAAAGTCAACCCTCCTTCGTATTTTAATGGCTGAGTTTTGGAAGACATCTGGTGACCTGACTGTTCTTGGAGTGGAGTTTGGCAGGGGGGATATTCCTAGCCTACGCACTAAGATTGGGGTCGTCGGTTCCTTTCTAGCCGAACGATTTCCTATTGATTTGACAGCTGAGCAGATTGTCCTGACTGGAAAGTACAAATCCTCCATCCTCTACCGTGAATACGGTCAAACTGAATTGGATGAAGCCATAGACATGCTCAAAACCATCAAAGCCGACCACTTGATCGGTCGGACCTATGCTAGTTTGTCACAGGGTGAACGCCAACTCCTGCTGATTGCCCGCAGTTTGATGGAAGAGCCGGCTATTTTGATTTTAGACGAAGCAACTGTCGGCTTGGACCTGCTAGCCCGTGAACGCCTGCTCCACCACATTGACTACATCTGTCAACTCCCAACGGCTCCCGCCATTATCTACGTCACCCATCACGCCGAAGAAATCACTGATAATTTCACCCATGTCCTCCTGCTCAAAGATGGTATGGTCTTGGCACAGGGACCCAAAGAAGACATCCTGACACCTGAACTCCTCAGCGATTTTTATGGCAATCAGGTGAAATTGATTGACTTGGGTGAGGGAAGATTGTTCATTAAGCCGATATTATAGATGAAGTTGAATAAAATACCTCTAACCAGATAAATTGGTAAGAGGTATTTTTGTCAGGTGTCATAAGTCACAAATAATTTCAATGAGTCGTGCAGACATAGTAGATTCGCTAAAACAAATCACCTTTAAAGAGTTCGCTAATGGGTTTCCAATGAGCGCGATCCGACATATCTTCTTTCCAACTTGTATTGTTGAACAGCATGCCTATTACTTCTCCAATGCTATTCTTAATAGGGCGAACAAAAGCAAATTTAGCTCCATGGGGATTCGTTTTAGAGTTTTCAGACCATTCTCTCAAGGCTTTAAATTTTGCTTCTGAATATTTATCAATATTTTGTTTATTGCCACCTTTTGTTTCTACAATATATGTAATCCCATCTCTCCCTTTGAAAATATAATCTGGAAAAAATCCTTCTGCTTTGTGACCGTATGCAACTGAAAAATACTTTTCTCCTCTATCCTTACTGCGATACCACCAAGAAACTTCCGACGATTCTTCGAGCCATTTCTCAAATGCAATTTCAGGAGCTTTACTATTAGTCCAGTTGTTTTCGCCATAACCTTTATAGACATTTTTCGTGAAAACTCTCCCTGATTGCCCTTTTATAACTTGGTACATTTCATATTTGGGTAGAATGAACGGAACCAAATCGACTTCGTCATGACTGATACCATACTCCAAGGATAATTGTTTATCAAACAACCCCTGTGCATCTGCATTCTTTACTGTATTCCTGATTAAATGATAATTGTTAATGACAAATGCCATAAATTCTGAAGGTTTGAGGCTTAAAAATCTTTTCTGAGGATGCTCACTTCGGTTAGAAAAAAGCTCAACTAGAATCACGTTGACATCACTAGCTGTATCTCGATATAAATGAGACTGAAGTTTTTGCTGTGCATTAAGTAAATCAAGTCTATTATCTTTGAGATTAACTGTAACGCCTACTTGATAACTTCGAAGTTTGTCAGATAGAATATCTCTTTCTAACTTATCCGATTGAATGAGTTTTTGCCTAATATTTGTTCCAAATTGATAACCAAAACTCTCTAGTTTTTCCTGATTCTGATGACCGTTTTGCTCCACCAAACCGTAATCTTTCTTAAATTGACTTCTAAGGGCTGCAACAATCTCAGCATTCGTCAATCCTGTCCTAGCGTTAGGCTTAACTGACATCAATTGAAAATCTGGAGTACCCTCTTGTAATTCATAAGTCGCAATAAAACTCCCCTCTCCTTGTCTCAAAACATCAGCAATGTAAGATTGATCGTTGGAGTAGATAAAAGCATTATCTAAAATAGGATTATCGTAATGCTTCTGCTGAGGCATGCGACGAATACGTCCAATTGTCTGCAATGTAAAATTAGGTTCGGTATTTAATCTCAGTTTAACTAAAATCTTTGCCCTTGGCGCATCCCAACCAGTTGAGACTGCCTGCTTCATCAATAAGTAATTAACTGGACTATTCGCTTTTTCAATTGAGGAAACATTGATCTTTTCATTTGCCAGCCAGGTAGCTACCTGACTGTCGTCTTGACCAATTTCGGCTAAGTATTCTCGTACTTGAGAAATGAGATTATTACGCTCCTCCTTATTTGCTTTCTTTTCATCAGGAAATTGAATTAAAACCAAGGGATTGATATCTAATCCTAGCTCTTTATAAGCTTGTTTGATATTCCTACGCTTATCATCAGCCGAGTCTAAAAAGTACTGAACCATATTGTCAACTACATCCCCATCGACACCGTCAGGATTGAGTTCAACATTTCGGACAATTAGCCCTTGTGCAATCACGTCCTCATCATTGACTTGTACATTTTCGTATTCACTAGAAGAGGATTTCGGCGTAGCTGATGCTCGAATAATTTTATCCGCACCAAACATGTCAATTATCGGTTGTGCCTTCTCTGTTTGATTTCTGTGTTCCTCATCAATAATCAGAACGAAATGCAAATTTTGTAAACTTGCATCCCTGATAAGAGTTGTAAGATTTTTTGTATCTCCATCCTTCATGGCAAGAGCCTGCTTATTTTTGACCCTCTCCCAATTTAAAAACGTTGCTGTATTTTTTTCAAAACCTGAAATCAGCGCATCGTCTAATGTTTGTGCTTTCACAAAAGTAGCATAGTCTTTTGCCTTGGCCCAAGATTGCTCTTCCAACTCTCCATTACCAGGGGTCAACCATACAAAAACATAATCATAAGGATGTGGATTGTGCTCTATGATTTGGTCCATAAGTTTAATGAGCATCACCGTTTTTCCTGATCCAGTCGGTGCATAGAAAACTGTAGTTTGTTTTTGGGAATAGAAAAATTTATCTTGCAGAGTCTGGACTGCCTGCTCTTGAAAAGGAAATAAATCTATCATATACCTGCCTCTCTCATTTCTTTAGCAAAATAATATTCTGGTACATCAATCAATTCGATACCTTCGAAACGGACTAAATCTGACTTTTCCATCATGGCATGGGATTGCTGACGAACGTAGATCGTTTTTATACCACTCAAATCAAGTTTCCTCAATTCTGAAAGTGAAAATGCTGTTGCTTTATCACTCTCTTTCAAATCAATACCGTGTTCCAACTCTATAAGAGTCTGAACATGATGCAGGAGAGTGTTTTCTAGATCCTCGTCATCTTTGGAAAGGAATTTCGTTTTGAAATATTTTAGATTATGAGGCAAGTCATCTTGGATATTTGTCAATCGTTTGTAAGTCACCTCCTCACAAATATAATTCTCATTATTGGTACAAAGAATATATTTGCGATTCCCACCATCTTCCTTATTCAATTGTGCAACCGCATGACCCGTAGTACCCGAACCAGCGAAGAAGTCTAATACAACTATATTTTTTCTTTTGTTTAAAGTAAGGAGCAATCGTATCAATCCTAAATTCTTTGGATAATCAAATGGTGACTCACCTCCAAATAATTGAGCTAATTGTTGTTTTGCTGATGTCGTCTTTAAATCAATTTCAAATATCTGCTTTTTATTATCAATAATCGCTTCATATTTTCGATTAATCAGTAAATTCTTTATACGGATGGTACTCCTAAGATTTTTTTCATAAATTTTATCATCAGTAAAATCTAAGACATTATCATGGATTAATTCTTCCAGTTTATTCTGAGTATATGTATTCTCTACGAACTCTCCATCTCTGTGACTAATATATCTTATAAAACCTTGCTCAGATAAATCATAATTTAATTCGTCAATATTAATCTCTTTAATAAACCTATAAGCTCTGTCTTGTTTTCTAAAATAAAGTGAATAATGCTTTTCAGACAAAAAATTAGATACTAACTTATTAAAATTATTTTTTCCAACAACGACTCTCCTCCCACTATTATGTACATAATTCCCTTCTTCATCTAACCTCATATCAGATGAGGATTTTGGAATATTTTCAACAAAATATGCTACTTCTCTATTTTTAGAGTAAGCCAAGCAGTATTCGCTTGTGACTGAAGTAAAATTTGAATTTTTTCGTCCTTTTGGATTATTCTCAACAATAAATTGAGATAAAAAGTTTTTTTCCCCAAAAACCTCATCGCAAAGCAACTTCAGTTGTGCTTGTTCATTATCATCAATTGAAATAAATATAACTCCCGAATCTGATAATAGCCTTCTAGCGATTTCCAACCGTTTACTCATAAAGCTTAACCATTTTGAATGGGCATAACCATCTGTTTTATCTACAAACTTATCATTATACTTAAAATCCTTATTACCAGTATTATACGGCGGGTCGATATAAATTACATCTATTCTACCCGCATGAGTTTTCTCTAATAGATGCAAACTGTGTAAATTATCCCCCTCTAAGAGAAAATTGTAATCCTTATCCTCTGGATTTGCTCTTATTTTTCGGGTCTCGTCTTCAATGAAAACAGGAATCCTTGTTTTCATTTCTTCCTCGACCAATTCAGCGTGTTCTTCCCAAACTAATCCATATTTCTTACGATTAAGAAGTTTTATAATTTTATCGAGCTGAACTACATCTTCATTTCGACCGTCAATTCTTGCTTGGTCAATAAGAGCCCTCACATAATCCAAAGCTTCATTTTTCTCGTTTTGACGAGGGAGCTCATTAAAGTCTTTAGGCATTAGAAAACACCCCCAATCTCTATGATTGCAGGTGTTTTAGAGTATTCTGAAAAAAAGTAGTTGTTAGCTACTTGCTTGCTTGCTTGCTTGCTTGCTTGCTTGCTTGCTTGCTTGCTTGCTTGCTTGCTTGCTTGCTTGCTTGCTTGCTAATGGATTGTACCATTTCGTTCTCCTATGTCAAGTAATATTTCAACAATTATATAATTTTTTTCCTACTTTTTCAATCTCTCCACCATCACCAAAAATGGTGGGGTATTGACTTGATTGAGTGGTTTGTAGAGCATGGCTGTAAAGACAGTCTGGTCTAGCTGGCTGATAAAGTCTAAGACTGCATCCTTCTCAAGAGCTCCGCCCTCGTGACCATAGTAAACCATGATGGCTAGGCGACCACCCACCACCAGTCGGTCAAGAACTTTTTCTATGGCTTGAAGGGTGGTTGCAGGCAGGGTGATGACTGACTTATCCGCCGAAGGAAGATAGCCCAGATTGAAAATGGCTGCCTTGCACTCCTCCACATACTGGTCTAGGTTTTCGTGTCCTGTCAAAACCAATTGGGCATTGGTCAAGCCAGCTTTTTCTAGTTTTTCAGCCGTTGTGGTCAGGGCTTGTTCCTGAATATCAAAGGCCACCACTTTTCCTGCTCGCTGGGCTAAAAATAGCGTGTCATGCCCATTTCCCATAGTCGCATCGACCGCTAGGTCCTGATCTGTTAATATCTCATCTAAAAAGGCATGAGCCATGTGTAAAGGTCTAAGCATTTTCTCTCCTTATGCTAATAATCTTATATAATAATCGGTCAAGGTGGCTTCGTCCACCTTTTTGCGTTGCTGCAACCACCAGCTGACCGTCTCCACAAAAGTCGTCACGACAAAATGCACCAGCAAATCCTCTGGAAGATTTCTCTTATCCTGCATGTAATCTTCAGCCACTTTTGGAAAAATATCGTGTTTCAACTCCGCTTCCAGTTCTCTTAGAAAATAGGCATTGCGGGACAACAAAAGGCTGGCAACACGATCTTGATTGGTCCGAAAGTGTTTGAAAATATGAACCAGCAAGGTCTTCACATCCGCATCTTCACGACCTGTAAATAAGTGGTGAAAGAGGTCATGACAAAGTTCTTCCAAAAGAGCCTCTTTACTTGCATAGTGGGCATAGAAAGTGGAACGCCCCACATCTGCCAGGTCAATGACATCCTGCACGCGCATCTCGTCATAGCCCTTATCATTTAATAAGGTCAAAAAAGCCTGAAAAATAGCCCTTTTTGTTTTTGCAATTCGTCTATCCATTTTTCGTACATTTCAAACAATTTGTTCAGAAAAAGACAAACCGTTTCTCTTGTTTCTAGTTTTTCGGCTCATTACAGTGCATAATAAACCTATAAACAGTATAACACAGAAAGGGAATCTCATGTCATCTTCTAAAAATACATTTATCGCTTTTCTCCTCAATCTCAGCTTTTCTATCATCGAGTTTATCTTTGGCTGGCTCTTTGGTTCCAGCGCTATCTTAGCAGATGCTGTTCATGATTTGGGTGACGCCCTCGCCATCGGAAGCTCTGCCATCATGCAAACCTATGCCAACAAGCCTGCTGACAAGGTCTATCCCTTTGGCTACAAGAGATGGAATATTTTGGCCGCTCTCTTGACTTCTAGCATTCTGATTATCGGCTCCAGCTTGATCCTTGTGGAAAACATCCCCAATCTCTTCCATCCCCAGCCTGTCAATCAAGATGGGATGCTGGTACTTGGGATTATCGCTGTCATCATCAATTTCCTTGCTTCTCGTATTGTAAAAAATGGCTATAGCCATACTGAATCCATTCTCAGCTTGCACTTTTTAGAGGATATTTTGGGATGGCTGGCGGTCATCCTTGTTTCCATCATTCTTCAATTTACTGATTGGTACTTTCTAGACCCACTTCTCTCACTCTGCATTGCTATGTTCATCCTCTCCAAAGCCCTGCCAAAAGCTTGGAACAATGTTAAGATTTTACTTGAAACCAGTCCAGAGGGTGTGAACTTGGAAGAAATAAATAAGGCTCTCTTAACATTGGAAAATGTAGAAGAAATTTCTAAGCTGAATGTCTGGACCATGGATGGATATGAACATTGTGCGACTGTGACGGTCAAACTGACAAATCCTGCTGTAGCAGACAAGACCAAAGCAAAAATACGGAATTCTCTCAATTCCTTTGGCATTATCCAGAGTACCATCGAAATTTTGTAAAAAAATTTAAAAAAATATCTCATTTTCCTCCACCCATTTGCGAATAAATAGGTATGAAGACAATTATCCTATTTTTCCTTGGAGCTTCAATCGGCTCCTTCTTGGGATTGGTCATCGACCGTTTCCCTGAACAGTCCATTATCTCCCCCTCTAGTCACTGCAATGCCTGCAAGCGACGGCTCAAGGCTTGGGACCTAATACCCATCCTATCCCAGCTTTCAACAAAATCTAAATGCCGTTACTGCAAGGCCAAGATCCCTTATTGGTATCTGGGACTAGAAGTCTTAGCTGGTCTAGTCGTCCTGCTCTGCCATTTTCAAGTCCTAAACCTAACCGAAACCATTCTCAGCTTAGCAGGGCTAGTTTTAACCATTTACGACATCAAACATCAGGAATATCCTTTTGCTGTCTGGCTCGTTTTTACTTTTACAGCTCTGGTACTCTCCCAGCTCAACTGGCTCTTCTGTGGCTTTTTACTCTTGGCCTATCTAACTGAAAAATGGCAAGTCAATATTGGTTCTGGTGACTTTCTCTATCTGGCAAGTTTGGCCTTAATATGTGGATTTACAGAACTCCTCTGGATTATCCAGATTAGTTCCCTCCTAGGGCTTCTTGTCTTCACTATTTTCAAACCCAAGTCTATTCCCTACGTACCACTCCTTTTTCTTTCAAGCATTCCTATCATTCTGTGCATCTAAATCGAGTTTTTCTCGATTTTTTTGTTATAATAGAAGGCATATTAGAGTTCAACTCCATCAAAATAATTGGAGTGCCTTCTTGATCGGAAGGCAAAAGGAGAAACGTTATGACACTATTTAAGGATGACAGTCTAACCCTGCATACCGACCTTTATCAAATCAACATGATGCAGGTCTATTTTGACCAAAACATCCACAATAAACATGCTGTATTCGAAGTCTATTTCCGTTCACAACCTTTTAAAAATGGCTACGCTGTATTTGCCGGTTTGGAACGCGTTGTAAACTACCTCAACAATCTCAGCTTTAGCCAGACAGACATTGACTATCTGACAGAACTGGGTTATCCGCAGACTTTCCTTGATTACTTGTCCCAATTGGAAATGACTCTCACTGTCCGTTCGGCTAAGGAGGGCGACCTGGTCTACGCTAACGAACCCATTCTTCAAATCGAAGGACCATTGGCACAATGCCAACTAATCGAAACTGCCCTCTTAAACATCGTCAACTACCAAACCCTGATTGCTACAAAAGCTCGCCGTATCAAGGCCGTCATTGAAGATGAGCCCTTGATGGAATTTGGTACTCGCCGTGCCCAAGAAATGGATGCTGCTATCTGGGGTACACGGGCAGCCTTTATTGGTGGAGCATCTGTGACTTCCAATGTTCGAGCTGGCAAAATCTTCGGTATCCCTGTCGCTGGTACCCATGCCCACGCCTTGGTTCAAACATACGGAGATGATTACAAGGCTTTCAAAGCCTACGCTGAAACCCATCATGACTGTGTCTTCCTCGTTGATACCTATGATACGCTTCGTATTGGTGTTCCAGCAGCCATCAAGGTTGCCAAAGAAATGGGAGATAAGATTAACTTCAAAGGGGTTCGGATTGATTCAGGCGATATGGCCTATATTTCCAAGAAAGTTCGTCAGCAATTAGATGATGCAGGTTTTACAGATGCGAAGATTTACGCATCTAATGACCTGGATGAAAATACCATCCTCAACCTCAAAATGCAAAAGGCAAAAATTGATGTCTGGGGAGTTGGTACCAAACTCATCACCGCCTACGACCAACCTGCCTTGGGCGCTGTCTACAAGATTGTATCCATCGAAGATGAAGATGGAAATATGCGTGACACCATCAAGCTGTCTTCTAATGCGGAAAAAGTCTCCACTCCTGGTAAGAAACAGGTTTGGCGCATCACCTCCAAAGAAAAAGGAAAATCAGAAGGGGACTACATCACCTTTGCGGACACTGACGTCACACAGATGGATAGTATCTATATGTTCCATCCAACTTACACCTACATCAATAAAACCATCGAGAACTTTGATGCACGTCCACTCCTAGTTCCTATTTTCGAAAAAGGAAAACAGGTCTATGAACTTCCAAGCCTAGCGGAAATTCAAACCTATGCCAATCAAGAATTTGATAAGCTCTGGGACGAATACAAACGTGTGCTCAACCCACAGCTCTATCCAGTCGACTTGGCACAAGATGTTTGGGATAATAAGATGAACCTCATCAATCGTATTCGCAAACAAACTCAGACCAAATCCATCTAAGAAAGGTATGTTATGACCCTACAGGAAACAATCATCAAAGAATTAGGTGTCAAGCCAAGCATTGACCCCAAAGAAGAAATCCGTCGCTCCATCGACTTTCTCAAAGACTACCTAAAAAAACACCCATTTTTGAAAACCTATGTCTTGGGGATTTCTGGTGGACAAGATTCGACCTTGGCTGGTCGTTTGGCTCAGCTGACTATGGAAGAAATGCGGGCGGAAACAGGTGACGATTCTTATCAATTTATCGCTATCCGCCTCCCTTACGGTGTGCAAGCTGACGAGTCTGACGCCCAAGCAGCCCTAGCCTTTATTCAACCAGATGTCAGCTTAACCATCAACATCAAGGAATCAACAGATGCCATGGTGGCTGCAGTCAATGCAAATGGGCTTACTATGTCTGATTTTAATAAGGGAAATGCTAAAGCCCGCATGCGCATGATTGCCCAATACGCTATTGCTGGAGAACGCAAAGGAGCTGTCATTGGAACCGACCATGCCGCTGAAAATATCACTGGCTTCTTTACCAAGCACGGCGACGGCGGTGCAGACATTCTCCCCCTCTTCCGCCTCAATAAACGCCAAGGAAAACAGCTTCTAGCTGAACTGGGGGCAAATGAAAAACTCTACCTCAAAGTTCCTACTGCAGACTTGGAAGAAGACAAACCTGGCCTTGCTGACGAAGTCGCTCTCGGTGTTACCTATAACCAAATCGATGACTATCTCGAAGGCAAAACCATCGACCCTCAAGCCCAAACCATTATCGAAGGCTGGTGGAATAAAACAGCCCACAAACGCCACCTACCAATCACGATTTTTGATGACTTTTGGAAATAATACTCTTCGAAAATCAAAATCAGACGTTGTTGACTTGATTTGATGACTGAAAAGCTCCTGTGGAGGTTTTCAGCATGTTCCCTTGAAATATAAAAGGAACAGTGTTCTATCTACATCATATCGATACGAACTAGGTTCGCTCTATCTCCAACCTCCAAAGGTTCCCCGAACCTTTGGAGCAAGTCTGATTTTGATTTTCATTGAGTATAATCAAAACCACCAGTCGAACTGGTGGTTTGTTCTACGGCTATAAGCCGCTTGTTCCGGCCAGGGCCAAAGGCCCACTGAAATAGCTTCCTCGCGCACCACTTTCCCGAGCAGGTGCTAAAGCACCATCAGTTTTTTTTCCTGTTGGTTTCCCCTGTAAATGGGTCAACCGTTTCAAACAAAGTGAGCTGGTCCGCTAACCTGTCTTCTTGTAATTGGTTCTGTATGTATTCTGCTATCACTTTTTGATTGCGTCCTACCGTATCCACATAGTAGCCTCTGCACCAAAACTTTCTATTCCCATACCTATATTTCAGATTGGCATGTTTGTCGAAAATCATTAAACTACTCTTACCTTTTAAATAGCCCATAAAACTGGAAACACTCATTTTGGGCGGAATACTAACTAACATGTGGATATGATCAGGGCAGGCATTAGCTTCATGGATAGTGACTCCTTTTCGCTCACACAAATCTCGGATGATCTTTCCGATACTAGCCTTATACTTGCCGTAAATGATTTGACGACGATATTTAGGCGCAAAAACTAGATGATATTTACAATTCCAGCGAGTATGTGATAAACTTTCATTATCCTCTCTCATGAGGTACCTCCTATTTGATTCGATGTAGTGGCGGGGAAACCACTTCTATCTTATCACTTTGGGAGGTTTTTTTAATACCTCGCTAGAAGCTCTACTGAACCACTAGCATAGCTAGTGGTTTTCTGGGGACAAAAATTATCCCCTGACGATAGGCACAACCGTCAGGGGATTTCTTTTATCTACTCTCCAAATAATCCGCAATCGCTGCGACATCCTTGTCTCCTCGACCGGAAACATTGATAATAATGATTTTATCTTTATCTAGTTGTGGTGCTAATCGAATAGCTTCTGCAATCGCATGAGACGATTCAATGGCTGGAAGAATTCCTTCTGTACGACTTAAGGTCAGAAGGGCATTAACAGCCTCATCATCTGTTGCTGCGACATAATTAACACGACCAGTTTCCTTATAGTGGGCATGTTCTGGTCCAACGCCTGGATAGTCCAAGCCTGCTGAAATGGAATAAACAGGTGCAACTCCACCATTTTCATCAAAGAGGGAGATCGTCTTCATACCATCAACCACACCAACTGTTCCCTTAGTCATAGTCGCCGCATGTAGTTCTGTATCAACACCTTTACCAGCAGCTTCTACACCGATAAGCTTGACTGATTCATCTGGTAAATATTGAGAAAATGCACCGATGGCATTGGAACCGCCACCTACACAGGCAATGACATAGTCTGGCAAGCGACCTTCTTTTTCTAAAATCTGACGGCGAGATTCTAGACTAATAATCTTTTGAAACTCATGGACAATCGTTGGATAAGGGTGTGGTCCAACTGCTGATCCCAAAACATAGAAGGCATCCAAATCTGCCATCCAAGCACCGAATGCCGCATCAACTGCCTCTTTCAAGGTTTGCGTTCCATCCGTTACAGCATGAACACGCGCCCCCATCATCTCCATTCGAAAAACATTGAGGCGTTGGCGTTTGACATCTTCAGCTCCCATATAGACATCACAGCCCAAACCAAAGCGGGCAGCTACAGCAGCCGTCGCAACCCCATGTTGACCAGCACCAGTTTCTGCAATCACTCGAGTTTTCCCCATTCTTTTTGCCAATAGAATTTGCCCCAGCACATTGTTTAACTTATGAGAACCTAAGTGATTCAAATCTTCCCGTTTGAGATAGATTTTCGCTCCACCAAGCTCCTTGGTCAATGATTCCGCAAAATACAATGGCGTTTCACGACCAGCATAATCTTTCAGATAAGCTTGGTATTCCGCCAAAAATTCTGGATCATTGCGGTACTGTTCAAACGTTTCCTCCAACTGATCCAACAAAACCTGAATTTGCTCTGGTACAAAACTACCACCAAACTGTCCAAAATAACCTTTTTCTGTCATATAATTCCCTCTTTCAACATTCGCTACAAGAGACCAATAAGGTCAAGAGTTTAATCCTTCTTTACTTATCCTTAATTGCTACGCCATCGTTTCATCTTGATTACCTCGTTTAGATAATAGTCTTTCAGTTTGCTTTTAGTACTAGGCAACGAGCTGCAGGCAGTACTAAAGTACGGCAAAGCAAGTTAACGACGTAATAAAAGATAAACTGAATGACTAAAGGAAAAAGCCCACGCAGGAAAACACATCCTGCGAGGGCGTCAATGGACACGGTGCCACCTCACTTATGGACTCGACTAGAAAAGTCCATAACTTTTTCTCCTCTAACAAGGAGGCGCACGATAAGGGGTGCGGACCGAATTCTCATTGTTTCGAATTCATCGAACCAAACTCGCTTTACTAAACCAGACAATCCATAAAATGGATACGAATGCTTGTTTGGCATCAGCCCATTTCATAAACCTCTATCATCTATTCACACCAACCATAGACTCTCTAAAGACAAAGTGTTTATTACTTTTTCTGATTACTTGTAATTATACGTTACAAAATCGGAATGGTCAAGTAATTTTTAGAAATTTTCTAAACAATTTGAAAATTCAGTTTCCATTGTCTGAATCCATTAAAAACTAACAAAAAGCCACTCTGCTTAAGTGACTTTCTAAAAAACTGTACTCACGAGCGAAGCGCTTATATCAAAGATAGTTTTAACTAGTCAAGGTTATTTTTAAGGGAATACTGACTGTATTTCAAAAAAATAACGATGTGTAGCTTAAACAATAGCTTTAGATGGACATTCTGAACCTGTAACGATAGGTTCTAAGACTCCTATTTGGAAAGGATTATCCCTCTCTTTATCAATGAATAGGTAAAATAGGCTAGTATTCCCCCCATTGTATTGGTCCATAAATCATCGATTTCAAAGACGCGTTGGGCATCAATCAGCAAATCCAGTAGTAATTGTGTGCATTCAATAAAAAGACTGATACAAAAACTATAACGAATCACCGCTCGAAGGCTCCGCCATTCTTCCCTAAGAAACAAAAGAAGAAAAATCAGAGGGAAAAGTAGAAAAATATTAGTGATGTTTTGCAAGAAAATCCATCCTAGGTCCGCCAAACTATCTACCTTGTCCCCGTTGACGATGCTGTTGAAAGGCGTTGGTAAAAGATAGAGACAGCCGATTTGAATAATTCCTGGGGTCGAGAAATCCTTATACTGTGGGTACCAAGTCTGAGGTAGAAAACAAAGTAAAACAATAGCCAGAGCATAGGCTCCAGCTAAGATCTTACAAATCTGTCTTCCTAGCTTGGTCAAGTTTCCATCTGCTTGGAAGAATTTTCTCATGCTCGAATACCTGCCTTTGCTTTTGCGGCTGCAATACGAGCACGTGCTTTTTCACGGTCTTTCTTGAGCGTATTGGAGCGCAATTGACCACAGGCAGCATCAATATCTGTACCATGTTCCTGACGAACGACACAGTTAACACCATTTTTCTTCAAAACATCAAAGAAAGCAAGAGTACGTTCCTTGGTTGAACGACTGTACTGATCATGTTCGCTAACTGGGTTATAAGGAATCAGGTTGATATAAGACAATTTACGGATGTTCTTGGTCAAGTCAGCCAATTCCTGTGCCTGTTCCACTCCATCGTTGACCTCATTGAGCATAATATACTCAAAAGTCACACGGCGGTTGGTCACTTTGATATAGTCTTCGATTGCTTCAAAAAGAACTTCTATAGGGAATTTGCGGTTAATCCGCATAATGCTCGAACGAAGGTCATTATTTGGCGCATGTAGAGATACTGCCAAGTTAACTTGGACACCTTCACGTGCAAACTCACGAATTTTCGGTGCTAAACCTGACGTCGAAACAGTGATGTGACGGGCACCAATTGCCAAGCCCTTGTCGTCATTAACCACTCGCAAGAAGGTCATAACATTATCGTAGTTATCAAGCGGCTCACCAATCCCCATCACAACGATATGGCTAACACGCTCATTCTGATTGCGCTCATCCAAGTACTTTTGTACCAACATAATCTGAGCCACAATCTCACCGCTAGTCAAGTCACGTTGCTTAGGAATCAATCCAGATGCACAGAATGTACAGCCGATATTACAGCCAACTTGTGTCGTTACACAGACAGAAAGACCATAGTGCTGGTGCATAAGAACTGTCTCAATCAACATGCCATCTGGCAGTTCAAAGAGGTATTTGATAGTGCCGTCCTTAGACTCCTGTACAATCCGTTGTTTGAGCGGGTTAACTACAAAATTCTCTTCCAACTTTTCAATCAAAGATTTTGGCAAGTTGGTCATTTCCGCAAAGGATTGAACACGAGAACGGTAAAGCCATTCCCAAATTTGAGTGGCACGGAACTTCTTCTCTCCGTTTTCTAAAATCCAATCAACCAGATTGGCTTGACTAAATGCATAAATTGATGGTTTCATATTTCTCCCTATTTCTGGCGGATAACAAAGTTACGCTTCACTTCATTCATCTCACGCTTGCTCTGCTTACGCTCACGTTTTTGAGAACGCTCCGTTTGACTCGCCTTAACACCAGCATTTTTCATAGTAAAATGACGTTGTTCCGACTGTTTGTTCTGCTGCTTCCCTTTTTTCTGACGGTCATTGCGATTATTTTTGTTTTCTTTTGGCGCAATAGGCTCCGTCCGCTGCTGATTTCTGTTGCGATTGCGAGAACGACTCCGCTTGCGACGAGGTCTATCCTCCTCCTCAGCAGGCAAGTCTTGTGGATTCGGATTGGCTAAGACGAAATAAGCACAACCAAAATTACAATACTCCGTCAAATAGTCGTCCAAGCGGCTGATTTTTAAGTCTGATTTAACATTTTTATCGTCTGTATAGAATCCCCTTAATCTCAGCTGCTCATTGCCCCAATCTCCCACGATATAATCAAACTTGAGCATGAGTTGTGAAAAACGTTGACCAAAAATCGTCTGGTCAAAAGCATTCTTGTAATCTTCCAAAAGGTCCAATTCAATATTTTCAGATACAACCTTATCTCCGACACGAGCAAAACTCGGACCAGGGTATTTATTATAGTTATACATTTCAGGTGAAATTTCTTTTTTCATTTGTCCTCCTATCTTATAAAATCTTCATACGTAAAAATCATTTGATTAATAATCTATCTGGTCAGAATCTAAATTCTAACACTTAACCTTATCATTATAACACGATTTATCTGGAAATTCTTCTACTTTACCATTTAGGAGAAATTTCTGACAATTATAATATTATTCTCTAACAAAAAAGGACGATTTACTCGCCCTTTGTTTTCTTCAAATAATCAATAGCCTCTTGAACCGTTTTCACAGGAACTACCTCAATATCCAATCCTGCTTTCTCCGCAGCTTCCTTAGCTTCTTCATAGTTGGTTTTAGCCTTTGGATCTTCCTTCAAAACTTCCACATCAACTGGATTGTTTGGTACGAAAAAGATACTTGCACCTGACTTAGCTGCCGAAATAACCTTCTTATCAGCACCACCAATGTCACCTACTTTTCCATCCTGCTCGATAGTCCCCGTACCAGCAATAATCCGACCATCACGTAAGTCAGGCTCTGCGAGTTGAGTATAGATGGCAAGTGTAAACATCAGACCAGCACTTGGACCACCAATATCTCCCGTTTGGAAATCAATCGGAATCGAACTTTGAACCTCTGTATGATCTACGAGAGTGATGCCGATTCCGTTTTTGCCATTAGACAATTTGATAATCTTACCGTCCGCAGATTTCTCCTGACCAGCGCTAATATAACCAACTGTTACATCACTTCCTAGTTCCAAGCCACTCACATATTTAATCAAATCAGGAGAAGACTCAAATGTTTTTCCATTGATACTCACAACAGTGTCGGCAATATTAAGAACTTTTTTAAAGGTCGAATCATCCGCCAAGGCAAGTACATAGACACCAAAGAAATCAAGATTGACTTCTTTTCCTGCCAAGGTCAAACCTTGGTACTTCGCCATATTTTGCGATGTCTCCATGTAAAACTGTGCTATACGGAAATACTCTTCATTGTCGGCCCCTCCTGTCATCTCTTCAGAGGAACGAACTGTCGTATAGGGATCAAACTGAGCAGCAAATAGTTGTAAAGCTGTAGCTTGTTGGACTGATACATAGGTGAAGTTGTAAGAGCCATCCTCTTGGTCTATTTGATTGTTCACCGTTAGTACCTGACGAATATCGGCAGCTCCACCTGGACTTTCCAGATAATAAGGCAGACGAACAAAAACGGCAAACCAAATCAAAAGAGTTCCTAAAACAATAGACGCAATTAGGGTTAACTTCCTATTTTTCTTCATTCTTTCTAATCTCCTCACTAACAATTTCTGGAACATAAGGGCCTATGTCCTGTTTGAAATACAGCAATTCTCGAACCTGGCTGGATGATACGAACTTAAGCTCTGGCTTGGCGATTAAATAAATAGTTTCCAAATCTGGCGCCAACTGACGATTGTAAAAATCAAAACTTGACTCGTATTCCAAATCGGTCGCATTACGCAATCCTCGGACCAAATGTGTTACTCCATAGCGCTTAGCTACATCGACTACCAATTCATTTTCAGACAGAACGACCTCGATATTCTCCATTCCTACAAAAAGCTTCTCCAAAATGGCTTTTCTCTCCAAGCCCGTCAAGAGTCCTGCCTTTTTAGGATTGGTAAAAACTCCCACATATAATTTATCAAATAGTCCACTCGCTCGTTCAATTAAGTCCAAGTGTCCATTGGTAATGGGGTCAAATGAGCCCGTAAACAATCCAATCTTATCTGACATATACTGTTACCTTACTAATTCCGTAGAGTTTCTCTTTCCATATCCCCAGCTCTGCTATTTCTTCCGGAAGAGAGACCGCCTTATCCGTTTCGCAGACTACCATGACATCATCTGCTAGTAAGTCACGGCGACAAAGTTCTGTTATCACATCTTCAATTTCCTGCTCTGCATAAGGAGGGTCCAAGAATACCAGGTCGAAAGGACCTTCCACACTGTTCAAAGCCTGTCTAGCTTCCATTGCTAGAAGCTGAAATTTATCTGCTTCCTTAGTCATTGCAATATTTTCACGGATAATGGCTTGTGCTCGTCGATCTCGCTCAACCAGAACTGCTGACTCCATGCCACGAGATATAGCCTCGATAGATAAACCACCACTGCCGGCGTACAAGTCAAGAACTCTACCACCCTCAAAATAGGGACCAATCATATTAAACATGGCTCCACGGACCTTATCCGATGTCGGTCTGGTTGTTTTTCCATCTAACGTTTTCAGTGGTCTTCCACCATAGCTTCCCGATACAATTCTCATAAGGTATATTATAGCAAAAAATGAAGCTCGTTGCTGAAACCAAGTGCACTTCCTGCTTTCCTTTTTGCACCAACTTTTTCAACCTTCTGCTAAATACACTCTCAACCGCTATAGCAGGAAATCATTCTCGCGCTATTCAATAAAATGGTAAAAATAAAAAGCAAGGAAATTCTGTTTTACGCGAAATTCCTCACTCTTATCGTATGTATTTAAACTAGATCGTTACAAGAAAAAATTAGTGTTGAAATACAAATAGCTATTTTTTCCAGTATGCTAATACGCCATAAAGAACCAGTAGCTAAAAAGCCTACGGATTATCTGGTGAACTCTCGTCAGCTGTTGGAACTGTTTCCACTGACTCAACCAGGCTAGTTGTTGAATCTGTCGTTTCCGCCGGGGCTTCAGAAACTGTTGGAGTTTCTACCACAGGTGCTCCTTCACTAGTCGGAGGGACTGAAGTACTTGTACTAGTTGACGCCACGCTGCTTGTATACTGGCTTGTTGAACTCACACTTTGGTTTCCATATATATTTTGATTAGGTACTACATAAGATTCTTGTGAGGTCTCACTAGCTTCAGCAAGGTCCGTTGACTGACTGGTCCCTGTTTCAGATACCTTTTTCTCATCAGCTACTTTTTGGGCTGCTTCCGCCCTGACCAACTCCGCTTTTAGCTTAGCCTGTGTTTGAGCATCTGTCTGCTGTCCCACTAGCTCTTTTACTTGGTCAATCCGTTTCTGTAATGCTGCTTTTTTAGTCGCATCCGTAACCTTGTTTACTGCAGATTGTGCCTCTGCAAGTTTCTCTTCAGTATGTGTTCCTTCTAATACAATGACAGCATTCTCAGCATCCTGAAATACTGTATCAACCGTTTTTTTCTGATTGGGCACTTGCTGTACTGTCTTTGTATCACTTGTTTCGCTTTGAGCATTTTTATACCAACTAGCGCCTAAGCTAATCAATAAAATAAGTCCCATAAAAGAAATAATGCCAATTTCTGCCAATGACAACTTTTCAAATTTCTTTTCCATATTTTTGCCCTTATCCGTCTTATTGCATAAGAAAATACTCTAGCCTACTGACAATGTTACTTAGTCGTTTTTACCTTACCATTCCATCCATTTAGACCATAGCTTAAAATATAGATTTCGTTAAAGCCCTGTTTCTTCAGATGAAGGGCTGCAGGCGTTACCAACTGACCACGATCATTCTCATAGATCAAGACAGGTCTGTCCTTACGCAAAGCAGCTGTAGACTGGCGTAATTGCTGGTAAGGAATATTTCTCGCACCTAAGATATGCTTACGATTAAACTCACTCGGGTCTCGCAGGTCAATCAACTGACCTCCGTGTATCTTTTCTGCAAATTCTGCATTATCAATCACCGTTGCCGCACGGCGCAATCTCCAGTAATTAAAACCCATCCAGGCTCCCAATACTGCCAAAAATACTAAAAATACCCAAAATGTTTCCATCACTCATTCTCCCTTGATTTCTGATACTCTAATTCCAAACGATGTTCACGCCTCAAAACAAGCTCTGCTTCCATATATTCCAACCGATCTAAGACACCTGCCTGATAGATTCTATTTAATTCTATCTGCATCATTTCAATATCGTAGAGACGGTTGCCCATATAGACAATTATACCAAACCGTTTGAGTAATTGTTGTACATCATAAAGTCTTTTCATAAAAAAATTGTAGCAGAATTTTAGGTGTTTTTCAATATAAAAAATCAGTTGAAATTTATGAAATGCTTAAAAAGGATTGGATAAATCACCAATCCTTTACAATTTCATAACCAACCCTTTTCCTGTGCCACCTTAACAGCAGCCGTGCGGTTTTCAGCTCCCAGCTTGGCCAAGATAGAGGTCATGTAGTTGCGGACCGTCCCGTCAGACAGATAGAGCTGGCTGGCGATTTCCTTATTGGACAATCCATTCGCCACCAATTTAAGTAGGTGACATTCTTGTTCCGTCAAGGGACTGCGTTGGGTCAGGAGAATATCCATTAGCTCTGGCGAGTACTCCTTTCGACCCGCCAAGACCGTTTCAATGGTCCGCATAAGGTCCGAAATGGAGCGCTCTTTGAGCACATAGGCATCTACATCAGCCTTGACCGCTCGCTCAAAATAGCCTGGTCGCTTGAAGGTAGTCATGATGACAACCTTGACGGGCAGGGATTTCTCACGCACCCATTCCAGGACATCCAGCCCCGTCTTCTCAGGCATTTCAATATCTAAGAGTAACACATCTACTTGCTCTTTTTCCAAAAGAACAAGGGCCTGACTACCATTTTCTGCCTGTAAAACAGCCTCAACCGCATCTTGAAAGGCCAAGAGCTGACAGAGGGCGTCCCGCAGCATGGCCTGGTCTTCTGCGACTAAGATTCTCATTCTACCACCTCCTCAAGCGGAATTCGTATGGACAGGCGGGTGGGCTGTACCAGAGAAAGAAATTCCAAACTCCCCTGCACTGTCACCAGTCTATCCTTTATGGTATGCAATTCTTGACCGGTTAACTGGGCAAAGCCTACACCATTGTCTTCGTAGTGCAAGACTAATTCTTGCTGGTCTTCTTCAAATATCAAACGGCACTTGCTGGCCTGGCTATGTTTGAGCAGGTTATTGCCCAACTCTCTCAGCACCATGGCCAGTTTGTTCTGGACAGGCAAGCTGAGCTGCTCTGCTATTTCCCCACCCAAAACAACCAAATCCACTCCTGCTAAATCCAACATCTGCTGCAAAATCTGGAGTTCCTCTGCCACGGTATGCTGCTTGAGGGACTGGACAATCTGGCGGACATCCTGCATGGAGTCCTTGGCTAAGGTCTGGAGCTCCTGCACTTCCTTCTTGGCCTGATCTATCTGGTCGTGGTCCAAAAGGGTCTTGACCAGCTCTGCCTTGATGGACAGCATAGCAAAGACATGCCCAAGGGTATCGTGTAAGTCTTGACCGATGCGGTTGCGTTCGTTCTCAGCAAGCAGGAGGTTAATGGAAGCATTTTGCTCCTGAATCCGTTGCTGGAGAGCTTCCCGCTTGGTTTCAATCCAACTGAAAATCAGCAAGGCCAGGCCGAAAAAGTGAATGATGAGTGCAAAGGCCCGCATCTCAAAGGGGACAGGTCCAAAAAGAGCCCAGAGGATAATGGCCAGCAACAAAATCCCATAGGACACCGTTCGATAGGTCGGCCGAGTTTCCTTATAATACCAGCTCAGCATATTGGATAGGTTGAAGATGAAGAGTGAAAATTGCAGATTGCCCCAAAAACTCATGACGGCTATATAGCCAATCAGGTAAAACCAGCCCAGCATGGAATAGAACTTGTGGTCGGTGTAAAAGAGAGAACAATAGACCAGGGCAAAGAGAATGGTTGCTAGAATAACCGCCGTCGGATTTGGACTATACTGGGCGTAATAAAGTGGAAAATAGAGAAAGACCATGCCCACGAAGAACATGAGTGGTATCTTTCTTTTTTCAAAAATCATGGGTCACCTCACTGCTGTTCAGATTTTCTATGAATAGCCAGAGCAATTCCTAAGAAAATTATGGCATATCCTAGGACAATTAGCAAGGATTTCCAGAGAAAAACTCCCTCTTGGGCATAGGTGGTCACCAGCTGATTGACATGGTAGCTGGGCATAAGTTTGCAAATTCGCTGTACCCAGTCAGGAAAGAGGGAGACAGGCATCCAAGATCCACCCATGATAGCCAGAACAAAGTAGAGCAAGTTGGCTACCACCGACATGGTTTGTTCCGACTGGATTTGCACCAAAAGCAAGCCAATGGCTAGAAATACGATAGAAGTTACTAAAAGCAAGAGGGCCGAAATCACCCATTCTTGAGCTGTCATCTCAACTCCCTTGACCAAGCCTCCGACCGCAAAGACAATGGCAATAGAAGACACAAAGCAGAGCAAGACCCGCACCAGTTTGGACAGATAATATTGCCAGATTGGAAGGGGAGAATGCTGGATAAAGGTCAACCAGCTATTGTTTCGATCCTCAGCCAGCATCATAGGAAAGGTAAAGAGGGCAAAGCCCGACATGGAAAAACCTGTCATGGTCAGCATATAGGACTGGATAAAGGCCTTTTGCATGGTCGCATCATCAAACTGGACCGTTGATGAGAAAATCAGAAAAAAGATGACAGGCATGCCGATAGACAGGAGAAAAACTCCCAAACTTCTGGATAATTTGACCGCTTCTACTTGCACCAATGCTTTCATGATTCTTCCTCCCTTGTCTTGTCAAATAAGCTGTTGAGCAGGGTTTTGTTCTGCACTTCTAGGTCCGAAATCCGACAACCTGCTTCCTGCAAACAAGCCCAAACCTGCTCAATGGCACGGGTCTTGAAGCTGACTGTGTCTTGTTTATAGCTGATGTCGTCAATGGCATCTAGCCCCTCCACCACCGTCGCAAAGCGGATTGGCAGTGCTACTTCTTTTTCCTGCTCCTCACTCCGCATGGCAAATGGCGTCGTATCCCGCAAGAGCCTACTCTGGTGCAAGACCAAAAGCCGCTCCGCCGTATGCTCCACTTCCTCGATGTAGTGGCTGGTATAAAAAATGGTCACGCCCTTTTCCTTCAAGTCATGGACAATCTCCCAAAAACGCTGACGGGTCGACGTATCCATGCCCGCCGTCGGCTCGTCCAAAAAGAGCAACTTAGGCTTACCAATCAGGCAAATGACAAAGGCCAAAAGCCGCTTCTGACCACCTGATAGCTTGCCTGCCAGCTGATTTTTTTGCTCTGGGGAAAAGCGGAGCAGGCTGTCGATTTCCACATCTGTCAAACTATCCTTGTAGATAGCTTGGAAAAAGCGGAGCAATTCCTTTACCTTTAAGTCCGTTGGAATAGCATTTTCTTGAGGTAAGACTGCTACTGTTTCTTTATTCGACCGAGCCTGTGGGGCCAGACCGTCCAACAAGACCTGCCCTTTCGTCGCCTTTCTATCGCCTAACAAACAGGACATGAGCGTTGTTTTCCCAGCCCCATTGGGACCAATCAAGGCCACACATTCCCCAGACTGTATCTCAAAAGAAATATCAGACAGAATGGTCCGTCCTTTGATGATTTTTTCTAGTGCTTCTACTTCTATCATCTTGCTACCTCCTACTTCTTGAACATCTTACATAGACAGTATATCTCGAAAAAGGAGACCCCGCTAGAAGCCTTTGTCATGAACACATGTGACAAATGTCATATTATACTCAATGAAAATCAAAAGTACCTAGGAAACGAGGTCGAAGATAGAACTCTGTTACTATCTTGTTTCAAGGTAACAGGCTGAAAAGCTGCACCAGAGCTTTTCACTCATCAAGGCTCTTGACAACGGATAATGTTGATTTTCGAAGAGTAAAAAATAATGCAGCAAAAAAGAGTCCTACTGTGGACCCTTCATCTATTTACAACATAGGCGCTTGACCAAGTTCTGCCTGCAGCATCCAAATATGTTTTTCAATACTAGCCTTAGCCACATTGAAAATGTCGTTGGTTACGCTGTCACCTTCTTCATCACTGACATCAAATCCCTTTTGGAAAAGAGCAGCCAGATAGCGGAACACCTCTACCACACGCGCCAATTGCTCTTCAATCGTTACAGTGTAATCACCAGGAACTTCCTTGAGCTGACTATTTTCACTAAACTCTTTGAGGGTAGAAAATGGTGCCCCACCTAAGGTGATTAAACGCTCACTCATCTCATCCAAATAGCCATCAATTTCTTCCATATATTCATCCATCTTTGGATGCCAAATCATAAAGCCACGACCACGCATATACCAATGAACTTGATGGAGGATAGAATGGGCTACTGATAAATCGGCCACCGCTTGATTCAAAATAGCCTTAGAATCAGCCAGTGATGGACGCGGGCTGAAAGACGCAATTTCTGCTGGAGATTGATAATATTTTTGTTTCATCATATATCACCCTTTCTTTTATTTATAGTTATTATAAATAAAAAAAGAAAAAATTGCAAGAATTATCCCTCATCCTCCTCTGACCTATTGACAGACAAATTCCTTGCTATATTAAATTATATACGTTAGACTAGTAAGTAAGAATAGTATGTGATTTTCTTTTTAGAAAGTCATCGCCCCCATATGTGTATACCAAGGAGGGATTTTATGTCAGAAGAAAAATTTGACGCAAAACTAGAACAGCTATCTGGCTCTGCAAAAGAGGTAATTGGTAAGCTGACCGGCGACAAGGAAATCGAAGTTGAAGGACTTGTTGAGAAAGGAATTGGCAAAGCAAAAGAGCTAGTCGAAGATGCAAAAGATGGGCTTGAAGGTGCCATTAACGGCATCAAAAATGCTTTCGACAAAGAAGAGAAATAAACAAAGAGTTCAATATAGGTAGGATTGCTCGTGCACTGTTTGATAATGAACATTACACTCAATTTGGTCTTTTACCTGTAGCCCGAACAAAAATATGCAAGAGAGGGGAACTCAGGCATTTACCTGTCCAGTCTGCCCTCTCTTTTCGTATGCCACGAAAGGAGAATCTATGAAAAAAATCGTTTTTGTCTGTCTTGGAAATATTTGTCGTAGCCCTATGGCTGAATTTGTCATGAAAGATTTGACAAATCAATTTCATATTGAAAGCCGTGCTACTTCAAACTGGGAACATGGTAATCCTATCTACCCTGGAACTCAGAAAATTTTCCAAAAGCACAATATTCCCTATGACCAGACCAAAACCTCTCAACAAATCTCTCAAGCAGACTTTGAGGAATTTGATGTCATCATTGGTATGGACAGCAATAATGTCCGAGATTTACAGAAAATGGCACCAGCACATGCCCAAAATAAGATTTTTCAATTCGCAGAAAAATCCGTACCAGACCCTTGGTATACTGGAGATTTTGACGAAACCTACGAAATGGTAAAGAAAGGTTGCCAAGACTGGTTGGACAGGTTACAGTCATTTGACCAAGAATAAGATTTTTTATGTAATATTTTTGTAATATTTGTAAAAAAATGGTAAACTATTTCTGACTGAACTGATAATTTCTTACTGTATCCTAGAAAGAACTGATTAGCGTCGGTCAAATCCTATGAAAGAGTAAAACAATGAAAGAGTTCAAATTACCTAGTATAAAATGGCATGATATAACAAGTCATTTCACCCGTCCAAAACTTGAAATCCTCTCCCTTATTATCATCCTCATCTGTGCCCTCTCTGTATTTACAGGACGAATTGCCAGCAAGCAAGCCATGACTTTCAATAATGGCGCCCTACAGTACAACGGTTATGTGGTTGCAAATAAAATGAATGGTCAAGGAAAATTGACCTTTGATAATGGAGATGTCTACGAAGGACAATTTACAAATGGAATTTTCCACGGTCAAGGAACCTACACATCTGCAAGTGGGTGGGTTTATACCGGGCAATTTAAAAATGGCTACGCCGATGGAAAAGGAAAATTGACCACCGAAGGACAAGCCACCTACGAAGGAACTTTTAAACAGGGGATTTATCAATATGAAAATTAAATGGTTATCCGTTATACGTGTGATTGGATTAGTCTTTGTCCTACTCTATCATTTCTTTATCAAATATTTCCCAGGTGGCTTTGTGGGGGTTGACCTCTTCTTTACCCTGTCTGGATATTTGACAACCGCCCTTTTGATTGATGAGTTTGCAAAACATAAAAAAATAGATATTGTCAGCTTTTTCAGAAGAAGGTTCTATCGGATTCTCCCCCCTCTGGTTTTAACGATTCTTTTGGTTCTTCCACTTGCTCTGCTTGTCCGCAATGATTTCATTGCCAATATCGGCAATCAGATAGCCGCTGCGCTCGGATTCATGACAAACTTCTTTGAAATTCTATCAGGTGGTAGTTACGAGAATCAATTTTCACCTCATCTATTTGTGCATACTTGGACACTAGCCATAGAAGTTCAGTATTACCTTGTCTGGGCTGGTTTAGTTTGGTATCTGACTCGCATCTCAAAAAGTGTGGGGAAACTACGTGGATCAATTTTTCTAACATCTATAAGCCTCTTCTCGCTAAGTTTTTTAGCAATGTCTATCTCAAGTTTCTTTGTGGATAATTTCTCAACCATTTACTACTCGAGCTTCACACATACCTTCCCATTCTTCCTCGGAAGCATTCTCGCAACCATCGCTGGTATCGGAAATACAACAACTGCCTTCCAGCAACAAGTGAATACATTGACTATCAAACAAGCTATAGGTCTGTTTCTTGGAGGACTAGGAGTAGAACTTCTTCTTCTCTTTACTCTTCAATTCAGTTCCATCTGGACCTATCTAATTGGTTTTCTTCTATCCAGTTTAGCTACAGCAACTATGATTTTTGCTGCTCGGGTACTTCACGAGAAAACCGAAGATGTCAAAGAACCTGCAATTATCCTCTTCTTTGAAAGTATTTCTTATGGTATCTACCTCTTCCATTGGCCCTTGCTCATTATCTTTACACAACTGACAAATGCCACTATCGCTGCGGGATTATCCTTTGTTTTTTCTACTATCCTATCAACTATTTCCTTCTATATTCTAGAACCATATATTGCTGGTAAAGTAGGAAGCTTGTTTGGATTAGCAATAGACTTAAAACCCTATAAAAAATGGCTTCTTAGCAGCTTTGCTTGCTTGACCATAGTTGGCTTAGGTATCTGTCTGTTTGCACCAAAATTAGGAAGTTTTGAACAAGAGAGTATGGTTAGCAATCTTTATCAAGCTCAGACCCAACTAAATACAACACGATCTGCTGCTGAAAACGCTAAAGCTACTAGTTTTGAAATTCAAAAAGGAGTTATCATCTTTGGCGATTCTGTTACTGTTCGCGCAAGTGCTGCCATACAGACCGCGCTACCAGATGCACAGATCGATGGAACTGTCAGCCGAAATCTCTCTGAAATTGCTAAATTGATAAATCTTTATAAGCAAAATAATAGCTTGAAAGAGACTGTAGTTGTAGCCCTAGGTACAAATACTACGGATAATTATCAGGAACTACTAGACCAGCTAGTCAAAGATTTTCCTAAAGGACGTCGCCTTATTTTTGTCACTCCTTACGATGGAAACTTCACTCCAAGCGAATCCATTTCTTATCAAACCGGTCAATACGAGAAAGAATTGGCTGAAAAATATGATTACATTTCCATTGCAGACTGGTATCAAGTTGCAAAGGATAATCCACCAATTTGGTACAATACCGACCTTGTTCATTTCAATCTTGAAAGTAATGGAGGCGAAGTCTTCGCCCAAACGATAAAAAATGCTGTTGAAGCCGTTGCTGATGGCCCAATCAAAAACTAGATTTATACATCATCATCCTCTGAGAATTTCTCGGAGGATTTTTGCACTATTTTCCGATAAGTCCAGCGCGAACTCTAAGAAATGGCGCTGTGCCTGAGCTCAGTCTCAATAAATCTGCGAAATAAGCCACTTCTACAAAAGACGGCAAATTAAAACTCCTACCTTTTACAGTAGGAGTTGGTGTCAAATTGACTATTTTTGCTTACTTTGGAAACGCCATTCAAAGCGTTTCTGATCGTAAAATGGATACATCATTTGTAAAAGAGTGACGGCAAGTAGCCAACCGCCGATAATATCTGTCGGATAGTGAACCCCAATATAGATACGGGATACAGCTACCAGGACAGCAAGTAGAATCAACACGGCTTGTAGCACCAATCTAGCTATGCCTTTCTTCATCCTCTGGTGAACAATAATAACAACTGCTCCTGCAATCATCATAGTTGATGCAGTATGCCAGCTAGGAAATGAATAACCGATGGTATCAATCAACCATTCAATACTTGGACGCGGACGTTGGTAGACATATTTCAGGGCTGTGGATGCCACACCCATCGCCGCAAAACTAGCAAGTAGGAAATAAGCTTCTATCTTCCATTTTTTATAGTAGTAAAAGATAGCAGCTAGAACCAAGGTAATAGCTAAAATAATAACCGTATTTCCTAAAACAGTAATAGAGGTCCAAAATTGACTGGCTCCACTTGGTAAATTTCCACGAATGGCAGACTGGACAGTCGAGTCAAAACCTGCTAGGGTAGCAGGATAAAATTTTACTACATAGCCCAAGATCACAAAGGCCAGAGCAAAAAAAGATGCGTTTCGTAAATGGATTTGTTTATTCTTCATACAATATAGTTTACCTTATAAAGGTTAAACTTTCTTTAAAATAGGTTGGGCTGCTTTGTAACAGATATAAAATATTGCTGAAAGCACAATCCCTTGTAAAAGATTAAAAGGAAGCACCATCATCAAAAGATAGTTAGTCAGACCCAAGATTTCTTTAATATCAAAATTTGCAAAGGCTGCATAGACAGGCACCGCATAAACGTAATTTAATACCAGCATCACTGCTGTCGAACCAATTGTTGCAACAGAGGCTGCTTTTAAATAATTTTTTATCGCTTGGTCATTTTTCCAGAAATAAGCTACTGCTAAAATGAAAACTGACATAGCTGCAATATTCATCGGTAAGCCAATAATTGTCGATGGTCCCTGATTATTTAAAATCAGTTTGAGAAAAGTTCGTACCAAAAGGATAGCAAAACTAGACTTCATATCTAGAATAAGCAGACCAAATAAAATCGGTACGAGAGAAAAATCCACTTCCAAGAAACTGGCTGTTGGAATCAGCGGAAATTTCAAGTACATGAGCAGAAAGGATACTGCTGAGAGAATGGCGATAATCGTCATTTTGCGTGTGTTTGTCATAAGGTTCCTCCAATTTTTGAAAATTGAAGAAGCGTGGAAGAGCAGGCAAAAAGCCTCCACTTCGTCTTCTCCCATCCAGACTTTACTGTCGGTTGTGGAATTGCACCACATCAGCTTTCGCTCGCAGACTACCAACGGACTATTTTGTTCTAATACTGCCTTAGCTCATCTCGACATACATTCAGTATGGTCTTCGATTCGCTGCCTAGTCTTAAAATAAGATAGCCACGTTTTACACTGCCGGTCGGGAATTTCACCCTGCCCTGAAGACTATTTCATCATACCAAAAAAGCCTTGCATTTGCAAGAGCTTGGTAAGTTTTCACTATTTTAACTTGTCCCCCTCATAGGTGTGAACCAAATCTAGACCAGCAAACTGTTGCTGCCGAAGAGCCTCATATACAATCATACACGCTGTATTAGAGACATTAAGACTACGCACATGTTCATCATTCATTGGAATACGGATAGCCTTCTCTGGATGTTCACGCATAAAATCTTCTGGCAAGCCCTTATCTTCACGGCCAAATAAGAAATAATGAATGTTCCCATCACTATAGTCTTCATCCGAATAGGTTTTATCAGCAAATTTAGATACTAAGTGAACACGTCCTTGTTTGCTGGCATAATCCATAAATTCTGCTAAATTGTCATAGAAGCGAACATCTAACTTATCCCAATAATCTAGTCCTGCACGTTTCATCTTACGGTCATCAATTGGAAATCCCATAGGCTTAATGATATGGAGAGGACTATTGGTTGCAGCACAAGTTCGAGCAATATTGCCTGTATTCTGTGGAATCTGTGGTTCAAATAAGACAATGTGGTTTTTGGCTGTTTCTTCTATATACTCTAATGTTTCAATATTCATAAGGACCTCTCTGGTGACATTTCACTAAATACGAATACCCTTCGAAAATCAAATCCAAACCATGTCAGCTTCATTTTGCCGTATACCATGCTTGTTTTCTAGTTTCTTTTTTTGATTTTCATTGAGTAAAAAGACTCGACTGTCTCCTATGGCAAGAAAGACAAAAAAATAGCCACACTGCCCGGAGTCAAGCTCAGCAAACAGCATGGTGAATGATGATTCATTCACTTAACTCACAACAGGTTTGAGTTAAATCAATGAAATCGTGATACTATTGTAGCTTAAAGAAGGCTGAAAATCAAGAGTTTTGCCCCATTTTTTTCAAATTTTCATAGAAAATGAAAAAGGAGAGCAAATAAACTCTCCTTTCTTACATTTATTCTGCTGCAATCCCTTTTTCCGCAGTCAACTCAAGATTTTCATGGCCTGATTTGCTGTCCGAACCGATATAAACGTCGTAATATTTAACGCGTTTGTTAACGGCAGTAATACTTTCACGTTCAAAGGTTGGAATTGCAAAGGCTTGCTCGAAGGCATATTCTTGCCAAGCTTTGTAGTTTTCAATATTTTTCTGTTCGTCAAATGACTCAGCAGAGGTAATTTTATTTAAAAGTGCTGTGTTTTCATCTGAAACGAAGCGAGTATAGTTGTACATCGCTTCAGGTCCCCACAATGATGTTGGGTCTGGATCTAGGCCGGCAATCCAAGCAGCAAGATAGACATCAATCCCCTCATCATTGGCAGCAATTGATTCATAGAAAGTATTGTACTCAATGGTTCTTCCTGTATAGAGTTCCACATTCAAACCAATTTCTTTCCACCATGTAAGGTATTGTTGTACCATGGTTTCTTGCGTTTCGGTTGATTTCTGTGCTGCAACACTGATGGTAAGTGGTTTTCCATCAGCATCTTCACGCATACCATCTCCATCAACGTCTTTATATCCTGCCTCATCGAGAAGTTTCTTAGCCTTTTCAGGATCATAACTATAGCCAGCTAGTTCTGAATCGTGAACATCTCCAAAGAAAGAGATAATTAGTGAGTTTGTCGGGTGATACAAGCCGTTATATAATTTCTCTCCAATCACCGCATTGTCCAACGCATATCCCATTGCTTGACGCAATTTAACATTATTCATCTTAGCATTAGGATTGGTCACATTTTTACCGCTGGTCTCATCGTACTTACCAAGATTGAAGCCAATATAATTGTAAATACCATCCAGACTACCTAGCAAAGTAATATTTGATAAGTCCTTGTAAGATTCGTACTGGTCTGTTGGCATATCAGCAATATCATAATTGCCTGCTCTCATTTCTGCAACAATCGTATCTGGTGAAACAATATCAATCCTGTAACTATCTAGCTTAACTTTCCCTTTAAAGTAGTACTCATTTGGTACATAGGTCACCGACTCGCCATTGACAATTTCCTTGACCTTATAAGGGCCCATACCGACAACTTTTGCCGTACGAGAATACTCACTTGATTCCCAGTCTTTGACTGCAATATCTTTAAAAATGTGTTTCGGCATGACTAAATAAGGTACTCCCCCACCAGCATACATCATGGATGGAGACATGTCTTTCACTGAGAGAACTACCGTATAGTCATCAACTTTCTTAACACCTGAAATTTCACTTGCTGTTCCAGCCTGAAATTCTTCAAAGCCAACTATATTTGTATAGGTAGTGTCTGCACGAACCCCTGTATAGTCTGGACTAGCTAGTTGTTCGATTGTGAAAATATAATCATCGATGGTGAAGGCTTCCCCATCGGACCACTTATAGTCCTTGCCTGTCAAACTAACGGTAACTGTCTTTGCGTCTACATCAAACTCTGCCTTAGCAAGGCCTGAATCGTCTAACTTACGAGCTGCATCATATCCAAACATAGAAATATCAACCATGTCTGCAAAGGTTGAGTCTACCGCCGTTTGCGATAATTCATCAATTAAGATACCGGTCGAAGGTGCCGAAGCTACCAAGGCATATTTGAGACTCCCGCCTTCAATAGTTTGTCCTTCGTTTGTCACTTCTGAGTTAAATGTCAGAGCAACATCGCTCGTCTTTTCTTTAGTTTGACAAGCTGTTAACGCTGCAATAGAAAGCAGACCGATACCAGTTAAAGCGATGTTTTTCATTCTTTTCATATCTCTACCCCATTTATTTATTTTGAATAGTATAGCACGATTTAGCATAAATATGCAACTATCTTACCAAGAATATTCGCCTTTGAGTACTCTCACTTTCTTCCATTCTAACTAAAAATGATAAGGTATGAAGGTCAAGGCGAACTCCCCTCATCCCTACTGCTTCTTAGTTTTTAATGATAGTCCACCAAGCCCAAGACTCAATGAACTCGGATAAGTATAGTATAGTCTTGTTTGTAACAAAAAGGAGAGTCATTTGGTTTATCTTTGATTACTTTGTTAAATGGCAGACTGTACTTCACGATTGCTACCTAGTATCGTAAGTACAATGTTCAGCCTTCAGAGGCTCCCAAACCTTTTGAGAGAGTACTAAAGGCAACCTAAAAACCTATATTTATACAGAACAAAAAGTAGGTTGCCCTACTTCTGCCTATTTCTTTTCAGACTAAACCTGTCCGGCACAGGATCTTCCCCACCTTCCACAAAGGGATGACAGCGACCAATTCGAGCCAACCCCATCAAAAAGCCCTTGAGTCCATGTTTTTGTAAGGCCTCGATCATATAAGCCGAACAAGTCGGACGGTAGCGACAAGAGGGCGGAAAAAGGGGAGAAATAAATTTCTGATAGAATCGGACCAAGCCGATCAAGAGTCTAGTCATTATTTTTTAACTGGCTTAGTAACAGCCAGGGTATGTAGCTTACTGATGTCTTTCTTGTTGAGCTTGCGGTATTCTCCTGGACGTAGGCCGGTCAAGTCAAGATTACCAAAGCGAGTACGAGACAGCTTATCTACCTGCAAGCCGACAGCCTCAAACATCTTCTTAACCTGGTGGTTTCGACCTTCATGGATTGTTAATTCTACAACTGAGCGGTTCTTAACAGGGTCCACCTTGATAATCTCATACACCGCAGGCTTGGTCTTTTTGCCATCAATGACAACACCACGGGTCAAGGGACGCAAGACTTCCTTGTTGGCAACCCCTTTGACACGCGCCAAGTAAACCTTATCAATCTCATTCCGTGGGTGAATCATCTCATCTGTAAAATCACCGTCATTGGTCAAAATCAAGACTCCAGATGTATCCCAGTCCAAACGACCAACAGGATAAATCCGCTCCTTAACTGTTGGCAACAAGTCCACAACCGTCTTTCTTCCCTTGTCGTCTGACACACTAGAAATAACACCTCGTGGTTTATTGAGGAGATAGTAGACCTTCTCTTCGTTATAAATTGGTTGTCCCTCAACCTCTACCTTATCACCCGATTTGATAACTGTCCCTAGCTCACGAACAACCTGACCATTTACAGTAACTAGTCCTTGTTTGATTAGTTCTTCTGCCTTACGACGACTGGCAACTCCAGCATGGGCAATGTATTTATTAATTCTCATTTTCTAACTCATTTCTTTCTACGAATAGCTCTGTTTCTTCTTGAATCAAATCTATTTCAGACACATCAGGCAATTCTTCTAGACTATTAATTCCCATGTAATCCAGGAAATAATCCGTTGTCACATAGAGATTTGGTCTACCAAGAACCTCTTTCTTACCGTTCTCACGAATGAGGTCAAAGGCCTGCAACTTACTGATGGCACCGCTGGAATTGACCCCACGAATATCATCAACTTCAATCCGAGTAATAGGTTGCTTATAGGCTACGATTGATAAGGTTTCCAAAAGAGCCCGTGACATAGTCTGATTGATTGGTGTTTTGGCATAGATTCGCAAAAGATTTGCATATTCTTTTTTAGTAACCAACTTGTAGCGGTTGGAGGATTCTAAGATGGCTAAGCCTGAGGCTTTGTCTGCCATATATTTCTCACTAAGTTTCTCTAACTGCTGGCTGACAGCTGTCGGCTGCATTTCCAACATCTCTGCCAAATTTCGTAACGTCAAGCCATCCTCACCTGCCACAAAGAGCAGGACTTCGATTTCAGCTAAGCGATTCATCTTCACTCCTTACTAGATAAATATCTCCAAAAGTCTCTGTCTGTTCCAAGACGATTTCATGAACCTTGACCAATTCCAAAGTCGCAAGGAAGATCGTAATCATTTCATTGACATCTTGACTTTCTTGAAAAAGCTGACGGAGTTCAAGGCGTGGACCAGTCTCGAAACGACTGCGAACAAAGTCCATCATGTCTTCGATTTTATATTCATCACAGGCAATGGTCGCATGAGACTGACGAAGGCTTGCCTGTTTTTCAGCCATGACCTTAGAAAAAGCCAGGAAAATATCAATGACGGTCTTATCCTTGGCTAGCTGAACATCTTCATAAATCAAATCTAATTTAGGTTTTGAAAAATAGTTCGCCCGTTCATCATGTTGCTCCCCTAATTTCTCACTGAGAAGCTTGAACTTGCGGTATTCTTCCAACTGGTCCAAAAGGTCCATTTCAGGATCATCTTCGGGATCAATTTGCTCAACAACCTTCGGTAATAACCGACGACTTTTGATGACCATCAGCTGACTAGCCATGAGCATATATTCTCCCGCTACCTCTAAACGCATGGCTTGCAAGGTAGCAATGTAGGCTAAATATTGCTCGATAACCTCTGTAATCGGAACCTCGTAAATATCTACTTGATACTTGGACACCAGGTGTAGCAGGAGATCAAGTGGCCCTTCAAAATCTTTTAATTTTATATCCATTATCTAAATTTTTCCAAACTCATGCTTGTTTTCAGTCCCAACTGCTTGGCGATTTGGTCCAAGGATTTTCCTTCGTCTATCTGTTTTAGAATATACTGTTCTCGTAATTTTTGGGCTGTCCAATCAGGCTTGCCAATGGACTGGACAAATTCTGTCAGACGATTAAAAAACCATTGACGAGAATAGGTCTGTCCCTTCTTATCGAAGACATAGCATCCAGACAGATGAGGCTCCATATAGGGGATCAATTCCTTGGGTAGAGTGAGCACCCGCTTGGTTGCTCCTTTCTCAACTGTCAGGACTTTAAAATCCAGATTGACCTGCTGACTAGTCAGCTCTGCTATTTCACTAGGAGTCAGCCCTAGTAAGGCAATCAAAAGAGCAATCAGTTGCCCATCAAGCCAAGGACTTTCTTGAAAGAGGAGAGTTAAATCCTCACGCTCCAGCTTCTTTTTGACGCTGGCTGGACCTGACATCGTTTGCAATTTATAAAAACGATCCAGGAGATTATTTTCATAAAGAAAGTAGAGAAATTGATTGACCGCTGACATTTTTCTTTTCTGAGCAGCAGGTTTCAAGTCTAGAAGAGACTGCTGATAGACCAAAAGAGACTGTTGGCTAATCTCCCCCTTTGTTACTGTCACAAATTGCTGCAGGTCATAGGTATAGGACTTTTGGCTGTTGACACTGACCTTTTTGCTCTGGATAAAAGATTCAATAGCCTGCTTCATTTCTTGCCTTCTTTTGATGCTAGGGGGAAATTATGCAAGAGAGCATTGATTGCCTTTAAGATGGATTTTCGTGTAATGATTCCCATAAATTCTCTATTTTCCCCAAGAACGGGTAAGAAAGATTGATCTACTAGCTTGCGCATCACTTCTGTCAAATCATAATCCAGACCAACAGTCTCTTCATCTGTCTTTACAATCACAGAAATATCTCTGTTTAACTCATCATCCGATAGTTCATTTTCAGCTTGATATTTAATGATTTCCGTCAAGCCGATGGTGCCGAAGAAACGACCGTCTTCTGTTACCACAGGTACGCGTGAATAGGTCATGTGACTGAGTAACAGTTTTGCATGGTCAATATTATGCGTATCAATAATTACTGCCAATTTATCCGCTGGTGTCAAGAAAGTTTCTTCCTGGTCCAATAAAAAGGCTTCAAATTCTCTTGCAATCATCTTGAAATATCCTTTGTCAATGCTGGGTAAAGTTGGTGCTGTCGATTGTAGTAATCCACATGGAAGTGATCATCATAGATGGTCACAAGAGCATAGAGGCATTCTCTGACCAAACCACGAGGTTGACTAACGGAGCCAGGATTGAGGAAGAGGGTCTTGCCACGCACTTCGGCATCAGGCACATGCAGATGCCCATACAAACAAATATCCGCATCAACTTCCTGAGCCCAGTAGTCCAACCGTTGCCAGCCGTAATTAATGCCATAAAGATGACCATGAGTCTGAGCGATAGTCACACCATCCAATTGAGTAATGAGCTGGTCAGGGTAGCCACCAAAATAGTCGCAGTTGCCGTTGACCACTTGAATACCATCCCACAAGCTATCTTGACTATCTAACTCTGAATCACCATTGTGAAAGATAGCGTCTACCTTGCCAAGATAATGGTTTTTTATCTCTTCTACAATCTGTCTATCCCCATGAGAGTCGCTCATGACTAGGATTGTTTTGCTTGCTCCTGCCATACTGGAAATGCCTCCACTAATTTTTCTAGTGCTTGTGCACGGTGGGAAATCTTATTTTTTTCTTCTAAGGTCAATTCTGCCGAGGTCTTACCTGTTTCGCCTACGAGGAAAAGTGGATCATATCCAAAGCCATTTTCCCCACGGAGGTCCATACCGATAAAGCCTTCCCAGTCCGCTTCGACCACCAAACTCTCACGATTTGGAGCAGCCATGACCAGAGTACAATGGAATTGTGCCGAACGATTTTTCAAGTCGAAGACCATGGCCAACTCGTGCAAGAGCTTGGCATTATTGAGCTCATCTGTGGCATCTGGACCTGAAAAACGTGCAGACCAAACTCCTGGTAAACCACCTAAAGCATCAACCTTCAAACCCGAATCATCTGCCAAGACCATCTTGCCTGTCAGCTCTGCTATGGTTTCAGCCTTGAGCCGTGCATTTTCCTCAAAGGTCATACCTGTTTCTGCTACATCTGGCAGGGCAGGATAATTGTTGAGGTTCTCGACCTGGTAACCAAAGCGCTCAAAAAACTTACGGAATTCCTTAGTCTTACCTTCATTTTTTGTAGCGATCAAGATGGTATCTCCCACGCTTGCCAATCCCTTGTCTTGACCGAAGAAATCGGACATAGGCACACCATCCTTTGGTAAATGAACCAAGAGCAATTTGTCAGCTTCTGTTACCAGAATAGCTCCTTGATGTTGAAGAACTTTAAACTGGCAATTGTTTAACTCATTCAAAATATCACAGGCAAATTGAAAGAGGGCAAATTCAGACTGAAGTTTGATCACTTCAATGTTGACACACTGGTTGAAGTTGTCATCTTCATAATTACCAGCAATCAGTTTGTCAAACAACTGACCAATCTGGTAAATTTCCTGCTCTCTTCCATTTTCTCCAAAGGAACCAAATAGGTTGGCAAAACTAGCCTTTCCGATAAACCAATTGTGTTCATCTCTATATTCGTATATCTTGTCTGTCATAGTTCTACATGCTCCACATGAATATCAATGCCCATCCAGCTTTCAGCAATTTCCTTGAAGGCTGCTGGACTAGCTGTTGTGTAAAATCTGTGCTGAATATCCTTTTCGGTTCGGCTGCGGTTGATTTGAAAATAATTTAATAAAACAGAAATATCTCGCGCACACTCCGCACCACTGTCAATCAACTTGACATCCTTGCCCATGGCATTCTGGATGATGGGGCGAAGCAGAGGATAATGGGTGCAGCCCAAAACCAAGGTGTCCACTTTCCCAACGAGTGGTCGAAGTGTCTCATAAACAACCTTTTTGGCAAGACTGGATTGATGGCTATTGGACTCAACCAGAGGGGCAAACTTGGGACAGGCCAGACTGTCTACCTGCGTTTCCGGAGAAAGGGCCTGAATTTTTTCACGATAGATATCGGATTGAATAGTCATAGCCGTTCCTAAGACACCAACCTTACCAGTTTGCGTTGCCTTAATAGCTGCCGATGCTCCAGGCAAGATAACACCCAAAACAGGAATATCCAACTTTTCCTTGACTTCTTCCCAGGCTACCGCTGTTGCCGTATTGCAGGCAAAAACAATCATTTTTACATTTTTTGTCAAAAGGAAATTGACCAACTGCCAAGTATATTCTCTGATTTGTTCTGCTGGACGGGGTCCATAAGGTGCCCGTGCCGAGTCCCCGATATAAACGATTTCTTCATGGGGAAGTTGGCGCATTAACTCACGCGCAACCGTTAATCCCCCCACACCTGAATCTAAAAAACCTATTGGTCGATTATCCATAATACTGAGAATAGCCAGAAAATCTGACTAGCCTTTCTTTTCTACTCAAAAAATGGGATCTGGGAATGAATATCCCAGTCCCAGTTTGATTATTTTTTCTTGCTTGCCACTTTTTGTTGGCTCTTGATTTGGCGAAGTACTTGTTGTACTTTTGCCTCGCTTGGTTTTTGCCCCATTTGGCTCATCATCAAACGCAAAGCATTTTCATCCAAAACTGGCTTGTCAGCAATATAGTTTTCCACCTGTCTACGTGACAAGTAAATACCCAAGGCTACACCACCTGCAAATGCCAATACAATAAGTAAAATTGCTAAACCTAAGTTCATTTGTCAATCTCCTGACTCTTCTAAAAATAATTCATTCGGAATTGCCCTGCGACAATCTCTTAATGAATCTATTATACCAAATTCAGCAGGCTTTTCCAAGACTTACCTGTCAAATTCAAAACCGTAAATGGTTGCGAAATAATCCTCTGGTGTTTCAGCACGACGAATCATACGCGCTGTGCCATCTTCCTGTAAAAGAATTTCAGAGGAACGCAGACGACCGTTGTAGTTGTAGCCCATGGAGAAGCCGTGGGCACCACTGTCATGAATGACCAAGGTGTCACCTACTTCTGCCCGTGGTAATTCGCGATTAACTGCAAACTTGTCGTTGTTCTCGCAGAGAGAACCTGCCACATCCACCACTTCGATTGGGGCATCTGGGCGTGTGATATTGCTGATATGGTGGTAGGCGCCATAGAAAGCAGGACGCATGAGGTTGGCTGCCGATGCATCGACACCAATATAAGTCCGATAGGTTTCCTTACGATGAAGCACCTTTGTTATCAAGTGACCGTGTGGCGCCAACATAAAGCGTCCCAATTCCGTAAAGATTTTTATATGTCCCATACCAGCTGGCGTGAGAATTTCCTCATAAACCTTACGGACACCCTCACCAATGACAGCAATGTCATTCGGCTCTTGTTCAGGACGATAGTTGACCCCAATCCCACCTGACAGGTTGATGAAGTCCAAGGTCACACCTGTTTCCTCACGGATTTCCAAGGCCAATTCAAAGAGTTGACGAGCTAAGACAGGATAGTAGTCATTTGTTACTGTATTCGAAGCCAGAAAGGCATGAATACCAAACTCCTTGACCCCAAGCTCTTTCAATTCCTTATAGCCTTTCATGAGCTGGTCTTTGGTCATCCCAAATTTAGACTCTTCTGGATGGTCCATAATGTCCGTTCCCAGCGAGAAGACCCCACCTGGATTGTAACGGAGGCAGACCGTTTCTGGGATACCAGCAACGTTTTTCAAAAACTCAATATGCTCATAGGCATCAAGGTTAATGGTCGCCCCAACTTTTCTGGCATAGACAAATTCTTGCGCCTGGGTATCATTGGATGTGAACATGATGTCCTTAAAGCCCAATTTTTCACTCATCAGCACTTCTACATCTGTTGCACAGTCCACTCCACAGCCTTCTTCTTGAAGAATTTTTAAAATAGCTGGAGTCGGAGTCGCCTTGACCGCAAAATATTCCTTAAAGCCTTTGTTCCATGAAAAAGCTGCATTGAGAGCACGCGCCTTCTCACGAATGCCTTTTTCATCATACAAATGGAAAGGAGTCGGAAATTGCTCCGTAATGGTCTCTAAAACTTCTTTACTAACAAATGGTGTCTTGGTCATGTCGCTACCTCATCAAATATTTTTCATATTATATCACAAATATGTGAGGAACTGTAGCTTTCAACTCCACCAAATACTTGCAAAATAAATTATGAGCGCTATAATGTGAATATCATTAAAAAAAGGAGTAATATATGTCAACATTAGATTTTGATTTTACAGAACGCTTGTATGCCAACTATCTAGCTAATCCAAGCCTACAGGCAACCGAAAATGCCGTGAGCCACAACGGACTTTTGAAATCCTTAGAAACACGCCAAAGCGCCATCGACAATGACTATGTCTTTTCAATCGACTTGACCAAGGACGCTGTTTCAAACCAAAAGGCTTCTGGACGTTGCTGGATGTTTGCTGCATTGAATACCTTCCGCCACAAGCTCATCTCTGACTTCAAACTGGAAAATTTTGAGCTATCACAGGCCCATACCTTCTTTTGGGATAAATATGAAAAGTCCAACTGGTTCCTCGAACAAATCATTGCTACAGCTGACCAAGAAATTGGTAGCCGTAAGGTAAAATTCTTATTGGATACCCCGCAACAAGATGGCGGTCAATGGGATATGGTTGTTGCTCTATTTGAAAAATATGGTGTGGTACCGAAATCCGTCTATCCAGAATCTATCTCATCCAGTGCCAGTCGTGAGCTCAATCAGTACCTCAATAAATTGCTCCGTCAAGATGCACAAATCTTGCGAGACCTCCTTGCCAAAGGAGCTTCATCAGAAGAAGTTCAAGTACAAAAAGAAAACTTACTTCAAGAAATCTTTAACTTCCTAGCCGTCAACCTTGGACTCCCTCCACGCAGCTTTGATTTTGCATATAGAGATAAAGACAATGTCTATCACCGTGATACAAATGTAACACCTCAGGCATTCTATGAGAAATACGTTGGTTTGAAACTATCTGACTATGTCTCCATTATCAACGCTCCTACAACTGACAAACCCTACAATAAATCATATACAGTCGAATTGTTGGGGAACGTCGTTGGCGTCCCTGCTGTCCGCTACCTCAATGTAGAAATGAACCGTTTTAAAGAACTGGCTATTGCCCAACTCAAAGCTGGCGAGTCTGTTTGGTTTGGTTCCGATGTCGGTCAAAGTAGCAACCGTCAAACTGGTATTATGGCAACCAACACCTACGACTTCTCTTCAGGTCTGGGTATCCATTTCCATCAAGACAAGGCTGGAAGATTAGACTACTCCGAAAGTTTGATGACCCACGCTATGGTCTTAACTGGTGTTGATTTAGACGACAATGAGCAACCTCTCAAATGGAAAGTAGAAAACTCTTGGGGTGACAAGGTTGGTGACAAGGGATACTTCGTCGCATCAGATAGCTGGATGGACGAGTATACTTATCAGATTGTTGTCCGAAAAGAATTCCTCACACCAGAAGAACTAGCAGCTTATCAAGCTCAACCACAAGTCCTTGCCCCATGGGATCCAATGGGAGCTCTAGCATAACAGACGACATATAAAAAAAGAGGGCACCCCTCTTTTTTTATATGTCATAATTAGTCTCTACTCAAACCACCAAAAATACGGAGTAAGTTGAGGAAGAGGTTGATGAAGTCAAGATAGAGCTGAAGCGCCATGGATATGACCCAACCTTGGCCAACATTACCACCAGTTTGTTCGAAAACATTGCGGATACGTTGGTTGTCATAAGCAATTAAACCTGAGAACACCAAAACAGAAATGATAGACATCATAAAGCTTAGACCTGAGCTACGAAGGAAGATATTAATAGCACTTGCAATAATAATTCCCCATAGAGCTGCACGCAATGCCTGAGCCATACCAGAAAGATCCTTCTTCGTTGTCATCCCAATTACAGCCATGATAGCAAACATGAGAGCTGCTGACACGAAGGCGAGTACAACTGTTTCACTAGTATAGAACATCAAAATCATGCTGATGGTAATCCCATTTGTTACTGAGTAGGCAAGAAACATTGGTAGAGCCATTGGGCTATTTTTAGCTGCCATTGCTGAAGCAGAAACAACCAAGGCAATCTGACCAATCATAATCAGCATCATGATGATGGAACCTGCACTCAGCAGACTAAGCAATAAAGATTGAAAGACGGTCACAGCCAAGAAAGAAACTAGAGCTGATAGACCAATTCCCATGGCAACCACACCATAAATTTTACCGAAGAAACGGTTGAGGGCGGTATTATCCACCTGATTAATAATAAATGAATCGTTATTCATACTATTCTCCTTTAAATCATTTTATTGAAACCGAAAGACCTTACGATTTTTCCACTTGTGTTGTAAGGGCAGACTCCACTCTCTCACAGCCCAATACTTATCCACACATGTCACAATCCAAGATTCCTTGTAGCGAGGAGGAGCGATTGTCGCACCAAACATATGCTTCACAATGATGTCTTCTTCTAGTTTATTGAGTTGAATGAGTTTCTGAGCATTGCGTTTAGCAATTCGTGGATGAACCCAAGCATGGCTCTTGTTGAATTTGGTATCTCTCCAATCATAGAAGAATAAATCATGCAATAGACCACCACGAGCTGTTGACTTGGCATCCCAACCAAATTTTTTCGCAATCTTATAGCTTGTATAAGAGACATTGATGGAATGTTCCAAGCGCGTGGAGTAATAATGATGAGGAATTTTCCCCAATTTTTGCACCTTGGGTGTGGCAATCAAGTGCCCCACGTAATGCATGTATTCTTTATCTTGTTTATATGCAACCATTCGTTAACCTCGTTGGAATATTATACCACACTATAGTACACTTGGCTTAAATAAAGCTAAACAATAGAATGCCCGCCGCAATGGCTACATTGAGGCTTTCCGCCTGCCCTGGCATGGTAATATGGACAAGTTGATCCGCCTCATCGGCTACAAAAGTTGAAATTCCTTGACCTTCATTTCCCATGACCAAGGCAAAACTCGGATTTGGCGTAACTTCCTTATAGTCAACCGACTGACTAGAGAGGGTTGTTGCCAAGATTTGTATCTGATTGCTTTTTAAAGCAGAAAAAATAGCAGTCATCGGCATTCGATAAACTGGCAAGTGGAAATGACTCCCTTGCATGGAACGCAAAACTTTCATATTGTAAATATCTGCCGACTTATCCGATAGGAATACTCCATCAAAACCAGCTGCATCAGCTGTACGAATCATGGTACCAACATTTCCAGGGTCCTGCACATCCTCCAGAACCAAAAATTTTCCTGTTAAGACATCGGGTAAGGTCTGATTTGGTAAGGACAGTTGAGCTACTACCCCTTGCGGTGTCCGTGAGTCTGCCAAATCCTGCATAATATCTGAACTGACAACTGTTACATTGGATAAGCCAGCAACCCGATGAACATGTTCTTCTGATACCAAAATATGTTCAATAGGTACTTTGGCTGCCAAAGCCTCCTCCAACAAATGCCAACCTTCAATCAAATAAGAAGAAGTACGGTATTTTTTCTGTTGTAATTTCTTAACCTGCTTGACCAAATGATTGGCCTTTGAGCGAATGATCTCCATGAATGCCCCTTTTTCTTTTACTGCTCAGCAACTTCAATTTTCCAACGGCTAAATCAATTATCTTGATTTTTGAACAGTCTTACCCAACCATGATATAATAAAGTAAATGTCTTGTCAAAAGGAGAAACTTATGCGAAAGGTAAAAATGATTGCATCTGGTCGTGTGCAAGGAGTCGGCTTTCGTTGGTCTGTTCAATTTTTAGCTGTGGAAATAGGCGACATCTACGGCAGAGTTTGGAATAATGATGATGGAACTGTCACCATTTTAGCTCAGTCAGACAATGCTGAGAAGCTCAGCCATTTTATCCATGAAATTCGGAAAGGGCCTTCTCGTATGGCCAAAGTCACCTATCTCGATGTCACCCTAGCCAACTTCGAAGACTATAAGGATTTTCAGGTGGCTTATAGATAAAACTTGTATATTTTGAACAAAAAAAGTAAAATAGAATGTATCTTGTAAAAAAAGGAATGTATCATTTTGAAAAAGAATAAACGAATTTTATTAACAGGTCTAGCCCTGTCTACGCTAGTATTTCTATCAGGATGTGTGCAGACAAAGAACGGTGTTCCTACTGGTGAAGGTTGGGTCTACAACTTCCTTGTTGCCCCAATGGGAAACCTGATTAAATTCTTCGCGGAAAACCAAGGACTCGGTTTCGGTGTTGCTATCATTATCGTGACATTAATTGTTCGTCTCTTCATCATGCCACTAGGTATTTACCAATCTTGGAAATCAACCTATCAGTCTGAGAAAATGAATTACCTCAAACCAATTTTAGGTCCAATCCAAGAACGCATGAAAAATGCAAGTTCCCAAGAAGAGCAATTGGCTGCCCAACAGGAATACTTTGCTGCTCAAAAACAATATGGTGTCAGCGTGTTTGGTGGAATGGGCTGCCTTCCTATCTTGATTCAAATGCCATTCTTTACGGCACTCTTCTATGCGGCTCGTTACACGGAAGGAATCTCAGAAGCAACCTTCCTTGGCATTGATCTCGGTTCTGCAAGTCTCATTCTAACAGCTATTGCTGGTATCCTCTACTACGCTCAATCACTTCTGATGCAAGTCGGTATGGACGAAGAACAGAAGAAACAAATGAGAGCTGTGGCAATCATGAACCCATTGATGATTGTTATGTTCTCTTGGTCTTCACCTGCTGGTGTTACCCTCTACTGGGTAGTCGGTGGATTTATCGGTCTTGTTCAACAAGCTCTTACAAACTTCATCTTGAAACCACGTATCCGTGCTAAGGTTGAAGAAGAATTTAAAAATAATCCTCCAAAACCATATAAATCAACTATCAAGGATGTAACTCCTAAAGCATCCGCTATCATCGAAGAAAAAACGTCTAAGAAATCAAACCGTAACGCCGGTAAACAACGTTCTAGATAAAAAATCGCAACCATCTGTTTCAGATGGTTGTTTTCTTATATAGTATGTTTAGTTTACTTGCTCCAACTATCTGGGAAATAGTTGGAGGTTGGAAATAGGGAGTGGGAAAGAGCTCAAGCATTCATAGAAGAGTTCGTCAACAATTTTTCTTTTTAAGTTGTTGAGCTGAATCGAACTCTGTTCGCCTCAGTGCTCGTCGAAGAAATCAAAGATATACTAAACGACTATACAAAAAGAGAGAATCTTTCGACTCTCTCCACACCTTATTTCGTTTTTTCAACCTTCAAGATTTTTACATCATAGCTACCAGCAGGGGTTTCAATTGTTGCAATATCTCCTGTTTTTTTACCAATCAAAGCATGACCAATTGGACTTTCATTTGAAATCTTGTTTGCAAAGGCATCTGCACCTGCAGCACCAACGATATGATAGACTTCTTCCTCGGTCTCACCAACTTCTTGAACAGTCACAGTCTTACCAATTGCCACTTCATCCGCAGCAACTGCATCACTGTTTACGATTTCAGCATAGCGAATTTTTGTTTCGATTGTTGAGATTTGACCTTCAACAAATGCCTGTTCATCTTTAGCTGCTTCGTACTCAGAGTTTTCTGAAAGATCTCCGTAAGAACGAGCAATTTTAATACGTTCAACAATTTCTGGTCGACGAACTAGCTTTAGTTCCTCTAGTTCTTTTTCTAATTTTTCCTTTTCTTCCAAGGTCATTGGATATGTTTTTTCTGCCATTTGTCTTTCCTTTTCTTTTATTTTTCATGAAAACAAAATTATGTGGAAAACCACATAATTTTGTTGTAAAAATTTACTCATTATTAAGATGTGCATTTACATACTTAGCAACGTTTTGGTTATGTTCATCAATATTATTTGTAAAGTAAACATTTCCAGTTGTAACATCTGCTACAAAGTAAAGATAGTCTGTTGTGTTGGCATTAATCACTGCCTCGATAGCCGAAAGGCTTGGACTATCCACTGGTCCAGGCATCAATCCTGGTGTCCAATAAATGTTGTATGGTGACTCAATTGATGTATCAATCGCTGCATCTTCTGCTAGAGTTGTTTCTTGACCAAGTTTACCCTGAGCATACAAGATTGCAATATTGGATTGTAGAGGCATTGCTGCATTCAAGCGGTTAAAGAAGACACTTGCAATGTTTCGACGATCTTCATCAGTAGAACCTTCTTTTTCAACCAAAGATGCCAAGGTAAGAACTTCATTTACAGTCAAATTCTTAGCAGTAAGCGTTTCATAATATGGTTGTAAACGATTATCCATCGCGGCAATCATTTGCTCAACGAGCTCTTCGATAGTTGTTTCATCGCTGTATTCATAAACCGCTGGGAAGAGGTAACCTTCCAACTGATAAATAACTCCACTATCAGCAGCTGGTAAGCTGGCAAACAATTTTGGATAAGTAGCAACCATTCGATTAATAAAATCTTGGTTGGTCACAGTAGCCATAAATTGTTCTGTGGTAAATGGTGTTTTATCATTTTTATCTTCTGTCTTGGTATTATCTGTAATAGCCTGAGCAATTTGTGTCAGTGTATACCCTTCAACAATCAAAATCTTACCTGCGGCTTCTTTTTGAGCTGTCGGAGTGCCACTTTCTTGAAGTGCTTTGGCGATGTCGTCCACAGACATATTTTGTTTTAAATTATAAAAACCACTTTGGAAATTATTATAGCTCTTAATTTTAGAGTAGTAATTAAAAATAGTAGCATTCTTAATCAACTTGTTATCAACTAAAATTTTACCAATTTCTAAAGTTGAAGACCCTTCTGGAATCTCTACCTGAATAGCTTCTGTAGCTTTGGTATTGACTGGTTCCAGACTAGACTTTACCCACATATAGCCAGTAAGACCTGTCACTAGAACCGCCACTACAATAATCGACATGATAACAGAGACAATGCGTTTAGCGGCTTTATCCTGTTTTTTACGACGTTGCTTGTTTGCTCTGTGCGACGATGATCGTCTAGACTGTGTTGGTTGCATCTGCTCTTCTGTCGCTGCAACTGGAGCTACTGCCTTCGTTGCAACAATTGTTTCTTCCAGTGAGATAACCTCTGTATCACCCGTTACAGCTGATACATCTTCCGTTGGAAATTCCAAAAATGTATCTTCCAAAGAAGACTTCTCTGAAAGGACAGGCTCAACTGGTTCGGAAACCAATGAGCTTGATGGAGCCTCATCAAATTCTACAGTATTAGCCGCTACAAGGTTTCGTAGCTCTTCCAAGTTCCGCTCCACCGTATCTTGAGGAACCGGACTTGAAATGACTTCTTTTTCAATCACAAAAGTCTCTGGAGTAGCCAAAGTTTCTGATGTTTGCTCTTCAATACTTTCCGTCATCACTTCTGATTCTTGGTGTTCTTCTGGCAAGTATGAATCAGGGAAGGCAATACCTTCTACTTTTACAATTTCAGTCTCTCTATGGGGGGCTTTTTCTTCGGCAAGACTAGGCTGGAGCTCGTTGATAACTTCATTACGCTTATCAACAAGAACATCCGCTGATTGTTCCGCCAAACGTTTCACCTTCAATTCTTCCAAATCTCGTAAAATTTGATCGCGGAAGCTTGAAGACTGCGTGTTTTTTTCATTCGTATCCTTTGTCACGCTGTTACTCCTTTCACACAGTTACTATACATTATATCTTAAAGGCTTATGAATTGCAAGAACTTCCCTTTCTACAAGGCTTTCCAGTACATATCACTCCACATTTGTCCTCCAAATTGTGACAAGGAGGGGCCAAAGTCTTCAAACTGATTCATTTCATAGTAGCCAATCAAATACTCTTTACAGGTCAGGGAAACTCCTTCAAATCCTCCCGCTAAAGCCACTTCTTTTATGGCTGCCAACAAAAGTGTCCCCACTCCCTGGCCCTTATAGGTATCCGCTACGGATAGACTAGCAATAGCTAGGTGACTGCCTGTCGGCATGTCACTCTCTGTCAAGTAAAAAATATCGTCCGTAACAGTCTGCGAAACAGAAGGACAGGATAATAAATATCCTGCTATTTCCCCATCGTGTTCCATTATTAAGCAGGTTTTACTCAAAACATTCAGATATATGGCGAGAACAGACTCAGCTATTTGTTCTTCTTTGGAAAAATTGGCATTTTCAATCAAAACAACTTGTTCTAAATCCGAAGGAGTAGCAAAACGAATTTCCATAATTTTCTCCCTTATATAGCGGAAAAACAGGGGCCATAGGCCTCCGTCTTTCTTTTTATTGGACGTTATTTGTAAGATTTGACAAGAGTCTTTCGAAGGAATATTCATAGGACTGAATATCACCAGCTCCCATAAATACATATACTGCATTGTCATGATCTAAAAGTGGTGAAGTATTTTCAACTGTAACAAGTCCACCTTTTTTGTTGATTTTAGCCGCCAAATCTTCTACCTTAACCTGACCATTGTCTGTTTCACGCGCTGATCCATAAATTTGAGCAAGGTAAACTGCATCTGCTCCATTCAACGCATCTGCGAACTCATCAAGAAGCGCAATGGTACGAGTGAATGTATGTGGTTGGAAGATGGCTACCAACTCCTTGCTAGGATACTTCTGACGTGCCGCATCAATGGTTGCAATAATTTCCGTTGGATGGTGAGCAAAGTCATCAATGATAACAGTATCATTGACAATTTTCTCCGTAAAGCGACGTTTGACACCTCCAAATGTCTTCAAGTGTTCTGCAACCAGTTGCAAATCAAATCCAGCAATATAGAGATTGGCAATAACAGCTGTTGCATTCATCACATTATGCTTACCAAAGGTTGGAATTTGGAATTCTCCCAACTCTTCTTCACCATGGCGAACTTTGAATTGTGAACCACTTGTAGAAGGCTTCAAGTCATAGGCAACAAAATCATTATTGTCTTCCAAGCCATAATAGTAGATTGGAGCATTTGCCGTGATACGACGAAGTTGCTCATCTTCACCAAAAACGAAGAGAGCTTTTTTTACTTGCTTCGCATAATCATTGAAAGCATTGAAAACATCCTCTAGACTGGTGAAATAATCTGGATGGTCAAAATCAATATTGGTAATGATGCTGTATTCAGGATGGTATGGGGCAAAGTGACGTTCGTATTCATCGGATTCGAACACAAAATACTGAGCATTTGCCGAACCGCGACCAGTACCATCACCAATCAGGAAGGAAGTATCTGTGATATTGCGCATAACATGTGCCAATAATCCCGTTGTAGAGGTCTTACCATGGGCACCAGCAACACCGAGGCTCGTAAAACCTTTCATAAATTCACCTAGAAATTCATGGTAACGTTTGTAGGTATAGCCCTGGGCATCAGCATAAGCGATTTCCACATTGTTATCTGGACGAAAAGCATTACCAGCAATCAATTCAACATCTGCTGTAATATTTTTCTCATCAAATGGTAAAATCTGAATCCCAGCTTGTTCAAGCCCGCGTTGTGTAAAGTAGTATTTCTCTACATCACTACCTTGAACCTTATGCCCCATTTGATGCAACATAAGAGCAAGTGCGCTCATACCTGATCCCTTAATTCCGATAAAATGATAGGTTTTTGTCATGTTATTCCTCTTCTATATGTGTCAAATTCAATTCTTGTGCCACTTGGCGATCTCGTTGTTGTCTGCGCTCAGGATAGTTGTAAACCTGACTCTTTCTTAAAAAGTCATACGAATTTTTCTTTATAACCTGCTCCTGTTCTCTATCTTCTTTCTTCAAAGAATAGACAGCTGGCATATCAGCGAGAATATAGTCTGTCTGACGTAGGTTGTCCGCCAAACGTGTCAACCGACCTGCCTTAGATTCAGTTGTTGAAACGACAGGAGGTTTCACCACAACTTTAGCTGGTGCTGGTTTTTCATCTCTTAAGTAGGTTGCTGATCGTTTTTTCTTCAAGTCTTCTCTAGCCTGTTCACGAGCCAACTGCCCCTGTGTTTTCACTGGAGAAGGCTTCGTTTTAGTCAGTTGCTGAAGGCGTTCCTTGCGAGAATAATGGCTTGGCTTAGCTTCAAACAGAGGAGGCAGGAGCTCATCTTCCGTTTGTGCTACTGTTTTTGTCGACGCAACTCGCTGTGAATCGGTAGACCAGCTAAATTCCTTTTCTTGATAAGGTCCCCTGATATTGCTAATCAGGTCGCTCTCATCATATAAACTCATAATTGGATTTTCTCCAACTAGTACCTCATCATCTGCGACTAGTGGAAATCTTTTTTCATGTCTAATCATAAGTCATCCTTTCGAACCCTTATTATACCATACTTAGGCCTTATTTCCTAATTCTACGCTGAGTCAACTGTTTCCGTATCACTCAATCCCTAAAATCTCGCGAATATCCTCAACCGTCAAATTCGCTCGGCTTTCATTACCATCAAGGACTGTTTTGACAAGGTTCTTTTTATTTTCTTGCAATTCTTGAATCTTCTCTTCGATTGTCCCTCTAGTAATCAGGCGATAGCATTCAACCTTTTCAGTCTGCCCCATGCGATGAGCCCGACTGATAGCCTGAGCTTCCACGGCAGGATTCCACCAAAGATCGACTAGGATGACTGTGTCTGCACCTGTCAAATTCAAGCCAACGCCACCTGCTTTCAAGGAAATGAGAAAGGCATCTCGACTTCCTGCATTGAAGGCCTGTGTCATTTCTTGGCGTTGGTTAGCAGGGGTTGAACCAGTCAGAGTATAGGATGTCATCCCAATTTCTCTCAGCTGTTCTTCTATTTTTTCCAGCATATTTCTGAATTGGGAGAATATCAAGACCCTGTGTTCACCTTCTTTTAGCTGCAAGAGTAATTCTTTCAAACTATTAAGTTTGCCACTTTCACCACTAAACTCTTCCATGAAAAGGCTGGGGGTATCGCAGATTTGACGTAAGCGAGTAATTCCTGATAGGATTTCTATCTTGCTACGATTGATTTGAGCATCATCTGCGCCAGCTATTTGAGTCCGCATTTGTTGAAGCTGGGCCAGGTAGATGGCTTTTTGTTCATCTGTCAGTTCATTAAGTACATTGACTTCTATCAAATCAGGTAATTCCTGAAGAACGTCTTCCTTATGACGTCTGAGAACGAAGGGTTGAATGGTCCGCGCAATGTCCTTGGCTGCTAATTTACCGAAGTCTTGTTTGCCTGGCAATAAACCTGGTAAGACAATTTGGAAAATGGACCAGAGTTCCGTCAAATGGTTTTCAATCGGCGTACCTGAGAGGGCAAAGCAATTCCCAACCTCAAACTCACGCAGGAGCTGTGCAATCTTAGATTGGGCATTTTTCATGACCTGCGCCTCATCCAAAATGAGATAGTCAAAGCGTTCCTGTCTATAGAGTGCAACATCCTGTCTGAAGGATGGATAGGAGGTAACTAATACTTGGTGACCATTGGCAATGATCTCTTCACGCTGTTCCTTGTTTCCATGGACAACTGCCACATCTAAACTTGGAGCAAACCGCTTGCACTCATCTAACCAGTTATAAATCAAGCTGGACGGTGCCAATATTAAAACTTTGGAATCTTTTGTCATTCGACTGGACAGAAAGGCGATAGTTTGCAAGGTCTTTCCAAGCCCCATGTCGTCAGCTAAAATTCCACCAAAACCATACGTATCCAGCATAGTCAACCACTTAAGCCCTGTCTGCTGATAATCCCTAAGCGACGTTGTTACTTCCACATCAGGAAGCGGGAACAAATCTGGCTGAGCTAGATAGCTTGCCATTTCCTCAAATTCCTTGGAGAAACTGACTTGGTTAAATTGTGATAAGGATTGAGCCAATTGGTAACCGGCAAGAGCATGGACTTGTACCTGCCCCTCCTTACCATGACGGGCCCGCAGATAGATTAGGGTTTGACTAATTTTCTTGGTTTCCTCATCAAAAACAAATACCTTACCACTCGGGCTAGTATAGTGATCCTCTTGATTCAACAAGGCTGTAATCGCCTGATCGATTTCAGATTGTTCAATACCTGATAAGTCAAACGAAATATCCAAAAGTGAGCCGTTACGCACAATTTCTAATTGAGGTTTGGCTTCAATATATAAAGCCTGGAGCCTTTCTGCTAGATGAACCTGCCCCATTTTTTGTAATATAGGCAATTGTTGTTGGAAAAATGGATAGAGCTCCTGCTGACTAAGAGCCGCTCTCTGGGCATGATATGTCCCCCTAAAGCCAGCTAGACGAATAGCCTGATAAACCCTCTCCAAATGTTGGAAATGGCTGGCAAAAGGCAGGAGAGCCAAATCCTCCTCACTCCTTACCTTACGTCCATCAAAATCCAAAATCAATTGGAGTGATAAACTCTCATTTGCCTCCATCTGAATATGAAATTCTGGCTTGAAATCATGAATGATAAAGCGTTTAGGTGCCTTAACAGTCCCAATTGTCTGCAAATCCAGCAAGCTTAAAGCCAGACGATTTTGGTCAGGGAAATCCACCTGCACCTTTCTCAAACCTGATTCGGTTGGAACAAGTTCGGAAATTTGGTAAATCAGATGTTCTTGATGGCGATTGACACTATAAACCGTGCCATTTACTAAGAGATAGCGCCCATGAAAAAGTGGTCGGACTGTTTTTTCGTGAATAACCATTTCAATCATCTGCGTGTGAACGGTCACCTCAAAATGATAGAGCCCTTCCTCCCCTGTCAACGGAAGAACCATCAAGGAGGAATAGGACTGCTGTTGATAGGAAAAGTTAAAATGTTCTAGCTGATTTAACAGCTCCACCCCCTCCTCAAAATAGGCTTGTGGCAGACGAAAATGTCGTCCAAAATGAGTAAGAATATCCGAATCTATACCAACTTTCTCTGGCACCAAGTTCCAAAGAAAATCTAGGACTGCCTGACTAGGCTCATCAAAATTCTCATAGGCTAATTGCTCATAGTAATTTTTCCCAATTTGATAATGTCCATTGGTCTTGAGCAACCGCAAAAAAGAACCAATGTCCCGCACAATATAGGCACGGGTATCTGGCAAGCGACTGATTTTCAGGGTCCAGTCAATCTGCCGATCATAGGGCAAGAGATTTCCCTCTACAGACAGACGGTATTTGATGCCCAGTTCTTCTGGCTTTGACCCCAAAATCTCATCTAAAAAGAGCCCACCAAAATAGGTCCGACGCACCGTTTCCTTATGCTGATCTCCCTCTTCTTTCCGAGACTGCTCCATATCCTTTCCTGCACGATCATTTTTTAAATAATACTCCGTGGCAGCTAGATGTTGGCAGTAACCCTTTCTTTGAAATAAGTCACAACTACACAGTAAATCACTATCATCATCGCTATAAATAAAGCGTTCTCCCGCAATATCCAGCTCTATCTTTCCATTCTCGCTATGAAGAACGGTTAGTTTCCCAGCCTCATACAAATCAATTCCTTCCTGGCGAATTCGCCCAGGCATCATTCGACTCATTCAACTACCTCTTTTGACTTAGCGCAATCTAAAATATTATCTTTTCATTATAGCATATTTTGTGGCAGAATTCTTTGCCAAGACACCAAAAAAAACACCAGTTCAGTCAACTGATGTTCTTAGACATTTTTCTATAATATAGTGTAACCCGCCACATTTTCTTGATGAAACCAAGGGTTTTATAGAGCCAAAAAAACAGAATAGGCATGAAAAGGAGAGCTAAAACGAGAAAACTCCAGCCCCTTCCTTCCGCAAACATCAGGGAGAAAACTAGCGTTACAAATGTAAGAAAGAAGAGCATCAAGAGATTGGTCAGAAGACCCAACCAACCTAGCCAATAGCGAATTCCAAAGGGAGGGAGTTTCTTTTCATCGAAGTCTGCCAATCCAGTCAAAAACTCCACTAGCAACTCACCAAAAAATTCCATACTAGCCTTCCTTTCTGACCTGTCGATAATATTTGGTTCGTCGAACGAGAGTTTTAATCGCATGTAGGGATAGAAGGCTGAGTGCTGCAGCGCACACCAAAAAGAGGATGAACAGCAAAGTCATAGGTAGCTCAAAACGATTATAGACCATAATCGAACCACCTGTAAAGGCGATAAAATAGGATGCCAAAGTCACAAAATTGAGCCATATACAAGCCGCTAGTCCCAACCAATACCGAGAGCCAAAAGGTTTATACTGACTATCTTCATAGATAATAAAATAGAAAGCTGAGATAGAAAGCAGTATAAAGAAAATTCGCCAAATCGGAAACGCGACCATACTAACACCTCCTAGTCCCATTCTAGCATATTTGCGAATGATTGCAAAGAAAAAAGAGGTTCCCCTCTTTTCATTTCTTACTTACGTTTCCGTGCAATCAGATGAATTGGTGTTCCTTCAAAGACAAAGGCCTTGCGGATTTGATTTTCCAAGAAACGCATATAGGAGAAGTGCATGAGCTCTTCTTCGTTGACAAAGACCACAAAGGTCGGTGGCTTGGTCGCAACCTGGGTCGCATAGAAAATTTTCAAGCGTTTGCCCTTGTCGGTCGGTGTCGGGTTAATGGCAATGGCATCCATGATGACATCGTTAAGAACAGCCGACGGAATACGGGTATTCTGGCTCTCACTGATGGCCTTGATCATTTCAGGAAGCTTGTGCAAGCGTTGCTTGGTCAAAGCCGATACAAAGATAATCGGTGCGTATGACAAATACTGGAATTGGTCTCGAATATCATCTTCCCACTGCTTCATGGTGTGGTTGTCTTTTTCAAGCGTGTCCCACTTGTTGACTACGATAATCATTCCCTTACCAGCTTCATGGGCAAAACCAGCGATGCGTTTATCGTACTCACGAATGCCTTCTTCGGCATTGATAACCATCAATATGACATCGGAACGTTCAATGGCACGCATGGCACGCATAACAGAATATTTCTCCGTATTTTCATAGACCTTACCAGACTTGCGCATACCTGCGGTGTCAATCATGGTAAATTCCTGACCTTCTGGGTCTGTAAAGTGCGTATCAATAGCATCACGAGTCGTTCCCGCAACAGGCGACGCAATCACACGCTCTTCACCCAAAATAGCGTTAATCAAGCTGGATTTTCCAACGTTTGGACGACCAATCAAGCTGAACTTGATAATGTCTGGATTTTCTTCTGCTTCTTGGACTGGAAGATTTTCAATGATAGCATCCAAGACATCCCCTGTTCCGATACCATGTACAGAAGATACTGGATAAGGGTCGCCAAGTCCAAGTGAATAGAAATCGTAGATGTCGTTCCGCATCTCAGGGTTATCGACCTTATTGACAACTAGAATAACAGGTTTGTTTGTCTTGTATAAGATTCGCGATACATACTCGTCAGCATCTGTCACACCTTCCTTGCCTGATACGACAAAGACGATAACATCCGCTTCATCCATGGCAATCTCAGCCTGATGCTTGATTTGCTCCATGAAAGGAGCATCCACATCATCGATACCACCTGTATCAATTAGGGAAAACTTGCGATTGAGCCACTCACCAGTAGCATAAATACGGTCGCGGGTCACACCTTCTACGTCTTCTACGATAGAAATGCGTTCACCAGCGATACGGTTAAAAAGTGTTGATTTTCCAACGTTGGGACGACCAACGATGGCGATAGTTGGTTGAGCCATTGCTCCTCCTCTTCTAATATAGTCGTTTTCGTTTATCTTTTATTACGTCGTTAACTCGCTTTGCCGTACTCCAGTACTGTCTGCAGCTCATTGCCTAGTACTAAAAGCAAACAAAAAGACTATAACTTACAATAGTTTATTTTTTTCTAAAATTGCCCTCGTTTCAGGCTGCTCTGGCTGACCAAACTGGGCAACCATACGCTCCGACCAGGTTTCTGTCTGACGGGTACCTGCATAGTCTGTCTGGACTTGGTCGTAGGTTTGGATGACTTCCACGCTTTGCTCCACATATTCTTCCTGGAAGACAATGGCTTCCGCTGCCAAACGTGGTTTGACAGGGTGGTGTTGGGCTGGCCGACCCAGTGCAATACAGAAAATTGGATAGGTATAATCTGGCAAGTTGAACAGCTCTGCTATTGCCAAGGCCTTATGGCGAATCATACCGATAAAGACCCCGCCGTAGCCCAGGCTTTCAGCTGCTAAAAGGGCGTTTTGCCCTGCCAGGCTCGCGTCAACAGAAGAAATCAGGAGATTCTCTGTTCCTTTGGCATCAAAGTCTGAACCATGGAGTTGAGCCGCCTTGCTGGCACGATGATGGTCGCCCACAAAAACCAGAATGGCCTGAGCCTGTAAAATAGCTGGCTGGGGCACCAAATCAAAGAGAGCCTGTTTTTTCTCCTCCGACTGCACCACAATGATGGAATAAGACTGGAAATTCTTCCAGCTAGACGCAGCTCGCCCAGCTGAAAGAATAGCTTCCAAATGCTCCGCCTCAATGGGCTCTTCCGTAAAACGACGGACGGAAGTATGGTTGAGCATCAAATCAATGGTTTCATTCATCGGCGGTTATTTCCTTTCAAATGCAAATCGCGAGCCAGGTAGCGAATCCGCTCCATAACCCGTTTGGCCTGCCAGGTTTCATCACCAGACTTGCCAGATGCAAAATGCCGTTCCAAATCATCAAAGGAGAAATTGGACGTAAAGAAGGTCGGCAGATTCTCCTGCATACGGTATTGCAGAATAACCTGCAGAACATCATCACGCACCCACGGACTATGTTGCTCCGCTCCAATGTCATCTAGCACCAAGACCTGAGCCATCTTGATTTCATCAATCCGCTCCTTGACAGAACCATCTTTGATGGCATTTTTAATATCGACAACAAAGGTCGGATAGTGGAGCATGGTGGTAGAGAGGTGGTGAATGGTTGATAAACGGTGAGCCAAGTAAGCCATCAAATAACTTTTTCCAATCCCAAAATTACCATATATATAAAGACCTTTTGGCTGTTCATCAAAATGTTTAACAAAAGTAGCAATAGCATCATAAACTTCTTCACGATTAATATCCGTAAAATCCAAGTCCTCACCTGTAACTTTTTTGAGAGCTGGAGGCATATTGATGAGCTGGATACGATTCTTGATAGCTTCCAAACGACGGTATTCGACCAATTCCTCTGTCTCAAGATAGGACACATCCGCATAGCCCTCATTCATGACCAAAACTGGTTGATACCCCTTGGCAATATAGGCTTGGTCTTGCTTGACAAAGAGGTCCCGCTGGCTGATATATTCCAAAAACTTAGAAATGGAGAGGGTGATTTCCTTCTGAGTCAAACCTTCTTTTTTGATAAAAGCAGCGACTTCAGGATCACTCACTATCTCCTGATAGAGTTGCTGATAAGATTTTGGACTTGGATTGGTTGACTGCGACAACCTGTCTTGAACTGATTTCATCAGCTACCTCCCTTACTTTCGTTTTCTAACATTCGTTTTCTAAGTGCTTCCATTCTTGCCTGAGCTTCAGGACTGTTATCCACGACAACCTCTTCCTTACTCCACTCAGGCACATTGCTTTTCTGTGGCTGGCTCGGCTTGGTGACAGCTTGACCTGTCTTCAACTCTCTTAGGTAAAGAACAGCCGCCTCTGCACTGCCAATTCCCTTGTAGGAAAAATCATTGCCCAGCTTCATGGCATATTTTTCATTCAGATTGGCTGAGTCCACCTTGTTAAAGGTATAGAGGACCAAGACATTGATAACTTCATCAAGCAGACCCAAATTGGCCAAATCCGTCAAACATTTTCGTTCTGTTGCGGTCACCGCTGCCTTCCGTTGCTCCTTGATAAAGGACAGGAAGGTTAGGCTGGATTTTGATTTCGCTTCACGTACAATGGCCTGTTCTTGGGCAGTGAGGCTAGCGTTTTCTTTTGGCAATGACTGGCGTGACTGCAGCAAGCGTTTGGTCGAGATCGTCTGTCCAATAGCTGTTGCTTTAGCCTGCCGATAGGTTTCCAACCAGGTCCAGCCTGCCTGCTCTGCTATGTAACTAAGCCCAATAATATCCTCAGCTTCATCCTGAAAAAGAAGCTTGTCCTTGGCCATTAAGGCCTTGAAGGCAGACCAGTCAAAATCATGTTTCGGTTCAAAAACAACTGGAGCCTGCCCATCCATGGTAAAGACCTGAGAAAAGGTTTTGGAAATATTTTGTTCCTGATTTGGTTGGTGGACAAGCAGATTTTCTACACTCGTTTCACCAATTTTTCTAGCAAGAATGTTTTTATACAAGGGCTTGTCTAAAAAACTTTTCAGAGTCAAAGGTGCTTGCAAAGCCAGACCAGTCAACTCTTCTGCACGGTACAGTTGCAGGAGTCCCATGGCAGTCAAGACATCCAAAGCTGTCTCTAAGCGATTCATCCCAAAATCCATGTGGTTAAGTACGCTAGCCCATTTATAACGACCTTGGCCCTGATCGGCAAAACTATAGAAATAATAATAAAGTGCCAAGGCATCAAATCCAATAATGGGCTGGTAACATTGGCTAAGACTGACAATATCGGGGGTAAATGGACTGGTTTTTATATAGGCAAACAGATCATTTGGCTTCATCTTTTGATCCCGTTTTTACCTTACTACCCTTGGAAATCATCTGTTTGAGGAGATTCTCCAATTCTTCCACATCCTTGAAGGAACGGTAAACAGACGCAAAACGCACATAGGTGATTTCATCTAATTCGACCAATTCTTCCATGACCAAATTCCCAATAACATCCGACTCGATTTCACTCTCCCCTTGAGCCCGAACTTTTTGCTCAATCCGATTGACTACTTCATCGATATCATCCGTCGATACAGGACGTTTTTGAGCAGATCGAATAATCCCATTGAAGATTTTCTCCCGTGAAAACTGCTCTCTAGTCCCGTCTTTTTTCACAACGACTAGAGTTTTCTCTTCAATCCGTTCATAGGTGGTAAAACGTTGACCACATTGGTCGCAGGAACGACGACGACGGATGGTATTGCCATCTTCAGCCTGACGACTATCAATGACACTTGATTTCAAACTCTGACATTTTGGACAACGCATACTCTTTCTCCTACATAAACTTTATCACTTCAGTATAGCATAAAAATGACAAAAATAAAAGAAAGCGAGAATTACTCACTTTCTACCAATAATTCATCTTGCTTCTTCAATCGACTGGCAACCCATTCACGAACCAGGCGGTAGACAACCGCAAAGATAGGTGTAAAGAAGACCATACCAAGTAGGCCAAACAAATTACCACCAATCAAGGCTGCAGCCAGGGTAAAGAGGGTCGGAAGACCTACTGATTGACCAACCACGCGCGGATAGATAACATTTCCTTCTATCAGCTGAATAATCTGGAAAAGGGCGATAGACCAGAGTGCCAACAGCGGATTTTGCACCGCCACAAAGAGAGCACTAATCAAACACGCTGAAAAGGGACCGATATAAGGTACAAATGATAGGACCCCAGCCAAAATACCAGCCATGCTGGCATAAGGAATTCCTGAGAGCGAATAACTAACAAAGACAAGCGTCCCAATGATACACGCCTCAACAATCTGACTCATCAAGAATCGGTCATAGGTATCAACAACAACTTCTCCAATATAGTTCACTACTCTGACAGCCTTCTCTGGCAAGGTAGCCTGCAAGAACTTTCTCGTCATCGCCTGCAAGTGTTCCTTGCTCCCTAAAATCGCTAGAGTAAAGAAGAAAGCCATTATCAACGTCATAGTGTTCGAAAAAATCCCCGTCACATTGGACACCAAGCCAGATAAAATTGGTGTGACCAAACTTGAAATAAGTGTCAAATTCTTCAACTGATCCAAAAAGCTGGCAATCTGATCTCCGATTTGTCCCGACAAGAGACCATTTGATTCAAGAAAATTAGTTAGGGCATTTACCGATTTTGGAATGGCTGTGCTGCTAACCGAAACCAGTTCTGAAACAGTCGTCACCAATGTAGGAAGAACAATCACCACCAGTCCTGTCACAATTAAAGCAAATCCAATTAATACTCCAACAATTGCCAAAGACCGCTTGGATTTCTTTAAAAAAGAAATTTTTTCAAACTGATCTTCTAATTTTTTCATGGGAACATTGAGAATAAAGGCGAAAATAGCTCCAATAAAAAGCGAGTTCATACTGCCTAATAATTGTTGAATAGCCCCATAAATACTAGACCAGTTGAGAACAGCTAACAATGTCGCTCCAGATAAGAGTATCAATATGACTTTTTCTTTAAATGATGTATTCATAACTTTTCCATTCTTACTTATTGGCTATTATTTTATCACACGCTTATAGAAAAAGAAAGAGGGAAAGCTTCCCTCCTCTCTACTCTAAATCAATCGCGCATGGCATATCCGACACCACGAACCGTTTTAATATATGAATCTTGATGTGGCAAATCCAGTTTACCACGTAGATAGCGAATATATACATCGACGACATTGGTCTCAGAAGCCGCTTCATATTTCCAAACACGCTCAAGAAGTTGTTCTCGACTAACAGGCTCTGGGCTATTCATTAAGGTCGCCAACAGATCATACTCTCGGCGGGTCAAATTAATCAATTCATCACCTCGAGTCACTGTTCGATTTTGAAAATCAACCTTCAAATCACGATAGGCCGCATGCATGTGAACCTGCTTACAGTTATTGTCAATAAAATCACGACCACGAAAAATCGCAGAGATTTGCTCCACTAAATCACTGATGACAAAGGGCTTCACTACGTAGGAAACAGCATAAGAGAGGACTTCTTCCCCATATTGACTAACTTCTGTCGGCTCAACTACCACAATCATGACCGTGGCTGGTTTTATCGCTAACAGTTCTGTAGCCAATTCCTTGCTGGACATGTCTGAAAGCTGAAAACTCATCAGAATCAAGTCAAAATCCGTTTCATGTGCCAAGGACATAGCCTCTTTCCCTGTCGATGCATAATCAACAAGATAGTCTTTTTTCTGCAATTCCATGGAAACAAAATGCGAGAGATTGCGTTCTTTACCAGCAATCAAAATTTTCTTAGCCATTGTCCATCCTTTTCTATTCTTTCAAATGGTGTAGGAATCGTATTATGACTAGAAAGAAGGGCGCTTCCACGCCCATCTTTTCTATTTTGATTCGCTATACCAGTCGTAATGGAAGATTCCTTCTTTATCTTTACGGTTATAAGTATGAGCACCAAAGTAGTCACGTTGTGCTTGAATCAAGTTCGCTGGCAAGTTTTCAGCACGATAGCTATCGAAGTAGGTAATAGCTGCTGAGAATGTTGGTACAGGAACTCCTGCTTGAACTGCCAAGGCAACAACATCACGAACTGCCTGTTGATACTTAGCTGTTACATCAAGGAAGTACTCATCCAAGAGCAAGTTTGCCAAGTCTTCATCACGTCCGTAGGCATCTGTGATTTTTTGCAAGAAGCGAGCGCGGATGATACAACCTGCACGCCAGATTTTTGCGATTTCGCCAAATGGCAAGTTCCAGTTGTTTTCTTTAGATGCTACGCGCAACTGTGCAAAGCCTTGTGCATAAGACATGATTTTTGAGAAGTACAATGCTTGACGAATTTTTTCTACCAATTCAGCCTTGTCGCCTTCGTATGCAAACGGAGCTGGTTTTGGAAGGACCTTGCTTGCTGCCACACGCTCATCTTTGTAGGTTGAGATATAACGAGCAAATACGGATTCTGTAATCAATGACAATGGCACACCCAAGTCAAGTGATGATTGACTTGTCCATTTACCAGTCCCCTTGTTACCAGCCGCATCCAAAATGTAGTCAACGATTGGTCCATCTTGACCTTGGTCGTCTTTACGTTTCAAAATATCTGCTGTGATTTCAATCAAGTAGCTATCCAATTCGCCTTTGTTCCACTCGGTAAAGATGTCAGCCATTTCATCCACTGACAAACCGAGCAAGTGTTGCATGAGGTCATAAGACTCCGCAATCAATTGCATGTCGCCATACTCGATACCGTTGTGTACCATTTTTACGTAGTGACCAGCTCCATCTGGACCGATATAAGTCACACATGGTGCTCCATCTTCTGGTGCTTTTGCTGAAATTTCTTCCAAGACATCTGCCACCAATTCGTAAGCTTCTTTTTGACCACCAGGCATGATAGATGGACCTTCAAGGGCTCCTTTTTCACCACCAGATACACCTGTACCGATGAAGTTAATACCTGAGTTTGCCAATTCTTTTGAACGACGGATAGTGTCTTCGTAGAAAGTATTACCACCATCGATCAAGATGTCGCCTTCATCCAAGTGTGGCAAGAGCGCTTGAATGGTTGCATCTGTACCAGGACCAGCTTGAACCATAAGCATAATGCGACGTGGTTTTTCGATTGATGCCACAAAGCTTTCCACATCGTAACTTGGTACCAAGTTTTTACCTGGGTTGCTTGCAACAACATCTTCTGTTTTATCAGCAGAGCGGTTGTAAATGGCTACTGAATAGCCACGTGATTCAACGTTAAGCGCAAGGTTGCGGCCCATAACGGCCATCCCTACAACACCAAAATTTGCTTTAGTCATTTGTTTACTCCTCTAATTTGTATCTCTTTTATTATACACCGAAAGCTTAAAATTGACAAGAATTTTCAGATAATTTAACTATCTTGCCAATCTGAGTTAGTCCTCATCGCCAAACAACCCTTGTAATTGGGCAAAAGGACTATTGGCTTCTTTTTTCTCTTGAGCTTTTTGTTGAAAATCTTCCTCAGTCATTAAAGCCCAAGCTTGACCAGATGGTAGTTCCTGTCCAGCTTCTTCTTCAGGTGTCAAGACTTTGATTGGTATAGCCAGTAAAATATTATCTGCTACACTCTCATCAAGGACAATGTGGTCATTTTCTACTACCAGCACCATATCCTCATCAATCAAATCTTGTTCTTTAAGAACTGCTTCATTGGCAACAAAGAGTTCATTGACGTTTTGGACCTCATGCAAAACAACTGGTTGCAGAGAACGACTGGATGCCAAGGTAATATCATAAGTCATCTGATAGTCCAAGAAAAAGAAACCTGATTCAAAACGGATATTTCCAGTGACTTGGACTGGCGACAAGCCTAGAACTTCACCATTTCGAGCTTGCAATTCTTCCTGTAAATCCAAGGTTTTATCAAAGGAGATTCCATCTGGATTTTTCTGAATATCGTAAATATGAAACATTGTATTCCCCTATTCAGCTAGTTCTGTAATGTAGTTATAGACTTCTTGTCCAGCAACTGCACCATTTCCAACTGCCGTTGCAATCTGACGAAGTTGATTTTGACGAATATCACCGATGGCATAGATGCCTGATTGAGTCGTCTCCATCTTTTCATTAGTGATAACCCAACCAGCTTCGTCTGTAATTCCTAAGTCCGCAACGGTATCAGTCATCGGATCCAGACCGACATAGATAAAGACACCACCGAACTCAAGTTCACTGACTTCTTCAGTTTTCACATTTTTGATAACCACGCTTTGTACACGTAAGTCATCCCCCTTGATTTCTTCGACTACGCTATCCCAGATGAAGTTAATTTTTTCATTGGCAAAGGCGCGATCTTGGATGACTTTTTGAGCACGAAGTTGGTCACGTCGATGAACAATCGTCACAGATTCCGCAAATTGTGTCAAGAAGAGCGCTTCTTCAACGGCAGAATCTCCACCACCTACAACCAAGAGTTTTTGCCCACGGAAGAAGGCGCCGTCACAGACTGCACAATATGAGACACCACGGCTATTGTAAGTATCCTCACCTGGAATACCTAACAAACGGTGTTTTGCCCCCATGGCTAGAACGACTGTCTTTGTCTCCAAAACACCATCCTCAGTAATCACTTTCTTAATTTGTCCTTCTTCTTCGATACGGACTAGGGTGCCAAAAATATGGTCCACACCGAATTTTTCCAAGGGTTCAAACATTTTTTCAGCCAAGGCTGGACCTGAAATATGGTCATAGCCTGGATAGTTTTCAATTTCCGCGGTATTGTTCATCTGACCACCATAAATACCACGTTCCAAAAGAGCTACCTTTAAATTGCTACGCCCTGCATAAAGAGCTGCAGTCATCCCCGCAGGACCCGCACCAATTACAACTGTATCGTACATATACTTTTTCCTTCTACGCTTTAAACATTAATAAGATTCCCACTACTCCAAAAGCCGCAATGGGGATTGTCATCACATTAATCATCAACAAATCAAACAAGAAATCTTGTCGTTCTTGCAAGGTTTTATCTACACCCTTTGTCGCACGCCAGATAAACCAGACCAGACTAGAAGTGATAATCAACAAGGAAGCTATTAGCAATCCTTGTAAATAAAAACTTAGAATGTTTTGTAACATCTTTTTCCTCGATTACTTTAAAAGGTTTGACGCTTGGCTTTACGTTCTGCACGACCTTTTGCACGCGCTTCAACTCGCTTGGTCTTGCGACGTTTTTCATCAACAGCCCATTGAATTTTCTTCTTGTAGCCTGGTTTAACTTTTTTCTTTTTCTTCTTGACCAAGCCAATCATTTCCAAATCTAGTTTTTCACGAGATTTTTCACGGTTAGCACGGCGGTCACGGTCGTAGGTATCGACAAATTCGCCATTTTTCATTTCTTTTGGCAAGAATTTGATATTGAGTTTTTCTAGCTCTCGAATATCTGCATCATCGCTTGGCTGATAAAGGGTGATGGCAATGCCTGATAAACCATTACGACCTGTGCGCCCCACACGGTGAACAAAGAAGGAAAGGTCTTGCGGAATGGCATCATTGATGACATGGCTGACACCTTCAATGTCAATACCACGTGCTGCCAAGTCTGTCGCTACAATGTATTGATAATCCAAGTTCTTCACCTGGTTCATAATCCGCTTGCGTTCACGTGGAGGAATATCCCCATGAATCTTTGCAACGCGTAGACCATTCGCAGTCAAATAGCTATGCAATTCATCTGCACGTGTCTTGGTATTGACGAAAATCATGGCCAAATATGGTTGCATGAGCTTGGTTACTTCCAAGATTTGAGCATTACGGTCACGCCCCTTGGTTGAAATCAGCCAGTTTTCAATGGTATCTGAAATGACCGTATGGGTCTTGATTTGTTCCATGACTGGATTGGACAAGTATTTTTTCAAAAACGGTTGGAGTTTCTGCGGAATGGTCGCTGAAAAGACCATAAATTGCAAGTCTTTTGGCAGGCTGCCAGCAATCTTATCAACTGTTTCTAAAAAGCCCATGTCCAAGGTCATATCTGCCTCATCAACCACAAAGGTTTTGGCCTTATGGATAGCCAGGTCACCTGATTTGACCAAATCATAGATACGCCCTGGTGTCCCAACAACAATGTGAGGCTGCCCAGCTTGAAGCTTGTCAATTTGACGGTTCTTATCCGTACCGCCAACATAATTGGTCACACGAACTTCGATGTCCGAATGACTGGCTAACTGACGAGCTGCTTGGTAGATTTGAGTAGCCAGTTCACGAGATGGGGCTGTAATAACAGCCTGAACTTGGTCCAATTCCTCATTTAATTTTTGGAAAATCGGAATCAAGAAGGTATGGGTCTTACCCGAACCTGTTTTTGATTCCCCTATCAAGTCTCGCCCTGACAAAACAACAGGAATCAATTTCTCCTGAACTTCTGTCGGCTGGACAAAGTTAATTTCTTTCAAAGCCTCCTGAATATAAGGCTTGAGTTTCATATCTGTAAATTTCATAGTTCCCTCTTTGGAAGCTGTATTCACAAGCAAAGTGCTTATATAAGAAATCATTTTCGCTAATAAAGTCGTTTTACCGATTGTACTTTGAAAAAACTAACGATGAGTAGTTTGAAAACTAGTCCTATATGGAAACATTGAACTGTGAATACAGGTTCTTAATTATACTGCCTTCTATTATAGCACAAAAACAGCATTTCTGCTGTTTCTGACATTTTATAGATAAAGAATAGCTAGGGTAATCAAGCTCATGATGAGGCCGACTGACCAGAGGAAAAAGTCAACTTTCCACTCGCTCCATTTTTCAGCTTTTCCGGTCAAACCTCCAAGCTCCAAATGGTGATGGAAAGGAGTCATACGGAAGATACGACGACCTTCTCCAAAGCGTTTTTTGGTGTATTTAAAATATGAAACCTGCAACATAACAGAGGACGTTTCAATGACATAGACCAGGCCGATAAGGAGGAGGGTCCATTCCTGACGGAGGGCAATTGAAATAGTTGCCAACATACCACCGAGAGCCAAGCTTCCCACATCCCCCATGAAAATCTTCGCTGGTTTACGGTTATAAACAAAGAAACCGAGCAAGCCACCAATCATGGTCACACAAACTAGAAGAATATCAAATTTTTGCTCATTGAAGGCGATGACAGAGTAAGCTAGAAGGCTGATAACAACTGAGATAGAAGCCAATCCATCAATACCATCTGTCAAATTAACTGCATTTGAAAAACCGACCAGCCAGAACAGAACAAATGGGAAATAGAGAACTCCCAAATGTATCATGTGACCAAATACATTCAATTCTCCGCCACCTGCTCCTCTTACGTGGACAAAGTAGAAGACAATACCTCCTAAAATTTGTAGAGCAAGCTTTTGTTTAGGATTAAGACCTTCATTTATTTTTCGGAAAATTTTTAAAAAGTCATCCAAAAATCCTACTACACCATAAAGGGCAAGGATGAAGAGGATGGCAAGGACACCACCCGTCAACAGTTGAAAGGCCGTTGCAAACAACAAGCTGACAAGAATCGCAACAACGAGAAAAACTGTCCCCCCCATTGTTGGTGTACCTGCCTTAAACTGATGTTGTTTCACATCTTCGTGCATCTGTTGGCCCTCGATGCGTTTGGCTTGATAAAATGTAATAAATCGTGGGATTAAGAGAACGGTTGCTAGAAAAGCGACCAATCCCGACATAAGTGCGAATTGCATGTTAGTCTCCTAAGGTTATTGTTATTTTCTTTGTTTTATTCAAAGCGGTACCGACCTCTACACTTTGGTCGACCACTTTTGAACCCGTTCCTTTATAGGTCACTTCGATACCAGTCCATTCAGCAAATATATCCATATTCTCTTTGGTAATTGCGTACAGGTCTGGCATTTCTTCGAATTTATTTGTCAAGAGTAGAGCCTGTTGGTTGGCGATTACGTTGCTTCCTTTTTCGACTGAAACTTTTTTAATTTCAGCACCGTTTCCAAGGATAACTGGTTGAACTAATTGACGGCGAAGTTCCTCAGCCGACTCGCCTGGTGCCTTACCAATGAGGTCTGGCAATCGATACTCTGTCTCATTAACGACCTGTGCCAATGCTGGTGCAGGTGAATCCAGATTCAGATTGTCTTTCAACAGCATCGCTTCTTTCAATGTAGGACTGACAATGTCACGCCAAGACAGGACATTCAAAACTTCCGGTTGGCGAATGGTCACATACATGATAAATTCAGGATCCTCAGCAGGGATCATGGCTACTACAGAGTTGATGTAGGCACCTTTAATGTACCCTTGACCATCTTCACTGGCAATTTCCGCCGTACCTGATTTGACTGCAATATCATAGCCATCAACTTGAATTGCAGGCCCCTGTAAGTCATGTGAGTAGAGCGTACCATAAACAGGGTCAGTACCGACATTAATCATATAGCGAAGTGTATCATCGGCAGCTTGTTCAGAAACTGGATTTCCCACTTCTTCTTTCGAAGAAACTCTAGCTGTATCTGTATTAGGATTATAAAGAGCTGAGATGAATTTAGGCTCTAGCATAATACCGTTATTCGCAATGGCGGTAAAACTACGAAGCATCTGTGCCTGGTTTGCAGAAATACCCTGACCAAACGATGACATGGCGATAGAAACAATGTTATCCTCTGGTACCATTCCTGGTGCCTCGTCCCCCATACCAAAACGCGTTGGGTAGCCAAAGCGGAATTTAGCGAGGTAATTTAGCCATTTTTCATCTCCCATCTGTTGCTGCAATAAGGTCATCCCAACGTTACTGGATAGGGAGAAGCCTTGCGCATAATTGAGAGTCACAGCTGAATAACCTGCATTGAGGGTCCAGTCATTGATTTTCGCGTCTGCGATAACGTACTCATTATTGGTATAATAGGCATTTGGGTCAAAGGTTCCATTATCGATAGCTGACGCTACTGTTAGCACCTTCATTGTTGAACCAGGCTCAAAGGCCTCTTGGTATAAGAGTGACCGCTCTAGCAGTCCTTCTTGTCCCAGACCTTCTTTGGTATCTGAATCATAGCTTGGCCTTTGGGTCGTCGCCAGTATTTCACCCGTCTTGGCTGAAACCAAAGTTGCATTCGCATATCGCCCTTTGGCGTTATCAAAGAAGGTATTCATATTGGTTTCAAGAGAACGTTGCAGATCGGCTGAAATGGTCGTATAGACATCCTGCCCATTTACTGTCTCCGTTTCAACCTTTTCTGTCCCAGGTAGGACACGACCTTGGCTATCTTTCTCGTAGATAACCTTTCCGTCTTGACCAGCTAGAATATCATTCAGATAATATTCCAAACCACTCACACCCTGTAAACTATGACTACCATCCTTATTTTCAACCGGATTAGCTAACCCGACAAAAATTGAAGCAAAATTTCCATTCGGATACATCCGTCCTGGACTAGCATTGAAGGCAATCCCTTCAATACCTGCCGCCTTCATCTCTTCTTGGATTGAAGACATCGTACTATAGGAGATATTCTTACCTAAGGTCCCAAAGTATACCTGCTTCAGTTCAGGTTGATTCAGCTGCTCCATAACATAAGCCGTCTCCATTCCGAGATGCTTTTTAAAGATTTCTGCTACTTTGCTGAACTGAGAAGACTGCACATACAAAACTTTTTTCAGTTCTGACACATATTCTGTGTCAATGATGGCATAGACTGTATAGGTCGTTGAATCTTCTGCAATAGGAATTCCTGTACGGTCGTATATGGTCCCCCGTTTAGCTTGAACGGTAACTTCACGCTGGTGTACCGCATCAGCTCTTTCTGACAAATCCACCCCAAATTTACTATCGGTGCCGATAATATAGGCAAAGTTGATTAAAAAGAGAAAAAAGACGAAAACCGTCAAAAGAAGTAGGCTCTGTCCTACTCTTCGACGATTTTTTGACGGAACATATCGTTTTTTCAAGACATACCGCAAGAGTTTATTATTTCTTCTGGGCATTATTCGGCTACTCCAATATTGTCATTATTAAAAGTTAATCCAGCTTTTTCAGCAATTTCCATCAATCGAGCTGAACGTGTCAATTCATTGACAGCTTGCTTTGCATCGTTGATTTCAATCTGTTTTTGGCTAATATCTTGATTGATTTTGGCCATCCCAGATTGAAGCTGCAAAAGCCGCGTTTGCATAAAGATAATTCCTATGGCAAGGGCTAATCCAGATAATACGATGCTTGAATAGAAGGCTTTTTCTACACGTGTGAAGGTTCTAATTTTATCACCGATAACCCGCATAGTGGCTTCTCTACGTTTTTCTTGCAACATAGACTCTCTCCTATTTATGTACTTTCTTAGCTACACGCAGTTTAGCTGAATGCGCGCGATTATTTGCCTCTAATTCTTCTTGACTAGGTAAGATAGGCTTACGATTGACCAATTCAAGCGGCGCCTTCAAATCATCTGGAATAAATGGCAAACCTTTTGGAACATCAATCGTACTTGCTTCTTTGAAGAGTTGTTTGGTCAAACGATCTTCTAAAGAGTGGAATGTAATAACAGAAATCCGTCCATCCAGAGCCAATAAGTCAATGGCCTGCTGGATAGATTCATCTGCTGCTCCCAACTCATCGTTGACCTCAATCCGAATAGCTTGGAAAATCTGCTTAGCAGGATGCCCCTTCTTCTTAAGTTCCTTGGCTGGCTTGGCAGATTTGATCAGCTCTGCCAACTCAGTCGTTGTTTCAATCGGCTTGACCGCACGCGCCTGTTCAATCTTACGAGCAATCTGCTTGGAAAATTTATCCTCACCATATTTAAAGAAAATTCGTACCAAGTCGTGATAGTCATAGTTATTGACCACATCATAGGCTGTCAACTGACCATCTCGATTCATCCGCATATCAAGCGGAGCATCTTGTTTGTAAGAAAAGCCACGCTCCCGCTCATCCAACTGTGGACTAGACACTCCTAAATCATAACAAATCCCATCAATCTCTGTTACACCTAGCTCTGCCAAGCGAGTCTTGAGATTGCGGAAATTATCCCTGATAAAGGTCACTTGTCCCTTTTCAATGTAGGATGCCAAGCGAATATGGGCATGATCAATAGCAGTCTGATCCTGATCAAAGGCATAAAGATGCCCCCCATCCGTCAACTGACTGAGCAGATACTCACTATGCCCTGCTCCACCCAGCGTTGCATCCACATAAATTCCATTTGGTTTGATGTCTAACATATCGACTGTCTCATGCAAGAGAACAGTTGTGTGATTAAATTTCTTGGTCATATCTTTTCTATTGTACCACAAATTAAAATAAAAAGTTGTTGCAAACTTTTTACAAAAAAACTGTCAAATATAGTTGACAACTTATATGAACAGGTATATACTAACAGTAAAGAAACATGTCGCATATAGTTGACATCAACAGGGAGGTCTCCCTCATTTTTTACAATCAACTGTCGCATATAATTGACATCGTGCCTAAGGATAGCTAGTCTATCCTCTCTCTTTACCATAGAATGTCGCATATATTTTACACGAAAGGAGAACCAATGAACCGTGTCAAAGATTATCGCCTACTGCTAGGGATTTCCCAGCTGGATCTTGCCAAAGCCATCGGCGTATCCAGGCAAACCATCAACATGATTGAAAATAACAAATACAATCCCTCGCTAGACCTCTGTATCAACCTAGCCAAAGCTTTACAGACCGATCTTAACAGCCTCTTTTGGAATGAATAGAAAGGAAAATATCATGAAAAAGAATACACGCAAAGCCCTTATCTCTACCCTTATTTTTATCCCGCTCTTTGTCCTCTTTCAGCTTTGGGGCAATAGCAGAGCAGACATCCTGCACACCATCAGCCAAGCAACATTCTGGGTGAAAGTATTGATTGCTGGAACTGTCTACTTCCTAGGATTATCTTACCTGCCACTCATTTTTCGTCGTAAGTAAATAGGAGTATCGTATGAAAAAGGAAACCTTTCAAGATAAATTAATCAAACGATTTTACGGTATCGCTGGTCCCCTAGATGAATACCGCAAGCAAGAAGCCTTCCGACTAGGCAATACCTGCTTTATCCTGCTCTTTTGGGGCACCATGGCTCTTACCCTACTGGCACTTGCCCTATCCAAACGCTACCCAGAAGTCGTTGCCTATGGCTACCCAACTGCTCTACTCCTATCCACTCTTTCCTCCAGTATGTATATGACATCCAAGATGCGCCACAGCCAAGTGGACAGTTTAGATGTAGAAGAACTGACTAGTAAGGAACAGAAGCAGCTCAAGGGAGCAAGTTTCAAATTCGCCCTCTATTTCACTACCGTTATGTACATTTGGGTGGTTGTTTTCGGTGCCTGGATGGAGGGGCTCAACCCTCTCGACCATTTATTTGACCTCCGAAAGTTCCTAGCAGCCTGTCTAGGTGGTGTTTTCACGGGCATTGCTCTTGAAATCATGTTACGCAAACGCATGAAAAAGGCAGAAAAACTAACTGTCAGCTCTGCTATTTCCAAAGAAGAACCCAAGTGGCTCCAAACTATGATACGGCACTTCTATGGTATCCGTGGTCCTTTAGACGAGTACCGACGGACCAAGGCAGACACTATCGGCGGACAGGCCTTTATCTACTACTTCTACTTCCTAGCTCTTGGAAATGCCATCGCCTACTTCCTAGCTATCCGCTATTCTCTGGAGGTGGCTACCTACTATCCAATGATCATTGCCTTCTTCAGTATTATCCTAATTGGTATCGTTAATATGCGCACCCTCCATGCTGACCTGCCTCAATATGACGTGGACGAACTAAGCCCTGAGGAAAGACAAGCCCGGCCCCTTAACCCACTTCTCTGGGGATTGGGAGTTGCCCTGCTATCCAGCCTCTTTGCTGGGCTGGCAGACCTCTTTAGCCTCCAGCTTCCCCTACTGGATTCCATCTTCCACGTAAAATCCCTCCTCTTCGGTGGCATGATGGGCCTCTTTGCCAGTCTAGCCCTGTCTGCCATTGCCTATCTGCAAAAACTGGAAGCAGATACTGCCAAGAAAAAATAAGGAGCTGACACCATGAATAAACCTTTTACACCAAAACAAACCTGTCGATTTTTCGTTCTCTTTTATAGTTTACTTTCTGCCTTCTTCATCTACTCTTACATGGTCAATGAGCCAATTAGCGGTTCATTCTTGCTCATGCTACCGACCATTCAAATCATCAAATCCTATAAAACAGCCGAAGAAAAACGCTACTTTCTCATTCAATCTGTCTTTGCACTGTTTGCCATGACCTTGACTTATTCTGTAGGCATTTGGCTAGGGCATGTCAAACCACTTGCCCTCATCCTTCCTGCTGGATTTGCTCTTGCTATTCTTTATCGACTGTATTTCAAAAAGGAGGAAGATAGATGAACAACTTCAACACAAAATTAGTCCTTTCCTTGTTTGTTCTCGCCTATGCGACCATTTGTGGCTTGTTTATCCACAGTTTTCTGACTGGGGACGCCCCACCAATCTTAATCTTACTGTTCACTATTCTTCCAATCGTAAATAGCAACTGGCAAACTACCCGTCCAGAATCAAATGTTGTCCAAAAAGCTATCTATCTTTATCATAAACCGCTGCTCTGGTTTCTCTTTGCAGGTTTTGCCCTAACTTTCTCCATTGGATTTTTCGCTGGGAAAATACAACCACTGCATGCTGGATTTTGGGGAATGTTAGCCATCCTACTTTTCTCTAGATAATTGAAAAAGTAATCTGTATTCAAGATTTTACAAAGCAAATTTTTTTCTATACAATAGACTGTATATGACAATCAAATCTATTCTCAAACAACTCAAATTATTTGATTATATCTTAATCGGATTCACCCTCATCTTATCCTTTCTTCCAGCAATTTTTACCTATGCACATCTGACAACAGATACAAATGAGGCAAAAACGATTGCCTATGTCCGCATCAATGGTGAGGTGGTCGACCAATTTGAATTATCAAAGGACACACCACATCAAGAAAAGACCTACTATCCCAATGAAGGGCAATACAACATCATTGAAGTTGATGGCGAACGCATTCGGGTCAAGGAAGACAATAGCCCAGACCAAATTGCCGTTATGACCAGCTGGATTAGCCAGCCAGGAGAACTCTCCGTCTGCCTGCCACATAACCTATTGATTGAAATAAAATCCGTTGGCGGGGAAAGCACTGACGAAGAAGAACTCATTTTACCACTATAACAAAGAAGACACAGCCTGATGAACGACTGTGTCTTTCCTTTTTAGAAAATAAGGGCTAAAGCAAGTATCACCACATATAGCAGCGCAAAGAGTACAAAACTCTTTACTGCCTCGATAAAGGTTTCCCGTTTGACTTGCTTTTTCAAAAATGTTTCTAGACTCTTATAAGCAGGCAAAACACCGATTAAACCGATCAGTGCCCAGATTGGTAAGAATCCAGTCAGACAGTAGATTATCCACAGCAACCATGGTAAACTTGCCAAGACAAAATACAATTTAAGAGCATTTTTCTTGCCAATATAGTAAACCAGAGTATAACGATGGTTGCGAATATCTTCTTCTAAATCACAGGTATTGTTGGCCAACATGATATTGGCTATCAAACATACCAAGGGAAGGGACATGAAAATAATGTCTATTATTTTGGTCCAAGAGAATTGCAAGGTCATCCACTGACCACTCACCTGACTAAGTAGGAGTAAGTCTGGTTGCTGAATAAATACAGCAAGAAAGAAAATCCCAAATCCCATGGTTACTCCAGAGAAAACTTCACCCAGTGGCATTCTCGAAAGCGGAATAGGTCCAAAGGTATAAAAGATACCAATGAGGAAACAGAGAGCGCCCATCGGCAGGAGGAGCCAACTGGTCCGCCATACAAGGAGTAATGAAACCAGTAGAGAAAAAATAAGTAGGGCAAGGACGATTCCAATCATCTGACGGAAATCTAGAGAGAATTTTCCAATCACATTGCTTTCCTGACGATAGGTTTCATCCTTGGCCTTGTGGTAGTCCATGCTATTGTTGATGGCAGTTGTGCACATGTCAAAGCTAAGAACGGCAATAATGAACAAAAGTGTGTTGAGCCAATTGAAAGCTTGATAGCGATACAGGCTCCATAAAATCCCCAGGGTCATCGGGAAAACACTAGCTACCTTGGTCTTCATTTCAACAAATTCTAGAAATACGGGTAAACTGAGCCCTTTAGTTGATTTATTCATTGACAAGATGATACTCCTCATTTGTTAATTCAAAACTTTCCTTCAAGCCATCACTCAGATGAACGCCCTGCTCCTTATCGATGAAAACAGCTTCTACACCGTCAATCTGATTGATAAAGTCAAGACCTTTTTCCACACCTAGTAAGAAGAGAGTTGTGGATAAGGCATCTCCTTGGATAGATGTTTTGGAAAAGACTGTCACACCTGAAATATCGTTTTCCACAGGATAGCCAGTTTTTGGATCCAGAATATGGTGGTATTTAACTCCGTCCACCTCTAAGTAGCGCTCATAAATACCTGAGGTAACAACCGAATCATGTGTCCCTGGCACAGAACCGACCGTTGATCCACGCACTTGGTCTGGGTCTTGAACTCCAACATTCCAACCATTTTGTGTCGTTGGCGAATCCCCCATAACCACCACATTCCCGCCTAGATTGATGATAGCTGTCGTAATCCCTTTGCTGGCAAATAATTCTCTAACCTTATCTGCAATGTAACCTTTGGAAATGGCTCCTAATTCTAGCGTCATTCCTTCTTTGATAAAGACGGTCTTCTTCTCCTTATCTAAAGTAATGTCTTTATAATTGATAAATGGCAGAGCAGCTTTGATTTCTTCATCACTCGGTTTACGTGCATCCTCATCTCCAATTTTCCACAGATTGCTCACAGCTCCAATGGAAATGTCAAATAGCCCCTGACTTTCTTTACTCATGTCAATAGCTGTTTCAATCACTTCAAAGGTACGTTCATCCACCTTGACAGCTTCTTTTCCTGCTGCCTGATTGATACGGTAGACATCTGCCCCTTCCAAGTTTGTGGACAACAGACTTTCCATCTCCTTGATATAGGAGACAGCTTCATCCATCGCTTCTTCCTGATTTTCATGATAAATGCTCAATTGCACTACTGTGTGAAGTAAGCTTTCACTACGAGTCAACGGAGTTTTCACAACAGATAAACTTTCGTTTTGTTTACCACCACAGGCAACAAGCAAAACCATCAGTAGGCCCACGAACAATAGACTTGCAATTTTTTTCACTGATTTTACCTTCCCCAAAAAATAAGAAGACACAGTAGCCAAACAAGTGCGACTGTGTCTTTTCTGTATAGACTTAATTAGTCAAGTTTTACAGTTTCTGTTTTTCCTTCAGCAGCTGCTGCAAGAAGGGCTTCTGTACTCTTCTTGAAGTCTTCAGAAGTATGAGTTGCACCTGATACAACTTCAACAGCTGAGAGGTCTTGTTTCTCAACCAAAGCTGCATTGAGTTGTTCAATTGCTTCACCAGCAGAAACTCCAGCTTTATCTTTCATGTTTTTGTTGTACTCTTCATTTGCTGATTTAAGACTTCCATCTTCAGCTTCGTAGTCAAATTTTGACTCACTGATTTTTCCATCTTTAACAGTCAATGTGTGAACAATTTTGTAGCCATAATCGTCTTTGCCTGACTCAGCTTTGTAAGTACCATCTTTCAATACTACTGTTTCTGTAGTTGAAGATGAAGTTGAAGTAGATTCTTGTTTAGAACCGCAAGCGGCAAGTGCAAATACCGCACCAAGAACTACCAAACTTTTCAACACAACTTTAGTTGTTTTCATAACAATACTCCTTTTGTAAAGTAAATAGTTTTATATTTATAATGATATACCGAATAAACTAAATTGTCTAGTATTTTTTTAAAAATAATGACTAAAAACTATTGCCACCAAATTTTGCATAGATGCAGTCGATAACTGTGGTATTCTATCTACAAAATTCATCATTTTTTCCAAATAGCTAACAATCAGTTTCTCTGTTTTGGCAATAGCATGTGTTGCAAAAATCCTATCTGTAAGGCTTTCCAACCCTTCTGCCGTAGGGGATTGAATATAGGCCCGCAATTGCTGCTGGATAGACTTGTCTTCTCGCATAGCAAATAGTAGCGGTGCAGTATAGATACCATTTTGAATATCTTGCAATCTAGGTTTTCCTGATGCTGCTACATCCAGCTGATAGTCAATTAAGTCATCTCGTAGCTGAAAGGCCATGCCAAGTGCTTGCCCAGACCGAAAAGCCATGCTACTGTCTTTCCTAGATTGGCCTGGTACAAAGCTCCCCAACTGACAGGCAAGTCCAAATAGAAAAGCTGTTTTTCCTTGAATTTGCTTGAGATAGGCTTTCATAGTCATATTGGCATCAAATTGATTGAGTAGCTGAGATAATTCCCCTCGAAGAATTGTTTCCATCAGCTTATCATTGCCCAAATCCAAATCATCACGTGATACTTCTAGCAAACGAAGCCCTTTTCCAAATAGTCGACTTGAATAGGCAAGAAGATAATCACCCGTGTAGATAGCGATTCGATTAGAAAATTGTTGATGAGCCGCTGTGACTCCCCGCCGTTTATCCGCGCCATCAATCACATCGTCATGAATCAGAGTCGCCAGATGCAGGACTTCTAAATGGGCAGCAAAATATAGCTTTGAACGGCTAATCTTTCCTTCCGTCATTTGTGCAAAGAGCAGACAGAGGCCGGCACGCAGGTATTTCCCTGGTGCCTCTACATATTCAACAATCTTCGCTGTAACTGCTGGATGCAGGACCATCATCTCAGATAAGATGATGGATTTTACCTCTTCAAGTCCCCTCTCAATCTCAGGATAGGTATTCCAAATTTGATGTACCACTAACTTTCTATATTTCCTTTATTTTTTATCCTTGATACGGTAAATATGCTTCGGCTTTCCATAAATCTTCTTGTCTAGGAAACGACCCAACCATGGCATAATCCAGTAGTCTAGACCGAAGGCTCTACCCGCACCGTTCATAAGAGAAATAGCTGCTGGGATGAACCAAATATTTACCCAGTAGAACATGCCTGACAGGCTGAACATAACTACCAAAGCAACGGTTGCAGCAGATACAATCCATACAAAGGCACCAGCAATCAAAGCCAGACCAATACCGATTTCTGCTACTGTCATAAATTTTTGCATAAAGAGTGCTACTTCTTGGTTTGGCATCATAAATTCCATGATAGTAGCAAACCAATCAGGCATTTTGTCCAAAACAGCCATCGGTGCTTCACCATAGGCATAGCTCAAACCAAAAATCGGTTCAGCGGCTTCTGCTGTAGCAGTTGCCGCTTGTGAGGCACTTGAAACCGCCTCAGCAGCAGATGCACCAGATACTGGATCAGCTAACCAAGGGAATGGGAAGACAACTTGATCCCCAAACCATGATGTTGTTCCAAATAGACCAAAGGCTTTCTTGATACCTTCGTAGAGCCATACTGAACCATAAAGGACACGCATTGGCACAGACCAGAGAAGATTTCCTTTGCCTGAAGTATGACCTCCGAAAATGTTTCGCTTATTCTGAATGTCAAAGAATTCATGACGAACATAAGAACCCATGTAGAAGAAACTACGGATGGTAAAGAAGTAGAGTAGGTTTACCATGTGTTTGACAGCCATTGCCATAAAGCCTGACATGTGGTATTTGTCCATCAAGAAGGCTACACCGTAGCGTGCTCCAATAGATACCATAAACCCATCATATTTACCTTTGTAGCTATGTTTTTCGCCACCCTTGATTGCTGCAATAATATTACTTGCCGCAGTATGGCCTGTCTGTTCAGCTGCTTGTACAATCTGTGGAGTTGGTTTCCCTTCTGATTCTTCGAAGTAAACCAAGTCACCAGCTACATAGACATTTTCCTTGCCTTTCGCTTCCATGAACTCATTGGCTACCAAACGACCTGCACGTGCTTTTTCAATACCAAATTCACTTGCGTCTGTATTGGCTTGAACACCAGCTGTCCAAATAGAGGTATAGGTAGGAATTTGACGACCTGATGAAAGTGTCAAGCTATCTTCTTGTACACTTGCTACACCATCACCAAGAACCAATTCAACACCTTTTTTCTCAAGGTATTTGCGAGCCTTGACTTGCTCTTTTTCAGTAACCATAGCCAAGATATTTGGCGTTGCCTCAACAACCTTAAGTGAGAATTCTTTTGGATCCAACTTGAACTCACGTGCCAAAATTGGTACCCAGTCAATCAACTCACCGATCATCTCAATACCTGTGAAGCCAGCACCGATAACGGTAAAGGTTAAAAGAGCGCGACGTTTGGCTTCATCATGCTCACGCATGGCACGATAGCAAGCATCAATCATGTGATCATGCAAACGTTCTGCTGCTTCGATAGACCAAAGTGTAAAACCGTGTTCTTTAACACCTTTCACACCAAAGTCATTAGCCTCACCACCCATTGCAAGGAGCAGGTAATCAAAATCCAGAGTTTGGTGTTCCGCAACTACTTGTTTCTTATCGTAGTCAATCTCAACAACCTTGTCTGTTACTAATTGAACCTTTGGATATTTTTTGAAGATACGTTGAAGGTCATACTTGATTGCATTGGCTTCTACACGCCCTGCCGCAACTTCATGCAACTCTGTCATATAGGTATGGAAAGAGTTCTTATCAATCAAGGTAACTGTTACATCTTGATCCTTTTTAAAGGTTTTCCCTAGCAATCGAGCTGCTGCAATCCCCGCATAACCAGCACCGACAATCACAATATTTTTCGTCACAATGTTTCCTCCTTGTGAAAATCAAAACAAATTACATGTTTTCATTATACCGCATTCCAAGATAGTTGACAAGCGAATTTCAATAATTAGTAATATACAACAAACAAAACTTGCCATAGTGAACAAAAACAAGTATGATAGTAAAATAGATAATCGACTAGAAAGAGTTTTTTCTCTACACCATGAATTCTAAACGTCAAACACTTAACTTTATTACGATGCTGGCAGCTCAGGCAGTTGTCATTTCTTTGATTGAACGACTCATCACCCCCCCATTTGCTTTTGCTCCAGGTGCCAAGCTAGGACTGGGAAATTTGATTAGCTTAATTGCTATTTTTACCCTCCCTACAAAGGATAGCCTAAAGGTTGTCGCACTACGCTTGCTCATCTCAACCTTTCTGGGAGGCACCTTTTCAACCTTCCTCTATGGCTTTGCCGGAACTACTTTGAGTTATGTAGGAATGCTCTCTGCCAAGCAGCTCGGTCCAAACCGTGTCAGTCCTATTGGAATTTCTATTCTGGGTGGGATGTTGCACAATCTTGGTCAGCTTCTTGTTTTTGCTACCATCGCACGTTCTTTCTATGTACTGAACTACCTGCCAATCCTCGCTTTTACAGGAATTTTATCAGGCTTATTGGTCGGACTGGCTGCTACCTACCTCCTCCAAAAGGTCGGACCTTTACGTCACTATCATCAACAAGTCTTAGCAGAATGGAAATAAATCTCCCTAGGTCAACTAAGGAGATTCTTTTTATGGTCCGCACTACTTTTTCATTGCACATAATAATTTCCCCATAATCCCGTTGTCACAAATAAAATGAGCCACCTGAGCCACCACTTATAAACACCACTTATAAAATCCATGGTAATAAAAAATAATGAAACTTTCAAGAAGAGAAAAAATCAGGTTCTTTGCGTGTTTTAGTCGTACATTTTCTTTCTTTTGTGCTACAATATCTTCATCTTTTATTTTTTGAGCAAAGGTAGAATTATGTCACCATTTAGGATCAAACTTTCTCCCAGTCAGCGAATCATTATCAGTTTCTTATTCGTGATTCTGACTGGATCAATTTTACTAAGTCTTCCCATTTCACAAATTAGCACCTCTACAGCAAGTTATTGGGATCATCTCTTCACATCTGTCTCCATGGTTTGTGTAACAGGGCTATTTACCAAAGCCGTTGCTGAAACCTATTCTACTTTTGGACAGATTATCTGTATGATGCTAATCCAAATTGGTGGTTTGAGCTTGATAGGATTCATCGGTCTCTTCGCTTTACGCGGTGGCCGTAAAATGAATTTCATCAATATGGCAACCTTACAAGAGGCTCTAAACCGATCTGACACAAAATATTTTCGTAGCTTCCTCAAATCAGCTTTTGGTTTTACCTTGGCGGTCGAAGCCTTTGGAGCCCTCTTACTTTCCTTCCATTTTGTACCTGAATTTGGATGGGCGAGAGGTTTATTCACCTCGATTTTCGTAGCTATTTCAGCCTTTTGTAATGCTGGTTTTGATAATTTTGGTGCAACTAGCATCATGCGTTATGTGGATAATCCTCTGATTAACCTAACATTAGCCAGTCTCATTATTATGGGAGGTCTTGGATTCTCAGTTTGGTTCGACCTTCAAACACAAATCGGGCAAAAACGTAGCCTACGAAAACTAGGGTTCCATACAAAGATTGTTCTAGGGCTAACAGCTATTATACTAACCCTCGGAACTCTGACAACCTTACTCACCGAATGGAACAACCCTTCTACTATCGGGCAACTATCATTTGGCCATAAATTATTAGCCAGCTTTTTCCAGACGGTCACCATGCGAACCGCTGGTTTTGCCAGTATTGACTACACGAAGGCTGAACCAATCACCCTCTTGCTCTATATCTTTCAGATGATGCTTGGCGGAGCCCCAGGTGGAACAGCCGGCGGTATTAAAATAACCGCCTTCCTAACCTTAGTGCTCTATGCTCGTAGCGAGATTCTCGGTCTCCCTCATACCAACTTTATGGGTCGAACCATCGATAACCTCAGCATCCGCAAAGCTTTTGCGACATTCTCAGTCTTCCTTCTCATGTTCATCATCGGGCTCTTCGCACTTGCCCTAACAGATGACCGACAACCACTTCTATTTTTAATGTTCGAGGTCATGTCAGCACTAGCCACTGTAGGTGTTACGGCCAATCTGACTCCAAGTCTAACCATGGCCGGTCAAGCAGTCATTATGGCACTCATGTTCTTCGGCCGTATCGGTCCACTTTCTATTCTCGCAAGCCTTTCTGTTCGAAAATTATCTAAAACCGAAAGTCTTCAATACGCAAAATCATCTATGCTTGTCTAAAAGGAGAAATCATGCCAAACTATACTATCGGAATTCTCGGTCTGGGAGTTTTTGGTACTACCATTGCAAAAACATTACACAATTACGATTGCAATATCATTGCTATCGATAATCATGAGCAACGTATCAATCATCTAGAACCTATTCTCACGCGCGGTATTGTCGGAGACATCACCGATCGCTCGCTCCTACGTGCAGCAGGAATCGGTAACTGCGATGCTGTTGTTGTAGCTACTGGCGAAAACTTGGAATCCAGTGTTCTTGCTGTTATGCATAGCAAGGTCCTAGGTGTTCCTATGGTCATTGCCAAAGTCAAAGGAACAACTGCGAAAGAAGTCCTTCTTCGTGTTGGTGCCGACAAGGTTATTTCTCCCGAACGCGAAACTGGTATTTCCCTAGCAAAACAATTACTCCACCGCGACACAACCAGCCTCTTTGAGCTCGAAGGCAATGTTTCCATTGTCGAGTTTCACCCGCCAGTAAAATGGATTGGCAAAACACTCGGCGAATTAAAACTCCGCCAACATTATAAACTCAATATTATCGGTTACCGAAGTGGCGAAAATCAGGAATTAAACATCCAACTGACTCCTGACTATGTCTTCAAATCTGACGAACTCATCTTAGCAGTAACAGACCATAATACTGTCGATCATTTTGAAGAGCTGACAAATTAAATAACAAATTTACGCCCTATACTCCGTTCTCAGGAGAAATATTTTATCCCTAGAAAGCCTACTAGACTATCATTTATCTAGTGGGCTTATCATCTGTCAAAAGGAGACGTTATGAATGATTTAACCAAAGGAAAGCCGATTGCGGTTATCTTACAATTCGCTATTCCCTTGTTGATTGGATCTTTTTTTCAACTGGCCTATAATTTTGCTGATTCCATGATTGTGGGGCATACTTTGGGAAAGGATGCCTTTGCAAGTGTCGGTTCGACAGCCAGCCTGATTTTTTTAATCATCGGCTTTGCCCAAGGTGTCACCAATGGATTAACCATTATTTCTGCCCAACGCTTTGGAGCTGGCGACTTAGAGGGGCTTAAAAAATCTTTTGTCCACGGACTCTTCTACGCTTCCCTCATCAGCCTTTTACTAACAGTCTCAGCCTTAGCATTTTTGAAACCTATCTTGGTCTTAATGCAAACGCCTGTGAGTATCATCAACCACTCCCATGCCTTTCTAACGGCCATGTTTGGAGGATTGACCTTTACTATTTTTTATAATTTCCTGTCTTCAGCCCTACGCAGTCTCGGAAACTCTAAAACACCTCTACTTGCTCTAGTTATCGCTTGTTTTATCAATATTGGTCTGGATTTTTTCTTTATCTTAGTCATGAACTGGGGCGTTTTCGGAGCTGGCTTTGCAACTATCCTTGCCCAAGCCTGTTCGGTCCTCTTTCTTATTTTTTACATTATCCACAAGGTACCTCACTATCATATTGGACTAGCTGATTTAAAATTGGATAGGGATAATCTCAAGAAACATGCCCAGCTTGCTTTTCCAATGGGATTTCAAGCCAGTATTATCGCCATCGGAGCCATGACCTTGCAGTTTATGGTCAACCAACTAGGAACAGACGCCATCGCCGCCCAGGCCATTGCCCTTCGTACTGACCAGTTGGCTATGCTGCCCATGGTTAATCTGGGCTTGGCTATCGCAACCTTTACTGCTCAGAACTACGGTGCCAAACTCTATGACCGTATTCGAGAAGGGGTGCGCCACTCATTACTCCTCAGCATTGCTTGGGCCATTGTATTTGCGGTCATTCTCATCTTGGGCAATCGTTTCTTTTCTGGTCTATTTCTGCCAAACGCCAGTCAAACAGTTCTGGACTTGGCTCTTGTTTACTACATCATTAACGGCTCTTGTTACTGGATTGTTGCTTCCCTCTTTATTCTTCGTAGCTTTATTCAGGGACTTGGCAAGGGCTTTATTCCAACACTAGCAGGCTTTGGGGAATTAATTTTCCGAGCAGCAGTCGCCATCATCGGCATGCAGTATTTCGGCTTCTATGGAACCGCCGCCGCTAACCCCGCCGCCTGGATCGGAAGCATCTTGGTCCTCATTCCAAGTTCCATCATCTTTATGAAAAAATTAAAAGCTGACCAAAGTATATAAAGAAAGCGCATGAAACTCTCATGCGTTTTTAAAATAGTATTTTCGTAAGAATTGGATATGAAGGAGATTCCAAAACGTAGCATAGCTGATCGCCACTACAAAAGCTATGCCGTAATGCCAATTAAATTCCAGCACAAGGCTGACAAAAAGGATGATTCCAAGAAGGACCAATAACAAACTACTTGTCTTTTTCTTATCCCACTTAAAATAGGCTAACAAGGGTTGGTCAGGACAAGCTCGCACTTCCTTGAACTGTTTGAAACTAGCTCCAAGACTGGCTCCTGCCGCCCCTATAATTGCACCAGAATAATAGTGAGGAAGGAGGTGGACCGACAAATAAGCGACCGTAACATAGGCAAGCACCAACAAGGCATACATCAGTTTTTTCATGACAAATCCTCCCTGAACCTATTATATCTCTATTTTATCATTTACAAACTAAGTAAACAAGTAAATACATATTCTCAAAAGCACAAAAAAGACTAGAAAACCTAGTCTTTCCTTGTTTATTATCATTTATTCTTAGGAATTTGGATCATCCAAACTACGGCCATGCAAGCCCTTTTCACGTTGGACTTGACGGAGTTTCTCTGGCGTCACATCGTTACCGTCTTCATCAACCAGTTTAATCCCCTCAATATGATGACGGATTGCTCGACGATACCCCTCAATATATTCTTCCCTGAGCTGAGCCTGTTCAACTTTTTCCTCTGGTGTCAAGGTACCAGCTTTTTTCTTTTTAGCCAATTCATTGATCCGATCGATTTTTGCTTGTTCCATGTCTACCTCCTACTTACTATTCAAGAGATTGAAGACGGCCACTGCACTTGCCTTATCCGCCAAGGCTTTCAAGAGAGCCAAACGGTTGGCTTTAACCGCTGCGTCGTCTGCCATGACCATGGTATTGTCGAAGAAGGCCGCGATGACTGGACTCAAAGCAAAGAGTTTGTCCAAATTGCCCGCCATGTCTTCTGTCAACTCCAAGCTAGATACTGCCACAGCAAGGGCTTTTTCCTGGTCGTTTTCGAAGAGAGCCTCGTCAACCGCAGTTGCCTCCGCCTTTTCAGCCAAGTTGAAGACACGTGACAAGTTTTCCACGGCTTCCTTGTAGTCAGCCTCTTTTGATTTTTGGAAAATAGCAGAGCTGGCTGCCAGTTGTAGTCTGACCACAAAGGTTGAGCTGGCAAGTACAGCCTCACGGATGTCTTTCGGAATCGCCTTATCCATCATCTTCTCCACACGGGCACGGATAAAGTCCATCACAGCTGGCTGGTTGTCATAGGTCAAGCTGGCAAAGTTCAAGCTGTAGAGCTCCGCAATCAACTGATCCAATGGAATTTCCCAGCCAAAGGCTTCCAAAATCCGCACGATACCCTGTGTCGCACGACGAAGAGCGTATGGGTCGTTTGAGCCAGAAGGAATAAGACCTACTGAGAAGAAGGAGAGAAGGGTATCAAACTTGTCAGCCAGTGCCAAGACCGCACCGACCTTGCTTTCAGGCAATTCGCCTTCTGCTGAGTTTGGCAAGTAATGTTCACGGATTGCCGTTGCCACCGCAGGTTTTTCCCCTGCAAGCAGGGCATACTTCTCACCCATGATCCCTTGTAATTCGTCAAACTCGCCGACCATACCTGTCAAGAGGTCAAACTTGTAGATGTCCGCCGCACGTGCCACATCCGATTTTTCATCCGCAGACAAACCTGCCAAGTCAGCCAGTTTTTCTGCGATAACTTTGGTGCGTTCCATGTGCTCGTAAAGTGAGCCGATTTTCTCATGGAAGGTCACGACTTTGAGGCGTTCTACCAAGTCAGCAATCTTGAGTTTTTGGTCTTCACGCCAGAAGAACTCACCATCTTCCAGACGAGCCACCAAAACTTTTTCATTTCCTTTGATGACATTATCAATGTACTGGTCATTACCATTGCGGACGGAGATGAAGTTTGGCAAGAGTTTGCCAGCCTTATCACGCACCACGAAGTAACGTTGGTGATTTTTCATAGAAGTCACCAAAACCTCTTCTGGTACTTCCAGGTACTTGGTGTCAAAGGAGCCCATAAAGGCAGTTGGGTACTCGACCAAGTTGAGAACTTCATTGAGTAGGTCCTCATCAATCTCAACGGTCACATTGTGTTTGTCCTCGATAGCCTTGATTTGCTCAACAATCATATTTTGACGCTCTGCGGGGTCTGTAATGACAAACTGTGCTCGCAAGTCCGCCTCGTAAGAATCTGCACTTGCAATCTCAGTTTCATTTCCAAGGAAACGATGACCACGGCTGATGCGAGCGGACGAAATGTCCAAGAAGTCCATATCCAATGCCTCGTCATCCAAGAGAACGGTCAAGGTGTGGACAGGGCGGATGTAGGCGAATTTGTTGGAGGCCCAGTTCATGCTGACAGGGAAGGTCATAGCTTTCAAGACCTCTGGAATGCCCGCCAAGACTGCCTTAGCTGGCTGACCAGCTTCGTGTTTTGTCACGTAGACATACTCTTCACCCTTAATCTCGCGGAATTCGATGTCCACTGTCGTCAAGCCTTTGCCACGGACAAATCCTTCTGCAGCCTTGGTGAAGTTTCCGTCTGCGTCCAAGGCAATCTTCTTAGCAGGTCCCTTGAAATCTTCGGTCAAGTCTGTCTGCTGGTCCGCCAAACCACGCACACGAACAGCCAAACGGCGTGGCGTTGAAAAGACATCGATGCTGTCAAAAGCCAAACGGTTGTCTGTCAAAAAAGTCGCCATGCGGTCACGCAACTGGTGCATGGCTGGGGTTACGATGTAGGCAGGAATTTCTTCCAAGCCAAGTTCAACAAGTAAATTCTTTGTCATTATTCTGCGTCCTCCTTCAACAATTCTGCTCGTGTTGCTTCGTCTAAAAGTGGGAAGCCGAGTTTCTTCCGCTCTGCCACAAAGGTTTTGGCAACGACACGGGCAAGGTTACGGATACGGGCAATGTAACCTGCACGTTCAGTTACAGATACAGCTCCGCGGGCATCCAACAGGTTAAAGGTATGAGAACATTTGAGCACATAGTCAAAGGCTGGGTGAACCAAGCCCTCTTCCAAAGCCCGCTCTGCTTCTTTTTCAAACTTATTGAAGTTTTCAAGGAGCATATCCTGGTCTGATACTTCAAAGGAATATTTTGAATGCTCATATTCTGGCTGAATGAAAATTTCACCGTATTTAACGCCGTCTGCCCACTCGATATCGTAAACGGAGTCAACTTCTTGGATGTAGGAAGCCAAACGCTCCAAACCATAGGTTACTTCGGCTGTAACTGGACCTGTTGCCAAACCACCAACCTGTTGGAAGTAGGTAAACTGCGTAATTTCCATACCGTCCAACCAGACTTCCCAGCCAAGACCAGCAGAACCTGTTGACGGGTTTTCCCAGTTGTCCTCAACGAAACGAATGTCGTGCTCCAAAGGATTGATGCCCAAACGCTCCAAAGACTCCAAGTAAAGTTCTTGAATATTAGATGGCGATGGTTTCATGACCACTTGGAATTGGTGGTGCTGATACAAACGGTTTGGGTTTTCCCCGTAGCGACCGTCAGCAGGACGACGTGAAGGCTCAACATAAGCCGCATTCCAAGGCTCAGGACCGATCGCACGCAAGAATGTGTAGGGGCTCATGGTACCCGCACCCTTTTCCGTATCATAAGCCTGCATGAGCAAGCAGCCCTGCTCATTCCAAAATTGTTGTAAGGTCAAAATAATTTCTTGAAAGGTGAGTTTTTTAGACATATATTTCCTTCTTTCTATTATATTTCAAAATTGCTAGTTCTCCACACTCGGTATGGTTTCCACAAAAACAGCTTGTTCCGCCTGGTCCAGATAGGAACAGGTCATGGCTTCTAGGTCGATGACCCACTTGTAAATGCCTGCTTCTGCTGTTTCTTGGCAGAAGGTAGGGAAATCTGTTTGTCCTGCCTGGTGATTGCGTAAAATGGTCACAAACTGGTCCAGGTTGACTTGATCAGCAACAGGTATCGTTACCTGATAGCCCTGCTTTTCCAGAGTTTGGCCCGCCTTCGAACGATAGACAACCTGGCCAGACTGTATATCCACCGTATTTTCCACCATGCCCAAATTCTTGAAATAGGCAATCAGTTTAGGAAAATCAGGCCCAGTAAACTGTTCATGACCTCGATTGATATTTTCTAAGGTGAACATTGGTCTCCTTTCTTTATAGTAGCTGTCTTTCACCTTGAGATGAAAAACAAGAAATACTCGGTCGGCAGACAAAAAGAACCACATTCTCTTCCCCTGTCAACAGACATAGGGGCGTTGAGAACGCGGTTCCACCCTAATTTATTACTTCATTTGTATGATTCTGATTGAGTCGGACATGGTCACGACTGGGAAAGCGCCAATTATTTCAAGACTGGCTTGGCTTTCACTCTCCCAAGCTCGCTAGACAGGCTTTTGAAACAACCTTCTTTCATGCTTAGTATTGTAGCAGAAAAATCAGCATTTGTCTAGAAAGACCACTATTTATCCGAACACAATCCCGCTGACAAATCCTACAAGGCTATTGCAGGCGTATCGCGATCTAGTAGATATTTTTCTGGTACTACTCCCAAGAATTTTTCTGCGTGTTTACTGATAAAATCAAGGGCATTTTCCAAATCTTCTACTCTATCAGAATTGACCAACTCCATGACCAAGAAAGCATTCTTTGTCTCATCCGTAATCATGGTTCGCTCACCATCGCGCCAATTGAAACAGCGACAAACGGCGCCTTTATCATCCTTATAGCAAACTTCACCTGGTAGAGTTGGATTATTGTTTTCATCACCAATGAGATAGAATTCATCTCCACCCTCAGTGATCGTTAGTTGGAGATTGCCTACAAATGTATCTATATCTTCTGCACCACATGGAAGACCGAAACGCAAACTTGCTGCATTATAAATATCCACTAAGGGTGAGATTGTCGAAACTGGACGGTCACTAGCAGAACGCTTCAAAAGTGCTTCAATACTAGAACGTGCACCTTTTTTTGTTTTGAATTTTTGATAAGCTTGGCGATACGTTTGAATGACTTCATTTTCACTAAAAGTATCTTTTGTGAGAAATTTCTGGGCAATTCCGTTGCTTTCTTCCAGTAATTTCACTAAATCTTCTGGTGATTCTGATGGCGTTTTATAATCTTTCAATAATAGAACTCCAATTTTTGCGTCTGGAAATAGATTCCAAAAAGATGAATCAACAACAAATTGTGACATATTCTTACTCCTTTTTTATACAAAATCAGCACCCTATGAACATCTTCAAAGACCTAACGATGTTCATAAAATGCTGATGCATGACTACCCGGTGGCAGTAAATATTTGGTTGTTTTCATTATAAAGAATCACTATAAGAATGTCAAATATTATCTCAAAATTAGGAAATCTATCCTGAGGTTACCCATCATACAGTTAAAATTTATCCACAAAATTATCTTTATTGATGCGAACGTTTAAGAACATATAAAATGCCGAAAGGAGCGCACACAAAATTAAAACAATCCCAACTGGTTTTAATTCCGGAACGTCATAATTTGCCAAAGCCACTACAGGAATACTCAAAATAATGTAGGGAATTAGCATTGTTGACCCTGTAGCAACATCTACTAAATCTTTGTCGGGCTCCTCAACAAACCAAAGGAATGGTAAACATAAACGAAGCCACTTTGCTCTCTCTGTAAATTCTAAAATTGGTCGAATAAATAGTGTCAGCAACTTGTATCCAGCAAAAGCAACCAAACGATACCACCATAAAAAGACAAGTGCAAGAAAGAGACCAATTAGCCAGGTCCAAATATCAAAACTATCCTCCTTACGACTTTTTGGTGCAAACAAATTCGCCAAGATAACCCCCACTCCTATTTGCGGAACAAGACTGACCCAGGTATCTAAATTAGGATTATCATATCCAATTTTTATATACTCTAAGCCATCGTAATAATAGACATTATTGTTCAAATCAATGTAGGTTCCTTCTTTATAGGGCTGAAGTTCACCTATATTTTTCTTAGCATATTCGTTTGCTGTTTTACGGAATACCATATCCCCTTACCTCCATTTCTATTTTTTTAATACATTGTAAATGGTATTAAATGTAGTCATCTGTTGAATTTGTTCTGCTCGCTGTAGTGTGGCTGCTTGTTGGCGCAACAGTTGGTCATATTGACTTTCTTGATGATACAGATTTAGAGCTTCCTGTAAGGTATTGACACGCCCCTCATTGACATAACCAAGCATTGTTTCAAAAAAGAATGAAGAACTATGTTGCCCCTGTTGCATAATCAATGGATGTTCCTGAGCTTTATGATAGTGCCAACTTTTACACTCTTTTACTTCCTCAAGCCTTTGTTTAATCACTGCACTATCTTCTTGCTTCTTCTGACGCATTCTATTTGCAAAAATACCGATAATAGCTGACAAGAAAAAGAATGTCAAACTCCTTTGAAGATAGCCAGCCCTATCATTACCGAAAACCAATTCACCAATAGCGAAGAAGAGGGTCAAACCAAGAATCCACCACATCCAATTCCCCTTTTTTTCCCTGTTAGACCAGGCAATAAGCACCTCATTTTCCCAATGCAGAGTTGATTCCCATCTACTCATCAAAATTGCTGCATCATAAAGATACCACTTCAATTCATTCACATTGAATTTTTCAAAGAAACCTATTCCGTAAACAGAACGGTACCATTCCTCAGAGGTCATCACTTGGCTAGTCAGATGCCGAACCCTTTCAAGAGTTCCTGCGTTCTCGCCTAATTCACCAACGGCTTTCTCATCTTCCGGCGAGAATACTATTTTATTCATTAGGTAATGCTCGTAAGTTGGGGCATCTTTAGCCGCTTCACTCTTGTAACCGTCGGGAATATCGTAATAACGATACTCTTCAATAATCCTATTTTTCTTTTGCAAATTCTCTGCCTTAAATTGTTCGATTAGTTGCAAATCTTCTTGATCTAGAAACGTTGCCATTTTTACCTCCAAAATCCATCTCTTTTCAATCCATTTATGAGTGTAATATCTACATCAATAAATATTCTCTGATCTATATGCTATTTAAAAATAGCAATATAAGTGACTATCACCAATTCTAATAGCCTGATGATTGCCGCATTTCGAACACATATATTCTCGCTATTTTTGGCTTTTTAGAAAGGCTTGGCTGTAAAGTCAAGCCTTGTTATACTAGTATAACAAGAAATTTGTCAAGTATTTTGCATCAAAAAAGAGGACCAATTTGTCCTCTCAAAACATTTGAAAGTTCTATAATGAAGTTAGCCACCTTACCTTAGTCAAGAATTAGATGTTTCACTATGTTTGAGTAAGTTGATGATTTCATTTGATAACAGGTTTGAAGCTGTTAGGCTAGGTGGCCAAGGCTAATCATAGCCTTGGTTTAGCTGAAAAAACAGGTTCAAGGGTTCCTGTTGTCAAATGAAATGTGATTTAAGGTATAAGAAAACACCTCTGTGCTATACTTGTTGTTCACCACAAACACAAGGAAAGGCACAGAGATGCAAGAACATTATACCCCAAAAGGGAAACATTTGACAATAGATAACCGTCGCTTGATTGAGCGGTGGAAGAATGAAAATAAGTCCAATCGTGAAATTGCAGGCTTATTAGGAAAGGCGCCTCAAACGATTCATAATGAAGTCAAAAGAGGTACAACTTTACAACAAGTGAGAAAAGGGCTATACAAAAAGGTCTATTCTGCCGATTACGCACAAACTGTTTACCAATCCAATCGAAAACGGTCGGTGAAAAAGTTAATTCTAACAAAGGAAATCAGAGAGAAGATCTTACACTATCATAAGCAAAAATTTTCGCCTGAAATGATGGTTAAGAAGAAGCAAGTGAAAGTTGGTATTTCAACCATCTACTACTGGTTTCATAATGGTCATTTAGGATTGACGAAAGCCGACATGCTTTATCCCAGAAAAAGGAAAGGTGTCAAGAAGCAAGCTAGTCCGAACTTTAAGCCGGCAGGTAAATCTATCGAAGAACGTCCTGACGTTATTAATCTTCGCTTGGAAAATGGTCATTATGAAATTGATACCGTCCTACTAACTAAGATAAAAAATTATTGCCTGTTAGTCTTAACCGACCGGCGGAGCAGACACCAAATTATAAGGTTAATTCCAAATAAAACTGCTGAATCTGTCAATCAAGCGCTTACGTTACTATTAGGGGAGCATCGTATTCTGTCCATTACTGCAGATAATGGTTCGGAGTTCAAACGATTGTCTGAGGTATTTCCTGAGGAACATATCTACTACGCACATGCTTACTCTTCATGGGAGAGAGGTTCAAATGAAAATCATAATCGATTAATTCGGAGATGGTTACCTAAGGGAACCAAGAAAACGACTCCGAAAGAAGTCGCTTTTATCGAAAATTGGATTAACAACTACCCTAAAAAATGCTTGGACTACAAGTCGCCAAGTGAATTTCTTTTGGGTGGCTAACTTCAACTTGAAATTTGGGCTCTCAAAACATTACTTATCTATGACTAATCTTTCTCGTCAAGAAATCTCCAATAAACTGGATTACGAAGATGATAACCAAAATCAAAAGAGTTGCTAAAAAGGTCACATCATTATTATACCGTAGGTAACCATATGATAGCGCAACCTGTCCCAAACCACCTGCTCCGATAGCTCCTGCCATGGCAGTATAGCCGACCAAGGAAACCAGGGCAAAGGTCGTCACACGAATCAAGTCAGGCAGACCCTCACGCAGATAGACAAGGACAATATCCCAGAACGTCGCTCCTGAAGCCTGAGCCGCCTCAATGACACCACGGTCCAATTCTGACAAGACCACTTCAACCTGACGGGCAAAGAAGGGAAAGACTGAAAGGGCGAGCGGCACCAAGGCTGCCTCCGTACCAATCGTTTTCCCAACAATAATTTTTGTCAAAGGAGCAATGGCCGCCAACAAAATAATGAAAGGAATGGCACGGAAGATAGAAGCTACCTTATCCAAAATCCAGTAAACCGTCCTATTTTCAATGACACCGCGAGGACCAGTCAAGACCAAGAACAAACCTGAAACCAAGCCCATCAAGCCACCAAAAGCAAAGGAAACAAAGGTCATATAGAGGGTCAAATTAAAATGTGTTAACCAACCTGTCTGACCATCCCAGCCCAATTTATAAATATCTGGAAAATTCGTTTGAATCCATTCTAACATCTAATTTGCTCCTTTCAAAATCGTCACTTCCACGCGCGCCTCCGTCACTGCCTCAATCGCACGGTGCAACTGACCAGGTTCACCTGATAAGATCACTACCATCTCACCAACTGGCGTATGGTCCAAAATTTCAATATTGCCATACAAAATATTGGCAGATACTTGATAGAATTTATACAAATCATTGACAATGGCCGTATCCGTATTGGAACCAGCATACTTGAGTTGCACCAAAATACTGTTTTCAGGCAAATTCTGAACAATATCCTGCTGGTAAATTTTCACCAAGGCCTCATCAATTCCTGTTGCCGTTTTGATGAAATCCTGTGTCAATTCTTCTTTTGGATGAGAGAAGATTTCTAAAACTGAACCCTCTTCAATCAAGTGACCATCCTGCATAACAGCCACACGGTTACAAATATCTTTTACAATCTGCATCTCGTGGGTAATCATAACAATGGTCAAGCCCAATTTTTCATTCAATTCCTGCAAAAGTGCCAAAATCTGCTTAGTCGTTTTCGGATCCAAGGCAGAAGTAGACTCATCAGAAATCAAGATTTTAGGGTCATTGGCCAAGGCACGGGCAATGGCAACACGTTGTTTTTGACCACCAGACAGCTGAGCTGGATAGTTTTCAGCACGGTCAGAAAGCCCAACCAAGTCCAACAACTTAGCAACTTTTTCTTTCTTCTCTTCCTTGCTTAACCCCGAATGCTTAAGGGCAAAGGCTATGTTTTCTTCTGCCGTCATTTGAGCCATCAGATTGAAATGCTGGAAAATCATGCCGATTTCACGGCGTTTGCTCCGCAATTGAGCTGGGGTAAGTGTGACCTTTTCTCCCTCGTAAATCACATCCTCATCGATAGTAATTTTACCCGCTGTCGGCACCTGCAACAGATTGATGACACGGACAAGGGTAGATTTCCCTGCTCCAGAATAACCTACGATACCGTAAATATCCCCTTGATTGATATGGAGGGTCACATCCTTTACCGCTTCGATGGTCCGTTTTTTCTGCTGGAAGGTTACATCAATATTATCTAGCTTAATCATTTCCTTACTCATAACTTGCAATTAACTCCTCTACTAATTCAACATGGCTATAGTAGTCAGCGATGCTGACATTTTCATCACCGGCATGGTCACGACTGTTGGCATTTCCTAATCCAAATCCTGCAATCGGCACACCTAGAGCATGAAAGACTGTGTGCATGGGTCCTGTCCCCGGTGACGTCGGCAAGACAGCAACTCCTTCTGGCGTCAACTTTTTAGCCAACTCAATCACATTGACAATGGCAGGGTGGGACATGTCACTTCGGTAGCTCATTTCCCCCAAAGTGAAGATAACCTCAACTTTGTCAAATCCGTGCTTGTCCAAATGCTGGCGAATCTTGTCCAAAACATCGTGTGGCTCCAAACCAGGCACCAGACGAACTTCCATTTTTGCAGAAGCCTGAGCTGGTATGATGGTCTTGACACCTTGACCAAGATAGCCAGTTGACAAGCCTTCAATGGTAATAGATGGCTCAAAATACAAACGCTTCAGAAACTCACGACGGTCTTCTACCAAGGTTGGAAGAGTCAAGCCATAAATGTCTTTCATAGACTGACTGGTCGCCAGTGCAAATTCTTCCACCAAGGCCAATTCACGCTCATTTGGCTCTTGCACTTGCTCGTAAATACCATCTACCAGGATTCGTCCATCTGCAGCCCGCATGGATTGAAGTGCTGATAATAAATACCAGCTTGCCGAATCAATGACACCACCATAGGAAGAATGAATGTCCAAGTCAGCTGATTTGACCTGAAGATCAAAGGTCACAATTCCCTTATTTCCCCCAGCAATCTCTAGCTGATGTAGACTATTGCGATGCCCCTGCTCCCAGACAAGTAAATCAGCACCGATCAAATGTTCTTTATATTTTGAAAGGTATTTGTCCAAGTCGACAGAAGCTGACTCTTCTGCCCCTTCCATAATAAAAATCACATTGACTGGTAAATGGCCATTCTGTCTAGACTGATATTTTTTCAAGGCCGACAGACGAGCTGTGATATGGCCCTTATCATCATCTACCCCCCGACCATAGATATAGCCATCGGAAATGGTCAATTCAAAGGGGTTACCCTTCTCCCAGACCTGATCGGCATCTGCAGGTACTGTATCATAATGATTGTAGAAAATCAATGTTTTCGCATCTGGCACCGAAGCCTTAAACGTAGCCATGACAAAGGGTGCTGCATAACTATCATCCAAAACAACCTCTGCACCAGCTTCTTCAAACATATCTTTCAAGTAAGTCGCCACATCCAACAAACCAATCTGCTGAGCAAAAATAGATTTCTTTGAAATCAAGACCTTCAACTTTTCAAAATAAGTTTGAATAATCGCATCATTTTCAAATGCTTGAACTTTACTATCTGCCATACTTTCTCCTCATACTCAATGAAAATCAATCAAATCTACTAACCAAAATCAAATATTCTCCCACATATCTGACTTTGGTTAAGAGATTTTTTCTTATCTCTATAAAAACAGATAGAGGGCTGAACAATTCTGTCCAGTCCTCGACCTATTTACATTTTACCAAACTGGTTCATCCATACCGTCTGAAGTCTCTTCAATAACTTTTTTCACTTCATCCGTGTGGTAGGCTTCGATAATTTTCTTAATCGCTGCTGCTTGCTCTGATTTTTCCCAATCGCTACGAGCTGCAATCAAGTTGTACCACTGTTTTGAATTTTCATCTTTTTGCTCTTTGTAAAGGGCATTTTTGTAATCCAAACCAGCTTCCAACACAAATGTGTTATTTACAACTGCTGCATCAACTGAGCTAAGTGAGCTTGCTGTTTGGCTTGCATCCAACTCAGTAATTTTCAAGTTTTTCTTGTTTTCAGTAATGTCAGCAATCGTTGCCAATTCTGTACCAGATACACCAACCTTGATCAAACCAGCTGCTTGAAGAAGGTAAAGAGCACGACTTTCGTTTGTTGGGTCGTTTGGAACCGCAATTTCTGCACCATCTGGAATTTCTTCCACTTTAGTGTACTTATTTTTTCCATCAGCTGTACCTGAGTAAAGACGGATTGGTGCGATATAAGTATCCGCAATAGCAACCAAGTCTTCACCATTTTCTTCATTCCAGTTATTCAAGAAGTTATAGTGCTGGAATGCGTTGATGTCTACCTCATTTTCAGCTACTGCCTTGTTTGGTTGTGAATAGTCTGTAAATTGAGTGAATTCCAACTTCACTTCGTCCCCGAGAATTTCTTGAACTTTATTCCAACGAGCTTCTTCCGACTCACTCAAGCTCATCACACCTACTCGAACAGTTGTTGCAGATGAATCTGAACTTGAAGAAGAGTTACCACATGCAGCAAGTACACCTACTGATAAAGCAGCTGTTGCCAAACTAAACAATTTTTTTAATTTCATAAAATGATCTCCTTAAATTAGAACTGTATCTATCTTAACACAGAATTTTCTTTCTGACTAATTGACTTTTTTTATAGAAAGTTATAACTTTTCGTTATAACAAATACCCTTGCAATTATAAGCATTGATAATAAAAAGAGGGATACCCCTCTTAAAATATATCTACTAAATACTGAAACAGGTCTCGATGTTGCTTACAATCATTGTACAAAAATTCTGGATGCCATTGGATACCAAACAAAGCTTGGTTCCCCCTACTTTCATAAGCTTCTATCGTACCATCCCTAGGATCCAAACCTGTCGCCACCAGTCCTGGAGCCAATTCTTTGATTCGTTGCTGATGGAAGGAATTAATAGGGCTCCCCTGGGCAAACAGTTGACCGATTCGGCTTTTAGGTTTCACTTGTAAACGATGGGAGGTCCCCGCAATACCATCTTGCCAATGATGAGCCACCTCTTGCTCCAAGCTTCCGCCTAGAGCAACATTCAGCAACTGCATCCCTCGGCAGACTGCAAAAATTGGTTTTCCCTGACGAAGGGCTTCCTCAATCAAAGCCAGTTCAAATTCATCCCGTTCCAAGAGGTAATCATTACTATCAATCAAACGCTCTTGACCGTATAGACTTGGGTCTACATGCTGACCGCCTGATAAAATCAACTTATCAATCATGTTGATATAGTCCTTGGCTAAGTCAGGGGTTCCCATAGGAATAACCATCGGTATACCACCAGCCTGACGAACACCATCTGCCAATTCACTCGCAACAGTTACATAAGTTCTACCAGATTTAGTTGGAAATTCTTGCTCGTTTCCTGAAATTCCAATGATAACTTTTCCCATAAAAAGCCCCTTTCTTTCATTTTTTCCATTGTAGCATGGCTACCTAGCCCTGTCTAATATAGAAGTTTTATGGGCTGATAAAAAATAACTATCAGACCGACCAATAAACTATTGCCCACAAGCATGAGCTTGCCTGTTACCCTTCCATAGATAAAATCTATACCAGGCTTAAGAAAAGGCTATGCTGAATCCAGCATAAAAAAGGTAAGCTTGATAAACAGGCGTTTTTTCAAGCTTTTATATAGAAGAAATATCATAAAACGCAGTTCCCTTTCAATCCGTTATAGCCAAAAGTTATAACTTTCTCTAAAATTTTACAATTATACAAGAGTCGTTTTTTCTGTTAGGATAGGGGCATAGAAATATTTTGGAGGAAAAACCATGACTACTACTATTATCGGCTTCCCACGTATCGGAGAACACCGTGAGTTAAAATTTATCACTGAAAAATACTTTAGAAATGAAATTCCACAGGAAGAGCTTTTGCTTGCTGCCAAAGAATTGCGTGCTAAACATTGGAATATTGTAAAAGAGGCAGGCATTACTGAAATCCCAAGCAACGACTTCTCCCACTATGACAATGTTTTGGATGCAGCAGTACTATTCAACATCGTACCTAAAGCAGTTCAAGAACTTGACTTGACTGACCTTGAAAAATACTTCGCTCTTGCACGTGGTTATCAAGGAGAAAAAGGGGACGTTCGTGCTAGACCGATGAAAAAATGGTTCAATACCAACTACCACTATATCGTTCCAGCTATTGAAAAAGACACAGAAATCAAACTAGCCGGTCATAAGATTTTCGATGAATTCCAAGAAGCAAAGGACTTGGGTATCACAACTCGTCCAGTTTTGATTGGTCCATTCACACTCTTACAATTAACTGATTTTGAAGAAGGTTTAACTGCTACTGATTTCGTTGATAGCTTAGTTGCAACCTATGGACAAGTCTTTGAAAAATTGGCAGAGCTTGGTGCTGAAAAAATCCAGCTGGACGAACCTAGCTTGGTCAAGGATTTGACTGCTGAAGAAAAAGCCCTTTTCCTAAACATCTACCAAACTCTCTTGGCTGATAAGAAAGGCTTGCAAGTCCTCATCCAAACCTACTTCGGTGATGTGCGTGATATTTACACAGAATTGACAAACCTACCTGTTGATGCCATCGGTCTTGACTTTGTAGAAGGTAAGGAAACGGCTACACTTGTTGCGACAGGTTTCCCAGCTGACAAGACCCTCTACGCTGGTATCGTCAACGGTAAAAATATCTGGCGCAACAACTACGAAAAGAGCCTAGCTGTTTTGGATGCTATTCCAGCTGAAAATGTCGTCATAACAACTTCTTGCTCCCTTCTTCATGTACCATTTACAACTGCTAATGAAGAATTTGAGCCTGCTATCCTCAACCACTTTGCCTTTGCAGTTGAAAAATTGAGCGAATTACGTGATTTGGATGCCATCCGTAACGGTCAAGGCGAAGTTGCTCTCACAGCTAACAAAGAGCTCTTTGCTCTTGAACGTGTGGGGCGTGACACAGCACTTGCTGACCGTCTTGCAAGTTTGACAGACTCAGACTATACACGCCTACCAGTCTTTGCAGAGCGTGAAGCCATTCAACGCGAGAAGCTAAACTTACCACTTCTTCCAACAACAACGATTGGCTCTTTCCCTCAAACCAAAGAAATCCGTAGCACACGCTTGGCTTTCCGTAAAGGAAATATCTCAGAAGAAGAATACGATGCATTTGTTAAAACTCAAACAGATGAGTGGATTGCATGGCAGGAAGAAGTTGACTTCGATGTCTTAGTTCACGGTGAGTTTGAACGAAACGACATGGTAGAATACTTCGGCGAAAACCTGTCTGGTTACCTCTTCAGTAAGAACGGTTGGGTACAATCATACGGTATGCGTGGGGTAAAACCACCAATCATCTGGGGTGATGTAACACGCTTGAACCCAATTACTGTCAAATGGTCTAGCTATGCTCAAAGCCGTACAAACAAACCAGTTAAAGGTATGTTGACTGGACCTGTAACCATCCTCAACTGGTCCTTCCCACGTGAAGACATCTCTATCAAAGAATCAACACTTCAAATTGCTCTCGCTATCAAGGAAGAAGTTCTTGACCTTGAAGCAGCGGGGATCAAGATTATTCAAATTGACGAAGCAGCCCTTCGTGAAAAACTACCACTCCGTCGTAGCGACTGGTACAGCGAGTACCTTGACTGGGCAATTCCTGCCTTCCGTTTGGTACACTCAACTGTTGCACCAGATACACAAATTCACACTCACATGTGCTATAGCGAATTTACAGACATCATTCCTGCCATCGACAATATGGATGCGGATGTAATTTCCTTTGAAGCTAGCCGTTCAAATCTTGTTATCCTAGATGAACTCAAGGCTAAAAACTTCCAAACTCAGGTAGGGCCTGGTGTCTATGACATCCACTCTCCACGTGTCCCTGCCGTTGATGAAATTGCACACACTATTCAAGCCATCCTTGCCAAAGTACCGAAAGAAAAAGTCTGGATTAACCCAGACTGCGGACTCAAGACTCGTGGCGAATCAGAAACAAAAGCTAGTCTTATCCACTTGACTCAAGCAGCTAAGGCAGCCAGAAAGGAACTCTAATTTATGATCGGTCAAACCCCAAGTCTCTCATTTGAAATTTTTCCTCCAAAACCAGCAGTAGGCAATGAAAAGATTATCCAAACTCTCGATGAGATGCAAGGTTTGGCCCCTCATTTTATCAGTGTTACATGCAGCAATAACAATTTGAACGTAGAAGAGACGACTGTCAAGTTGGCTAACCATGTTCGCAATGAATTGCACATTCCAACTATCGCGCATTTGCCAGCTGCTTACTTGACAAAAGAAAAGGTCCGATCCGTTCTTCATTCTCTCGATGAAATTGGTGTGCATCAGATTTTAGCACTTCGTGGCGATATTATTGAAGGTCTTCCCCCTAAAGAGGACTTCCAGTATGCAACTGACTTGATTTCCTTTATCAAGGAAGAAGCTCCACATTTTGACATTATTGGAGCCTGTTATCCAGAAGTACATCCAGAATCACCAAATTCTGTCTCAGACATCAAAAATTTGAAAAAGAAAGTTGATGCCGGTTGCTCAACCTTGGTAACTCAACTCTTCTTCGATAACGAAGCATTTTATAACTTTCAGGAGAAATGTTCTCTAGCAGACATCGAAGTGCCTATTATCGCAGGTATTATGCCTATCATCAACAGGAATCAGGCACTTCGACTCTTGAAAACCTGTGAGAATATCCACCTCCCTCGTAAGTTTAAAGCCATTTTAGAAAAATATGAGCACAATCCTGAATCCCTACGCGCAGCTGGCCTAGCCTACGCCGTTGATCAGATTGTCGATTTGGTGACCAATGATGTGGCTGGTATCCATCTCTACACTATGAACAACGCTGAAACAGCACGCACCATCCATCAGGCAACTCATTCGCTATTCAAACATTATAGTTAGAAAACTCCCCCTGAGCCCAAGCTCAGGGGTTATTCTATGCCCTGTGACTCCCAAAGACTACATGATAAATTTTTCACCCCATCATGACATTAAACCAGCAGATGTCTAGGTATGTGACATCTTGCTTACAATAACGAACAGCCATTTAAAATACAGTCACAAGGAGTAAAAATGGCACTAAGAGAAGACAGAGAAACGACGAAATGGAAAAATAAACTCCGTCCGTTTGCAATTTACAACATTCAAGACCGTATTTTATTAACTGAAGCACATTGATTCCCATATATTTTAATCGTAAATAAAAAAACTGACCTTCAAATGAAGATCAGTTCAAGGATAATAAACAGATTACAAGATGGCTAGAATGATGAAATTCAGAATAAATAGAGCTGTGGCTCCCCAAAGGATTGGGTGAATTTCTTTAGCCTTACCTGTTGATACTTTCACCAAGCAATAGAAGATAAACGCTGCTGCAATACCGTATGAGATTGAGAAGCAAAGCGCCATGAAGAAGGCTGCAAAGAAGGCTGGAAGAGCGTCTTCGAATTGGCTCCAATCCACATCTAGGAATGATGAAACCATCATGACACCGACAATAATCAAAGCTGGAGCAGTTGCCGCTGCTGGTACAATACCGATAAATGGCAAGATAAGAATTGAAAGAAGGAAGAGAACCGCTGTTGTAACAGCTGTCAGACCAGTACGACCACCTGCAGAGATACCTGCAGCCGATTCAACATATGTCGTTGTATTTGAAGTACCAAATAGTGCACCGATAGAGGTACCAATCGCATCTGCAAAGAGGGCCTTGTCCATCTTAGAGTTAAAGCCTGTACCATTTTCGAGAGCTTTCTCATCTTCTTCTGAGAAAATACCAGTCTTACGACCTGTACCGATAAAGGTACCAAGTGTGTCAAAGGTATCTGACAAGCTGAATGCAAAGATAGTCATCAAAACAAGTGGTAGACGGCTTGAATCAGCAAAGAGAGATGACAAACCACCAAAAGCAGCCAAGAAAGTTGTACCCAACTCTGAGAAAGCAGAGCCGATATTGTTATTTGCAAAATCAATTGCTGAAAGGTCAACAACACCTGCTGGAATTCCAGCTACAGTCGTTGCAATAATACCAATCAAAATTGCACCACGCACGTTCTTAATAACCAAAACAGCTGTCAAGAGGAGACCAAACACTGTCAAGAGAACACTTGGTTCAGTAAAAGTTGAAATAGACGGGACAACACCTCCACCTGCAAAAACAGAGAAAACACCGTTTGAGAATGTTTCAGCTGTTGCATCTGCCGGAGCAACACCATTTACAGTAATAATATCTGAACCAGATGTCAAGAAGGTGATTAAATTAGAGTTTTTAAAACCAAGATAGGCAACAAAAACCCCGATACCTCCACCGATGGCATGTTGCAAGCTAATCGGAATCGCCTTAATAATGCTCTTACGAACCTTTGTAACGGTAATAAAAACGTTAAACAAACCGCAGAGGAAAACCATTGCCAAAGCTTCTTGCCAAGTAAAACCAAGACCGATAACCACTGTATAGGTAAAGAAGGCATTCAACCCCATGCCTGGTGCCAAGGCGTAAGGTACATTAGCAAATAATCCCATAACAAGCGTTGATACAGCACTCGCAATAATAGTCGCTAAAAAGACTGCCTGAGTCGGCATACCTGCCACACTCAATACGCTCGGGTTAACGAACAAAATATAGGACATGGCAAAGAAAGTCGTAAGACCTGCCATAATTTCTGTTGAAACCGTCGTTCCGTGTTCTTTCAATTTAAAAAATTGATCCATTTTTCATTTCTCCTTTAATTTACGAACGATAAAAACATTATAATCAAAAAATATTCTAATTTCAAGTTTTTTAATCTTGAAAACGTTATTTTGTTTATTTTCAGTCTTTAACATTCGTAAATAACGAACATTAAAAAGTTGCGGACGATCTATGAAAAATTTATTGCTTCTTTGCTTTTATTATCTCCTTTTGTTATACTGGAAATTATTAGTTCAAGATGTGGTTACCTACAAGTACTATTCTTTGACGCATAAAACAATTTCTCAGCAGTCTAGCTACTACCTAAACACTACTTGCTATTAAAAACTAGTATAACGAATCTAGAAAGGAATGCTATTAAATATGAAGAAAAAAATCATTGCTATCGATTTGGACGGTACATTGCTCAATAATGATAGTCAATTATCTGATTATACCATCTCAACTATAAAGAAGGTCCGCCAAGCAGGACACACCGTTCTTATCGCCACAGGTCGCCCCTATCGAATGGCTGAAAAATATTACCACCAACTAGAACTGGATACTCCCATGATTAATTTCAACGGTTCTTTAGTTCACATCCCTGGAAAGAAATGGCAATGGGAACAAAATATTTTAATCGACAAAAAATACCTACTCGAATTTCTAAAAGAAGAAGAAACGTTTGAGGCAGATTTTATTGCCGGTGAATACAAGAATAAATTCTACATCACTCAAAAGAACTTAGACAAGATTGATCCGGCTCTGATGGGGGTTGAACAGATTACTCCAGATACACTCATCAGACCTGAGTTAATCACTAGCGATCCTCATTCCATCCTTATGCAAACTCGTGCAACTGATAAGTATGAACTTGCAAAAGAAATGAATGCCTATTTCAAAGATGAATTAGAAATCAATACATGGGGTGGACCATTAAATATCCTCGAAACTTGTGCAAAAGGTGTCAATAAGGCAACTGCTCTGAGCTATGTTCTTAACCTCTACCAAGCCACTCCTAGCGACTTAATTGCCTTCGGCGATGAGCACAACGATGTTGAGATGCTAGACCTAGCAGGAACAGCCTATGCCATGAAAAATTGTAGCGATACACTTCGTCCACATGCCGACAGATTGACAGCATTTGCTAATTTTGAAGATGGTGTCGCACGTGAACTAGAAAACCTATTTTTATAGACATCAAAAAACCTGATAAACTGTCAGGTTTTTGTCATATTCGTTGCATATTTTTATCACTTTTCTGAAACCAACTTATGAAAAATTTCGGAAATATTTTGCACTTTTAACATAATTCCTCTTGACAAATGCACTGAAAACGTTTTATAATGTTACAGTTCGAACATGAAAGCCCATTCAATGGTTTTTACATGAACAAGAAAAATTTAGGAGGATCAATAATGAGTATTGGAATCATTATTGCAAGTCATGGCGAATTTGCTGCTGGTATTCATCAGTCAGGTTCAATGATCTTTGGCGAACAAGAAAAAGTACAAGTTGTTACTTTTATGCCAAGTGAAGGTCCAGATGATTTATACGCTAAGCTAAATGCTGCCGTGGACGCATTCGATGCCGATGATGAAGTTTTGGTTTTGGCTGACCTTTGGAGTGGTTCACCATTCAACCAAGCAAGCCGTGTAGCTGGTGAAAATCCAGATCGTAAGTTTGCTATCATCACCGGTCTAAACTTGCCAATGCTTATCCAAGCTTACACAGAGCGTATGATTAACGCTGCTGCTGGCGTGGAAGAAGTTGCGGCAAACATTATCAAGGAAGCCAAAGATGGTATCAAAGTTCTTCCAGAAGAACTTCAACCAGCTGAAGCTGCTCCTGTTGCCGATGCTGCTCCTGTTGCACTACAAGGTGCTATCCCTCCAGGTACTGTTATCGGTGATGGCAAGTTGAAAATCAACTTAGCCCGTATCGACACTCGTCTCTTGCACGGTCAAGTGGCGACTGGTTGGACTCCTGCTTCCAAAGCAGATCGTATCATCGTTGCATCAGATACAGTTGCCAAAGATGAATTGCGTAAACAACTCATCAAACAAGCTGCACCTGGTAACGTAAAAGCGAACGTTGTCCCAATCAAGAAATTGATTGAGGTTTCTAAAGACCCTCGATTCGGTAACACTCACGCCTTGATTCTTTTCGAAACTCCTCAAGAAGCTCTTGAAGCAATTGAAGGTGGTGTTGAAATCAAAGAATTGAACGTTGGTTCTATGGCTCACTCAACTGGTAAAACAATGGTTAACAACGTATTGTCAATGGACAAAGATGACGTTGCAACCTTTGAAAAATTGCGTGACCTTGGCGTTGAATTTGATGTGCGTAAAGTACCAAACGATTCGAAGAAAGACTTGTTTGAACTTATCAACAAGGCAAACGTTCAATAAATCGATCTGTTAGTATAGAAAGGATTACAACATGTCAGATATTACACTTATTTCTGCAATTCTCGTTGTCATCGTTGCCTTCTTCGCTGGTCTTGAAGGTATCCTTGACGAATTCCAATTCCATCAACCATTGGTAGCTTGTACCCTTATCGGTCTTGTGACTGGTAACTTGGCTGCAGGTGTTATGCTTGGTGGTTCTCTACAAATGATTGCACTTGGTTGGGCAAACATTGGTGCAGCCGTTGCTCCTGACGCTGCTCTTGCTTCTGTAGCTGCTGCAATCATCATGATCAAAGGTGGCGACTTCTCAACTGAAGGTATTGCCGTTGCAACAACAACTGCTATCCCTCTTGCCGTAGCTGGTCTTTTCCTTACAATGATCGTTCGTACTATCTCAGTCGGTCTTGTACACGGTGCTGACAATGCTGCTAAAGATGCAAACTTCGCTGCTGTAGAACGTTACCACTTGTTTGCACTTCTCCTTCAAGGTTTGCGTATCGCAGTTCCTGCAGCTCTTCTTCTTGCAATTCCTGCAGAAGCTGTTCAATCAGTACTTGAAGCAATGCCAGCTTGGTTGTCAGGTGGTATGGCCGTTGGTGGTGGTATGGTTGTTGCCGTAGGTTACGCTATGGTTATCAACATGATGGCAACTCGTGAAGTATGGCCATTCTTCGCACTTGGTTTTGCCTTTGCCGCTATCAGCCAATTGACACTTATCGCACTTGGTGTTATCGGTGTTGCAATCGCGCTTATCTACCTCAACTTGTCAAAACAAGGCGGATCAGGTAACGGTGGTGCTTCATCTAACGACCCAATCGGCGACATCCTTGAAGACTACTAAGAGAAGGGAGATTCATCATGTCAGAAAAAATTCAACTTTCCGTAAGCGATCGTAAAAAAGTTTGGTGGCGTTCAACCTTCCTTCAAGGTTCATGGAACTATGAGCGTATGCAAAACTTAGGTTGGGCTTATGCAATGATCCCAGCTATCAAAAAACTTTACACTAAAAAAGAAGATCAAGCTGCTGCTCTTGAGCGCCACTTGGAATTCTTCAACACACACCCATACGTTGCTTCACCAATCCTTGGTGTAACTCTTGCCCTTGAAGAAGAGCGTGCTAATGGTGCTGAAATCGATGACACAGCTATCCAAGGTGTGAAAATCGGTATGATGGGACCTCTTGCTGGTATCGGTGACCCAGTCTTCTGGTTTACTGTTCGTCCAATCCTTGGTGCTCTTGGTGCTTCACTTGCACTATCTGGAAATATCATGGGACCAATCATCTTCTTCCTTGGCTGGAACATCATTCGTATGGCCTTCCTATGGTATACACAAGAATTTGGTTACAAGGCTGGTAGCGAAATCACTAAAGACATGTCTGGTGGTATCCTTCAAGACATCACTAAAGGTGCTTCAATCCTTGGTATGTTCATCCTTGCCGTTCTTGTTCAACGTTGGGTATCTATTACTTTCGCTGTAAATCTTCCTGCTAAACAATTGTCAGAAGGAGCTTACATCGTCTTTCCAGAAGGTACTGTTACTGGTGCTGAGTTGAAAGGTATTCTTGGTCAAGCTCTTAGCGGACTTAGCCTTGAACCAACTCAAGCTCAAACATTACAAGGTCAGTTGGACAGCTTGATTCCAGGTTTGATGGGACTTCTCCTTACTTTCCTCTGCATGCACTTGCTTAAGAAGAAAGTAACACCAATCACAATGATTATCGGTCTCTTCATCGTAGGTATTCTTGCTCGTTTCTTCAACATTATGTAATCAAGGACCCCGCTCTTGCGGGGTTTTATGATATAATGAATATCTAGGAAGGGAAGCACTATGGCACAATCACAAAATACAAGCGTTGAACTCCAAACCACAGGGGTTTCCTACATGGGCTTTGGTGGCAAGGTTGGAAAATTTCTAATTGGTGACAAGGCACTTGAGTTCTACCCAGATAGCAACGTTGAGCGCTTTATCCAAATTCCCTGGTCAGAAATGACTAGCATTGGCGCAAACGTTTCTGGAAAAGTAATCAGCCGTCATTTTGAAATTTATACAGAAAAAAGTCGATTCTTGTTTGCCTCTAAGGATTCTGGTAAGATTCTTAAAATTGCCCGTGAGCATATCGGCAATGAAAAAGTTGTGAAATTACCGACTCTTCTGCAAACAATCGGCAGAAAAATTTCGAATCTATTTGCCAAAAAATAAAAAATCAAGTATAATAGTAGAAACGGATAAGTAGCTTCTAGCTCCTTTCAGAAAGTCTGCGGTCGCTGTGAGCAGATAGGAAAAAGTTGTGAAATTCTACCGTTATGAAATTATCAAAATACAATCAAGTGCACAGAATGTGAAGCTGGATGGAACCGCGGTAAATATCGCTCCAGCATCTCTCATTCTGTGTTTTTTTATTCTAAAGGAGACATCTATGCTAGATATCAAACGTATTCGTACAGATTTTGACGGAGTTGCTGCCAAATTAGCTACTCGTGGTGTGGCTGCCGAAACATTGGCAAACATCAAGGAATTGGATGCAAAACGCCGTGAAATCTTGGTTACCGTAGAAGAATTAAAAGCAGAGCGAAACACTGTTTCTGCGGAGATTGCCCAAGCAAAACGCAACAAGGAAAATGCCGATGACAAGATTGCGGCTATGCAAAAATTGTCTGCCGATGTTAAAAACTTGGATGCTGAACTCTTGGAAATTGATGAAAAACTAAATGCCATCCTTACAGTTCTTCCAAATACGCCGCACGATTCTGTCCCTGTTGGTGCAGATGAAGAAGAAAACGTGGAAGTTCGCCGTTGGGGAACACCGCGTGAATTCACTTTCGAGCCAAAAGCTCACTGGGATTTGGGGGAAGACCTAGATATTCTGGACTGGGAACGTGGTGCAAAAGTCACTGGTGCCCGCTTCCTCTTCTACAAGAACTTGGGTGCTCGCTTAGAACGTGCCCTCTACAACTTCATGTTAGACGAGCATATCGCAGAAGGCTACCAAGAAATCATCACACCTTACATGGTCAACCACGACTCTATGTTCGGTACTGGTCAATATCCTAAGTTCAAGGAAGATACTTTTGAGTTGGCAGACACTAACTTCGTCCTCATCCCAACTGCGGAAGTGCCATTGACCAACTACTACCGCAACGAGATTTTGGAAGAAAAAGACCTGCCAATCTACTTCACAGCCATGAGCCCATCTTTCCGTTCTGAAGCTGGTTCTGCTGGTCGTGACACCCGAGGTCTTATCCGCCTTCACCAATTCCACAAGGTTGAAATGGTCAAATTTGCCACACCAGAACAGTCTTATGATGAATTGGAAAAAATGACCGCAAACGCAGAAAATATCCTCCAAAAACTAGGTTTGCCTTACCGTGTTTTGGCCCTTTGTACAGGTGATATGGGCTTCTCAGCTGCTAAGACCTATGACTTGGAAGTCTGGATTCCTGCCCAAAATGCCTACCGTGAAATTTCTAGCTGTTCTAACACAGAAGATTTTCAAGCCCGTCGCGCTCAAATCCGCTACCGCGATGCTGCTGACGGCAAAGTTAAATTGCTCCACACCCTCAACGGTTCTGGTTTAGCAGTTGGTCGTACCGTGGCTGCCATCCTTGAAAACTACCAAAACGAAGACGGCTCTGTCACCATTCCAGAAGTACTCCGTCCATACATGGGTGGGGTAGACGTGATTAAGCCGTAACCTCTACGGGAGGTAAAAATGAAAAAGATGATGTTACTTGCCGGAGTCCTCTTGAGTCTGTCCTGCTTCTCTGCCTGCCAGAAGGAGACAAACTCTACTATCACTACTTCAACCAGTCAAGAAACCTCTAGTACCACTACTATCAGCTCTGAAACTAGTACTAGTTCGAGCAGTCAAGATGAAACAACACAAACTTCTTCCAGCCAGCACCAGCAAGCCCAACCTGTCCTTGATATCCTTGGCATTCAAGCAGGTGATTATTCTAGCCTAGTTGGCACTTGGAGAGACAACCTTGGAAATACATTGACTTTCGATAAATATGGAGCGTTGGCAGAATATCCTACTGTAAAAATGGGACCAAATTCTAATATTCGCAACAATGTTTTGGAACTATCTGTCCAAAATTCCGAACAAACGGGTAGCTTCAGGATAGTCTTTATCCCTCAAAACATCGCCTATTCTCCTACCTACGAAGATGGTACAAGTAGTCCAGATACTTCTGACACTAGTAAAGATCGGATCCTCATCGGACAAAATATTATCAATTCAAATCCAGACTATGTCTATTATCGTGTTGACACACCGTAGAAAAGTAAACAATCAGCTCTTCCACCTGAGAAGAGCTGATTTTCTTATGACTTATAAATAGTAGAAAGCCACTACCGACCAGGCATTATTATTGATAAAAAGTATTGCCCTAGGATCAATCAAAATTAGAACAAAAGATGTTGCCGTTGTCCATTTGACTAATAGAAATGTCTTTTTATTTCCCTGAAATCCACTTCTCCATATAGACCATATCCATGCCTTCCTGCTCAGGCTCGGTTTTGATAGCCTTGTAGCCGAGTTTTTCGTAGAAAGCAACTAATCTAGGCTCCTGCAAGACAGTACAGAGTACCCAACGCTTAACCGTTGGATAAAGTTGTTCTAACTCTAACATGGCCTTGTGACCATAGCCTTTTCCTCTGTGGTCTGGATCAATGCCAATCAGACCTAGCCAGCCCTGGTCTGCATCTTCAGCGACCGTTGTTCGCACTAAACCGACTGTGTGCCCTTCCTCAACAATCTTGTAGTAGGTGCAATTTGGTCGTGCAAAGCGTGACTGGAAATAGTCCATGGTTTCAATGGCAGGGTTGTATTGGTCCTGATAGGTTTCATACAAGGCTGCAAATGCTCGGTGTTGAATGGGCAATAATTCTTCTGCGTTGGATAGTTCTGCTTTTACTAACATGGAAAACCTCCCGAAAATTATTTTATCCATTGTATCAAATCTAGCAAAAAAATACTAGGTCTTCCTAGTATTTTCTAAAGCGTTGATAGCGGTTTTCGAGTAGTTGTTCAAGTGGTAAAGCTTGTAGGTGAGCCAACTGACTGACCAGGTTTTCCTTGATGTCAGACAAGACTTCCTTGGTCGCTCTGCCATTTTCCAAAACAACCCGATCGACCACTTGGAGTTTCTCCAACTCATAAGAAGTGATTTTCATCAGTTCTGCCGCTTCCATGGCACGACTACCATCTTTCCAGAGGATAGAGGCGAAACCTTCAGGGCTGAGGACGGCGTACATGGAGTTTTCCAGCATCCAGACCTGATCTGCGACTGCTAGGGCAAGGGCTCCACCAGAACCTCCCTCGCCGATGATAATGGCGATAATAGGCACCTTGAGGTCGCTCATCTCCATGAGGTTGCGGGCAATGGCCTCGCCCTGTCCACGCTCCTCAGCACCGACGCCTGGATAGGCTCCAGCGGTATTGATAAAGGTGACAACGGGACGACCAAACTTCTCCGCCTGCTTCATGAGACGAAGGGCCTTGCGGTAGCCTTCTGGGTGGGGCTGACCGAAGTTGCGTTTGAGGTTGTCCTGAAGATTCTTCCCTTTCTGGATACCGATAACTGTCACAGGCTGACCTGCTAGAAAGCCGATACCACCCACAACTGCTCCGTCATCGCGGAAATTCCGATCGCCGTGCAGTTCGATAAAGTCATCAAAGAGTTGTGTGGCATAGTCCAAGGTCGTCAGGCGAGCTTGGTCACGTGCCAAACGGATCATACGTGCTACATCACTGGTCATCTGACACCTCCATGCATTCTCAACAAGCGACTAATGGTCGTTGGCAAGTCCTGGCGTTTGACAATGGCATCGACAAAGCCGTGTTCTTGTAAAAATTCAGCCTTCTGGAAATCATCTGGTAGATTTTCACGTACAGTTGATTCAATCACCCTACGGCCTGCAAATCCAACCAGAGTCTGTGGCTCTGCCAAGATAATGTCGCCTTCCATAGCAAAACTAGCTGTCACACCTCCTGTTGTCGGGTCTGTCAAGACTGTCAGGTAGAAGAGGCCAGCATTGGAATGGCGTTTCACAGCTGCCGAAATCTTAGCCATTTGCATCAGGCTCATAATGCCTTCCTGCATCCGAGCACCGCCAGATGCAGTAAAAAGGACGACTGGCAATTTCTCTTCAGTAGCCAGTTCAAAGAGCCGGGTGACTTTCTCACCGACCACCGTTCCCATAGAAGCCATGATAAAGTGCGAATCCATGATTCCAAGGGCAACTGGTTGTCCTCCGATTGTCGCCTTTCCTGTCAAAATAGCCTCGTCCAAGCCTGTCTTTTGACGGGTGGCTGCCAATTTTTCTAGATAATTAGGGAAGTCCAAGGGATTTTTGGTTTCAATCCCTGTAAACAATTCCTCGAACGAGCCTTCATCTGCTGTCAAAGCCAAGCGTTCCTGGGCTGTAATCCGGAAATTATAGGAACAGTGTTGACAGGTTTTCTCTGGTCCCAAGTCCTTCTTGTAGAGGATTTCCTTACAAGCTGGACATTTGGAAAAGAGTTCGTCTGGCACCTCTGGCTTTGCTTGAGGTGCTGACTCTATCCGCGAACGATTGGGGTTGATGCGGATATATTTGTCCTTTTTGCGAAACAAAGCCATAGCATTCTCCTAGTTTACTTTTTTAGTTCTTCTTGATAGCGGGGTAAAAATTCTTCCATAAGGTAGGCGGTGTCGTAATCACCAGCTACCACACGCTTATCGGAAATCAAGTCCAGCTGGAAGTCAGTATTGGTCACCACTCCGTCAATTTCCAATTCGTAGAGGGCCCGCTGCATCTTCATCAGGGCTTCAAAGCGATTTTCCCCGTGCACGATAACCTTGGCAATCATGGAATCGTAATAAGGTGGAATGGTGTAGCCTGGATAAACAGCTGAATCCACACGCAAACCAACGCCACCACTTGGTAGATAGAGATTGGAAATCTTACCTGGACTCGGGGCGAAGTTGAAGGCTGGATTTTCAGCATTGATACGACATTCAATGGCATGGCCTGTAATCTGCACATCTTCTTGACGGACGCTGAGTTCCTGACCAGTCGCGATCTTGATTTGCTCCTTGACAATATCCACACCGGTCACAAATTCGGTAACTGGATGCTCCACCTGTACCCGTGTGTTCATTTCCATGAAGTAAAATTCGCCCTTGGCTTCGTCCAAAAGAAACTCAATAGTTCCTGCATTTTCATAGCCAACTGACTGGGCAGCTCGCACAGCTGCTTGACCGATACGGTCCCGCATAGTCTGACCAATGGCGATAGACGGAGCTTCTTCCAAAACCTTCTGGTTGTTGCGTTGAAGAGAACAATCCCGTTCTCCCAGATGAATGACATGACCATGCTGGTCTGCCAAAATCTGTACTTCAATGTGGCGGGCTGGATAGACGACACGCTCCATATACATGGCTCCGTTGCCAAAGGCTGCCTTGGCTTCGCTGGAAGCTGATTCAAAGGCAGGCACTAGGTCTTCGACTTTTTCCACCTTACGAATCCCCTTACCGCCACCACCTGCCGACGCTTTGAGCATGACAGGGTATCCAATCTTTTCAGCAATTTCAAGGGCTTCTTGGCTGGTCAAGACCTCGCCGTCTGAGCCTGGAATGACAGGCACTTGAGCCTTAATCATCTCTGCCCGAGCATTGATTTTATCGCCCATGGTATCCATGACCGTCCCAGAAGGTCCGATAAATTTGATACCAACCTCTTCACAAAGGGTGGCGAATTTGGAATTTTCACTCAAAAATCCAAAACCGGGATGAATAGCCTGGGCACCCGTTACAACAGCCGCCGAGATGACCGCCTGCATATTGAGATAGGAGTCTGTCGAACGAGCAGGTCCGATACAGATAGCCTCATCTGCCAACATGGTGTGGAGAGCTTCCTTGTCAGCTTCTGAATAGACAGCCACCGTCGCAATCCCCAACTCCCTGGCCGCACGAATAATCCGCACCGCAATCTCACCACGATTGGCAATCAAAATCTTCTCAAACATGATGAATCCTATCTCCTTTTAGATATTATTTACCAATAGCAAAAGTCAACACCCCCGACGCAGCCAGTTTTCCGTCCACTTCTGCCTTTGCCTCAACGACCGCAATGGTTCCACGGCGTTTGACAAATTTAGCTGTCATGATCAACTGGTCACCAGGTACAACTTGCTTCTTAAATTTAACCTTGTCCATGCCGGCATAAAAAACCAGCTTGCCCTTATTTTCTTCCTTGGACAATTCCAAGACACCTGCGGTTTGCGCCAAAGCCTCCATGATGAGAACACCTGGCATGACAGGATAGTCTGGAAAATGTCCGTTGAAGAAGGGCTCGTTAATGGTTACATTTTTGAGGGCGACAATCTCATCTTCTGATACTTCAAGGACACGATCGACCAAGAGCATAGGGTAGCGATGAGGAAGAGCCTCTTTAATTTTCAAAATATCAATCATTTGATGCGTACCAATCCTTGTCCAAATTCTACAACGTCCTGGTTGCCCACCAAAATCTCTGTGACCACACCGTCACGGTCAGCAGGCACTTCGTTCATGACCTTCATGGCTTCGATAATCATGAGAGTCTGCCCTTTTTTGACCGTATCGCCAACTGCTACAAAGGCTGGCTTGTCAGGGGCTGGTGACAAATAAGCCACGCCGACCAAGGGACTTTCCACTACCGTACCTTCTGCCACAGAGCTTGCACCTGCTTCTACTGGAGCTGGCTCACTCGTTTCAACTGCTGGCACAGAGGCTGGGCTTGCAGGAGCTACTGGAACAAGCGGAGCTTCTACCGCTGGACTCGGAACCGCTGTCGCCTGCTTGTTCTTACTAAAGTGCAAGGTTTCCCCAGCATTGCTATATGAAAATTCTCGCAAACTTGACTGGTCAAATTGACTCATCAAGTCCTTTATTTCTGTAATATTCACTTAAGCCTCCCAACGTTTGAAAGCAATCACCGAGTTGTGACCTCCAAAGCCAAATGTATTTGAAATGGCATGGCGGATTTCCATATCACGCCCCTGTCCATAAATGACATCTGCTTCAATATCTTCAGATAATTCTGTCGTACCTGCTGTCTTTGGTGCGTAAGAATGACGCATGGCCTCAATGACTGCTGCCGCCTCAACTGCACCCGCTGCACCCAACAAGTGACCAGTGAAGGACTTGGTGGAAGAAACTGGCGTGTTCTTGCCGAAGACGGATACGATAGCTTGGCTTTCCCCTTTTTCATTAGCCGGTGTCGAAGTACCATGGGCATTGATATAGTCAATATCAGCTGGCTCTAAACCTGCTTCTGAAATGGCCAACTTCATGGCCTTAATAGCACCCAGACCTTCTGGATGTGGAGAAGTCATGTGGTAAGCATCGCAAGTATTTCCATAACCAACGATTTCAGCCAAAATCGTCGCCCCACGCGCCTCTGCGTGTTCCAAACTTTCCAATACTAAAACCGCAGCCCCCTCTCCCATAACAAAACCATTGCGGTCCTTGTCAAATGGAATAGACGCACGTTCTGGATCCTCAGTAGTCGACATAGCTGTCAAAGCTTGGAAACCACCGATTGCAAATGGAGTAATGGCTGCTTCTGCTCCACCTGCCAACATGACATCTTGGAAACCAAACTTGATTTCACGGAAGGCTTCTCCTAAGGCATCATTTGATGAAGCGCAGGCTGTGATGATACACTTGCAGACACCATTTGCACCGACCTGCATAGCAATATTTCCAGCCGCCATATTTGGCAAGGCCTTTGGAAGAGCCATGGGACGAATGCGTTTTGGACCTTTTTCATTCATCCGAGCCACTTGCTCTTCAATTTCCAAAATACCACCGATACCTGTTGATAAGATAACGCCAAAACGGTCACTATCCACTGTCTCTGTATCCAGCTGTGCATTAGCAATCGCTTCTTTAACTGCATAGAGTCCATAGAGCGAGTAATTATCGTAGCGATTTGTATCCTTTTTAACGAAATATTTGTCAAAAGGAAAATCTTTTAATTCCGCAGCATTATGGACCGAATATTCACTGGTATCAAACTTGGTAATCTTTCCGATCCCAATTTTCCCTGATTTCAAACTATCCCAGAACTCCTCTGGCGTATTTCCGATTGGAGATGTCAGACCGTAGCCTGTTACTACTACACGATTTAATTTTGTCATTTTCAGTCCTTTCTCATTAGGAAACTTACTGCATGGTCAAGCCGCCGTCAACCGCAATCACCTGTCCTGTTAGATATTCTTGCTTGGCAAGGAATACAGCAACATCAGCTACTTCTTCTGTCGCACCAAAGCGTTTCATAGGAATTTGTGCAGTCATAGCTTCTTTAATCTTGTCAGATAAAACATCTGTCATATCAGACTGGATAAAGCCCGGCGCAATCGCATTGACACGAACATTTCGCCCAGCAACCTCACGGGCAATGGCTTTAGTAAATCCAATCACACCTGCCTTAGAAGCAGAATAGTTGGCCTGTCCAGCATTTCCAATCAAGCCAGATACACTTGATAGATTGATAATAGCGCCCTCACGAGCCTTTGTCATTGGTTTCAAAACAGCCTGCGTCATATTAAAAGTTCCAGTAAGATTTACCTTCAGAACCGTATCAAAATCCTCTTCTGTCATACGAAGAGCCATTCCATCTTTGGTAATCCCTGCATTGTTGACCAAAATATCAACGCTACCGAGGGTTTCGATAGCTTCTGCTACCATTCGTTTGGCATCTTCCGCGCTTGAAATATCTCCTGAAATAGCTAGGACTTTCACACCGTAATCTGCAAAGCTATCCAGAATATCTTGCCCTAATTGACCACGACCGTTCAGCACCACATTGGCACCAAGACTGGCAAACTTATGGGCAATAGCCAAGCCGATTCCTCGACTTGAACCTGTTACAAAAACATTTTTATTTGTTAATTCCATGATTCCTCCTCATGATTTATTCAATACTATTTGTAGCCCCTCTATATCTTCAATTGCTACAACATGCGCCGTCTTATCGATTTTCTTGACAAATCCTGATAAAACTTTACCTGGACCGATTTCAATAAAGTTAGTCACACCAGCTTCCTGCATGGTTGCGATTGACTCATAGAAACGAACTGGTTCCATCACTTGACGGGTCAAGAGGGACTTGATGTCCTCTTTTTTCATGACCTTGGCTTCCGTATTACCGACCAACTCTACTTGGAAGTCCGCAAATTCCACTTCTTCCAAGGCCTGAGCCAATTGCTCCGAAGCTGGTCGCAGGAGAGCCGTGTGAAAGGGGCCAGATACATTGAGCGGAATCATCCGCTTGACACCTGCTTCCTTCAGCAATTCAACCGCCTCATCCACTGCAGCCACCTCGCCTCCGATGACGATTTGGGCCGGTGTGTTGTAGTTGGCTGGGGAAACAATGCCAGAGGTAACTTTTGAACAAATTTCTTCAATCAAGTTGACATCTGTATTGAGAACAGCAACCATCTTACCAGTTCCTGCTGGCGCAGCCGTTTCCATATATTCACCACGCTTAGCGATCAGGGCAATCGCATCTTCAAAGGCCAAAGCTCCCGATGCCACCAGAGCTGAATATTCTCCCAAGGATAGACCAGCTACCATATCAGGTTGTACTCCCTCTTCTTCCAGCAGTCGAAAAATAGCCACAGAAGTGGTCAAAATAGCAGGCTGGGTATAGCGAGTCTGATGTAATTTATCCTCTTGATTGTCAATTAGGTCGCGAATGTCATACCCCAGAATCTGACTAGCCTGGTCAAACGTTTCTCTAACTATCGGGAAATATTCGTAAAGGTCGCGAGCCATCCCCACTGTCTGAGACCCTTGACCTGCAAAAAGAAAAGCTGGCTTTGTCATCCTATTCTCCAACCGAAGCCCAACGGCTTGCCTCTTCTTTAATCGCTTTGGCTGCTCCATAATAGATGTCCTTCAAAATATCTTCACAAGATTCTTCTTTAGAAACTAGACCAGCAATTTGACCAGCCATTACAGAGCCATTTGTTACATCACCATCAACAACTGCATTGCGGAGTGCTCCTGCACCAAGTTCTTCAATAGCATCTGCCGAAATTTTACCTGCCAAGAAATCTTTCTCTGCAGCTGCATAAGCAGATGACAACTTATTCTTGATAGCTCTCACAGGATGTCCAACAATAGAAGCAGATACAGTTGTATCAATATCCTTAGCTTTTAAAACTTTTTCCTTATAAGCCTGATGGGCATTGGACTCTGTAGCTACTACAAAACGAGTTCCAACTTGCACCGCTTCTGCACCCAACATGAATGCTGCCGCTGCACCTGCACCATCTGCAATACCTCCAGCAGCAATAACAGGAATAGATACGGCTTCAACAACCTGACGAACCAAGGTCATGGTGGTCAATTTACCAATATGGCCTCCGGCTTCCATACCTTCAGCAATAACAGCATCTACCCCTAATTTTTCCATGCGTTTCGCAAGGGCTACACTCGGTACAACAGGAATAACTGTAATCCCTGCAGCATGGAGACGTTCCATATACTTCCCTGGATTTCCTGCTCCTGTAGTGACAACTTTCACACCTTCTTCGATGACCAAGTCAACAATGTCATCCGCAAAAGGAGACAAAAGCATGATATTGACACCGAAAGGCTTGTCCGTGATAGATTTAACCTTGTCAATATTTGCCTTGACCACCTCTTTGGGAGCATTTCCTCCACCGATGATTCCTAGACCACCTGCATTAGATACGGCACCAGCCAAATCTCCATCAGCTACCCAAGCCATACCACCTTGAAAAATTGGATACTTAATATCGAGCAATTCTGTTATTTTCGTCTTCATAATTCCCTCATCTTTTTTCTTGCTTACCTAATCATTTGAATATCAAATCATTAGGTAAACAAGTGAAGGGTTGCCCCCTCACTCAAAAAATAGTTTGATATTTCAATGTTTTGATTATCAAAGTATTTGATTTAAGAAAAATGCTCACCAGCACTTTTCTTAGCTATCCTCTTCCTTATATTATCTTTGAAATAAGGAGAGGAATACTATAGTCTTTCAGTTTGCTTTTAGTACTAGGCAACGAGCTGTAGACAGTACTGGAGTACGGCAAAGCGAGTTAACGACGTAACAAAAGATAAACTGAATGACTATAATTATTTTGTTTTTTCTTCAACATAAGCAACCAAATCGCCTACAGTTGTCAAACCTTCTTCAGTATCGATTTGAATATCGAAGGCATCTTCGATTTCAGAGATAACTTGGAAAAGATCCAATGAATCTGCATCCAAATCTTCAAAGGTTGTTGTAAGGGTTACTTCTTCAGCATCCTTACCAAATTCTTCAACGATGATTTCCTGTACTTTTTCAAATACTGCCATGATAAATGTCTCCTTTTGGAAAATAAAATATTTTAATCTTGCCTAGGGCAAGGAATTAACTAAAGTTGTAAGAGTAGAGTTCCCCATGTGAGGCCTCCACCGAAACCAGCCATGAGAACAGTCTGGCTTCCATCCAATCGCAACATTCCGCTCTCTACACATTCTGATAAGAGAATGGGAAGACTTGCTGCGCTGGTATTGCCATATTTATCCATATTTGCTGGAAATTTTTCACGCGCCACTCCCAATTTACGCGCCATCTTATCTAGGATACGTATATTGGCTTGATGGAGCAGGAAATAATCAACACAATCCACAGTCATATCAGCTTGTTCTAGCAGCTCTGCCATGGTTGCCGTAACATCCCTCGTAGCAAATTCAAATATAGCTCTGCCCTCCATTTGGATAAAGGGTTGCTGACGGCTTTGTGTCGAGAATGGCGTCTCTTTCTGATCTATCCCTGCTGTCAGACTAGCCCCTCGACTGCCATCCGTTCGCAAGATTTCTGCTAAAAAGCTCGGTTGTTCACACGCTTCCAGCAAAACTCCTCCAGCACCATCTCCAAATAAAACAGCCGTTGATCGATCCGACCAGTCGACAGACCTAGATAGGGTCTCAGCTCCAATGACAAGTCCTCTCTTATAGACTCCTGAAGCAAGCAATTTTTCTGCTGTTGATAGCGCAAAAACAAATCCTGAACAAGCTGCAACGAGATCATAGGCAAAAGCCTTTTTCGCACCAATTGCTGCTTGGACCATAGCTGCCGTAGATGGCATTGAAGCATCTGGAGTAATCGTTGCTACGATGATGAAGTCAATTTCACTAGCATCTAGCTGAGACTTTTCCAGTAATTTTCTAGCAACTTGACTAGCCAAATCACTCGTCGTCTCTCCAGTAACAATGTGCCGTTGACCGATACCTGTACGGCTACGAATCCACTCATCACTGGTCTCCATTCGTTGAGCCAAATCATCATTGGTCACAATCTTCTTCGGAAGATAGTGGGCCACCTGACTGATTTTAGCATGGTTTCTCATTTCAAATCCTCCAAGAAGTGATAGAGTTTCATGAGTCCTTTCTTCATTACCTGATACTCTGCATCATCCATACCATCTGTAATCTGCTTAACCATTTCATTGTGAAATCGTTGATGCAAACGATAGACCAGTCGACCTTTTTTGGTCAGGTAGAGATGAACAACTCGCCGATCTTTGGTCGAACGAATACGTTCCACGTATCCTTTTCTTTCCAAATTATTCAAGCTAGTTGTAACAGTACCTAAGGTTACCATCAAAGTCCGAGCAACATCACTCGGAGTAGCTCCATCAATACTTCCTATCACATCAATCGTGTGCATTTCCTTAATCGAAATATCATTGAATCGGCTACCACGCAGACTTGTTTCTTCAATCACCAACACATTGTTAAAAATGGCCGTTAGATATTCATTTACTTTTGGATCTTCCAAAACAGGCCTCCTTTACTTTGATAGTCAAAGTATAAACCATAAAACTTTGATTGTCAAACATTTTTTACTAATTTAAAAATTAATCTCCCGTAAACACTGGTCTACGTCGTTCTGCATGCGCTCGAACTCCCTCTTTAAAATCCTCTTTATAGGCCAATGTTTCTTGCAAATCCAGCTCTAATCGGCGATAAGACTCCCAGTCTTTAAATTGACTTTCCCATGTCAGTTGTTTGATTGCTGCATAAGAATTTACTGAGCTTCGCAAGAGTTTTTTTATGACCTGGGCAACCGTCTTTTCTAGTTTTTCTGGCTCTGCCAATTTATAAATAATCCCATATTCTAAAGCCTTATCCGCTGATAAGCCCTCTCCAGTCATCGCCAAGTGACTAGCACGATTTGCCCCAATAGCACGACTCAGTAGAAAGAGCCCCCCCGCATCCGGCGCAAGTCCAACACCTACAAAGGCTTGGATGAATTTTGTCTTGCTGGAGGCAATAACAAAATCAGCTGCCACCGCCATATTAGCCGCGGCTCCAGCCACTGCCCCATCTGTCACCATAATGACCACTTTAGACAATTTCTTCATCGCAAACGAAATATCATTCACCAGCTCTGCTATTTTTACCAAAGAAGCAATATCATCATCATCAACTGCACGTTTCATCTCAACTAAATCTCCACCCACGGAGAAAATGTAACCCTGTGCTTGAATTTGTAAAATTTTGACGGAGGCATCCCCTTCTGCAAGGCGGATTGCTTCTAAGATTTCTTCACACATAGGAATATTAAAACCATTTGCCACTTCCGGTCTGTTTAAAGTTAGAATCGCTACGGAATCAATTACTTCATAACGAATTGTTTGGTAGGCCATTCCCTTGCTCCTTTCAAAATAGTTTGATTATTAAAAGATTTGAACATCAAACTTCAAATTCTTGTTTTCCATTGTAACACAGTTTTTACAATTGTCACTTTTTTTCTAGCAAGGAAAGTGTGACGTCCGAAAAAGATGGGGGCTATCCTCGAAATATAAAATTTAGATATGCTAGAAAATAACGTGTCTAAGAACCTACATTCACACACAAAGCGCCTTGGCTTTTTCGCTCATCAAGGCAATTTTTGAGGGAAATACTGACTGTATTTTGAAAAAAACAACCTCAATATGCAAGTCTGAACTGTACATATAGGCTCTAAGTTTAATTTACAACTTTCATTTTTTCACGTTAATACTTTTGGAAGATTGAACTGGATTCTGAGCTAGAAACACCATTTTTCACCGAGAACTAATACTTGGACTACAATATAATATTTCTTAAAATCGCAATAAATCAAAGGCATCTTCAAGATTGTCTACCAATCTATCTGCTTTCGACTGATCAATTCCATAATGCTGGTCTCGAATAGCCCAAACTGTCAAGCCTGCTTTTTTAGCCGCTTCAATTCCCTTAGCACTATCTTCGAATACTAAAATGTCCGATTTAGCTACTCCTGTTGCACTGGCTGCTTTCACATAAACTGCGGGATCTGGTTTTGGGGCCTCACAATCCATCGCTGAGAAAACATGACTAAAGTGAGAGCGTATACCAGCATCTAATAGAGCACGTTCGATTTCTGAACGGTCGGTATTTGAAGCCAAAACTACAGGAATACCTTGGATAGTTAGTCTCTCCAATACCGCTTTAACTTCAGGAAAAATCCTCTCTGCATAAGGGGTAGGTCGCTTTTCTTTATACACACGATATTCTTCTTCCAAGGCAGGGACATCCCAGTTATCATAATCATCCCCTAAAATCCGTTGCCAAATTTGACTAGCCCTTCCACCGACAAATATAGATGGATCCAAATGATCAACCGATAAACCTTTTGTCGCTAAAAAATTCACTCGACGTTGAAAATAGAATGTTTCTGTATCAAAAAGTACACCATCCATGTCGAAAATAATTGCTTTTACCATACTCGCCTCCTATTACTTTAATTGTAACACAGTTGAAAGAAAAAAATGTTTTTCTGAAATTTTCACGCTTGTCTCTTGTTCGTTTTTCGATAAAATTCTTGGCAAGATTTGTCTGAACATACTGACAATTTCACATCATTCTGCTATAATAGAAAAAAATATCCAAGGAGATGAGAATGAAAGTTATTAAATTTGGGGGAAGCTCACTTGCTTCAGCTGGACAGTTAGAAAAAGTTTTCAATATTGTTCAATCTGATTCAGAACGTCGCTTTGTTGTTGTGTCTGCACCTGGAAAACGCAATGCCGAGGATACTAAAGTTACTGATGCGTTGATTAAATATTATAAAGAATATGTTAACGGAAAAGATGTGACTGCCAGTCAAGAATGGATCATCAACCGTTATCAAGCAATGGTTGACGAACTTGGTTTCACAGCTAACAGCATGAAGAAAATCGCAGACAGCATCATCTCTTTGGCCAGCCTACCAATTGATGATAACGAATTCCTTTACGACGCATTCTTAGCAGCTGGTGAAGATAATAATGCCAAATTGATTGCCGAATATTTTACCCACAGAGGATTGCCTGCACGCTATGTCCATCCTAAAAAAGCTGGTATTATCGTCAGCTCCGAACCAGGAAATGCTCGCATTTTGCCTTCAAGTTATGACAAAATCGAAGAGCTTCGTGATACAGATGAAGTACTCATTATCCCAGGATTCTTCGGTGTAACTGTTGATAACCAGATTTGTACCTTCTCAAGAGGTGGATCGGATATTACAGGTTCCATCATTGCTGCCGGGGTCAAGGCTGACCTCTATGAAAACTTTACAGATGTCGATGGTATTTTTGCTGCCCATCCTGGCATCATTAAAAATCCACATTCAATCAAAGAATTGACCTATCGTGAAATGCGAGAATTAGCTTATGCAGGTTTCTCCGTCCTCCACGATGAAGCCCTCCTTCCTGCCTATCGCGGGCGGATTCCATTGGTTATCAAAAATACCAATAACCCAACTCACCCTGGTACCCGAATTGTACACAAACATACCGAGCAAACAGTTCCTGTTGTCGGCATTGCCGCAGACGATGGTTTTGTCAGCATTAACTTGTCCAAATACTTGATGAACCGTGAAGTTGGTTTTGGTCGCAAGGTATTGCAAATTCTCGAAGATCTCAATATTCGCTGGGAGCACATGCCGACCGGGATTGACGATTTATCCATCGTAGTCCGTGAGCGTGAATTGACTCCTATTAAGGAAGAAGAGATCCTTCGTCAACTCAATACGAAAATGGAAGTTGACAAGGCCGAAATCGAACATGGTTTATCTATTATCATGATTGTTGGTGAAAATATGAAGAGCCATGTCGGTGTAACAGCTACCGCTACCACCGCCCTCTCTAAACAAAACGTCAACTTGGCAATGATTTCACAGGGAGCCAGTGAAGTTTCTGTCATGTTCGTTGTCAAAACCGAAGAAAAGAAACGCGCCCTGCACGCACTCTATGAAGCTTTTTTTAACGAGCAATAATCACAACGAGGTCGATCATTTCCCTCTTCATACTCTTCGAAAATCAAAATCAGACATTGTTGACTTGATTTGATAAGTGTCAATCTCCAAAGTTTTCCAAAACCTTTGGAGATTGTCTGATTTTAATTTTCATTGAGTACCAATTAAAATTTGAATAAACAAAAATAGCTTAGAATCAACGTTTCTGACGATGCAATTCTAAGCTATTTTTTAGGCTTTTTATACGAAAACTCAAAGTTAAGTGTCAACATCTCAGCGCAGTGGTTGATTGGTTTTAACAGTCCAGTGGACTATTTTAGCCCGAGCCAACTGCTTGGAAGTGAGGGGAACTCTTTTTGACCTAGTCGAATCTTTCCCACTCCCCTTGCATCGAAGTAATAAAAGTCAACTAAATGACGATATTTGTATTATAGACAATATCTAGGTAACACTTCTATAATATTTTACCCTTCTATTCTAGCAAAAGAGGTGAATTATCGTCACTTTTACTATCGCTGTTATTCAAAAATTCGAGGTAGGCGATCTGTCAAAAGACAAACAACCTCGTAATTTATGGTTCCGATGCGATCAGCCCACTCCTGAACAGAGATCGTTTTATCTCCATCTTGACCGATTAGGGTGACTTTTTGACCAAGTGGATAAGCATGAGGTAAACGAATGGTGATCTGGTCCATCGAAATACGCCCTACAATTTCACAGGCCTGCCCATCGACTAAGACTGATAAGCCCTGTAAGCTTCGTACGAGACCATCTGCATATCCTATCGGAACGGTCGCAATCCATTCTGAGGCGGTGCTGTGATAAGTAGCTCCGTAGCCAATTGTTGTGCCAGCTTCAACCTGCTTTACATGAACAATTTCAGATACGAGAGATAAGGCTGGTTGAACCTCAAACGGGAGTTCTAGTACTCGTCCACTTGGATTAAGTCCATAAAGAATGTTTCCCAAACGAACCAGGTTAAATACTGTATCGGCATGCCAAATGCTTGTTGCTGAATTGCTGGCATGAATCCAGCGCGGAGTAATTGGTAGAACATCCAAAAATTCTTTAAAAACAGACAGTTGACTCTCGAAGTGCGCCTGATCAACCTCATCCGCAGTAGCAAAATGAGTATAGACTCCTTCGATGTCATACTCTAATTCTTCAAGGGTAGCAATCGCTTGTAGCAAATCGGCTATTTTTCTAAAACCAATCCGCCCCATACCAGTATCTAGCTTAAGATGGACAGTTAGACCAGATAAATCCGCCTCTAAGTCTTTTGCATCTTGCAACCAGTCCAGACTGGCAACTGTCACACTGATATTGAGTTGATGAGCTACTGGTAAAAAACGTACAGGAACCACTCCTAAAATCAAGATAGGGTGCTCGATACCTGCTTTACGTAGCTCTAATGCTTCATCCAAATTCGAAACACAAAAACCAGCTGCTTGACTGGATAACTTTTTCGCTACCGCAACAGCTCCATGACCATAAGCATTCGCTTTAACAACAGCAAATGCTTCGGTCTTCGGAGGCAAATTGGTCATTACTTGCTCGAAATTTTCCGCAATCGCATCTAAGTTAACCCGAATTTGCGTGGGTCGATGTTCACTTTCAATCATCTTTCTCCTCCAAAATCACACTAGCTTGTACAAAATTTCCTGAATGGCTAATGCTGAGCCAAATATTCCCATCAAAGGGACTCTTCGTCACATAGGGAACTCCTTTGCTGGTATTAAGAATTTCAATATCATGAAATCCTATCTTACCAATGCCTGTCCCCAAGGCCTTGGTCAGCGCTTCTTTGGCTGACCAACGTCCAGCTAAATATTCTAACTGACGGCGACCAGACAAACTTTGATACCGTTCAAATTCTTTCTCTGTGAGAATCTTTTTGGGAAACCCTTGGTGTTTGATTCTGGCACTTTCAATCGCCTCCATCTCCTGAAGGTCAATGCCATGTCCTACTATCATTAATCGGTCTCCTTTTGCATAGTCTTTTCATTTATCAAAATAAACGAACTGACTCTAGTGACTTGTCTAAAAATTGCAAAAGGACTGGACAGCCGTCCAGTCCACGCGTCATTCCTATTTACGGCCGTGACAATTTTTAAATTTCTTACCAGATTGACATGGGCATGGATCGTTACGATCAACACCTTCAAAAGATACATTCTCCTGAATTGCATGCGATTGGTTCGGCATAATATTCTTAACAGCTGTCGTATGTGCTTCTTGACTTGTGCGCTCACGCTCAATATTGTCATGAATTTGCGCCTTCATCATCAAGCGGGTTACTTCAAACTCGATAGCCCCAATCATATCGTTAAACATAGTAAATGCTTCTGATTGATATTCAACGATTGGATTGTTTTGAGCGTATCCACGAAGACTGACTGCATTGCGCAATTGATCCAAGGCATCAATATGGTCTGTCCATTTGTTATCCACAACACGAAGGATAAGAACTTTCTGGAATTCGCGTACACGTTCTTCATCGCGTAATTTTTTCACTTGCGAATCATAGACTCTCAAGGCACGTTCATAGAGCTCTTCGACAATCTCTTTCTGATTCATTGCTTCAAAAGTAGCTTTACTCAAGGTATCATCTTCAACGAGATTTGCATGCGCAAATTTGATAATGCCATCAATAGCTTCATCTTTCGAACCAAGGAAGTGACCAGCAACTTGGCGTTCAATCGTCCGTTTCATCATCGCTTTGATTTCAGGAGCCAAATCACGGTCAGCAGTAATAACATCCTGGCGTTGGCGATAGATGATTTCACGTTGCTCACGCATCACATCGTCATATTGAAGGACTTGTTTACGTGAGTCGTAGTTGTTCCCTTCCACACGCTTCTGAGCAGATTCAACTTGACGCGTCAACATTTTAGACTTGATAACAGACTCTTCTTCTGTTAGATTCATACGCTCCATAAATACTTTGATACGTTCTGAACCAAAGCGTTTCATCAAGTCATCTTCGAGAGATAGATAGAATTGTGATTCACCTGGGTCACCTTGACGACCTGAACGTCCACGAAGCTGGTTATCAATACGACGACTTTCATGGCGCTCAGTACCAATAACACATAGCCCACCAAGTTCACGTACACCTGGACCTAACTTAATATCGGTACCGCGTCCCGCCATGTTGGTCGCAATAGTGACCGCACCACGCTGACCAGCATTCATAATAATCTGCGCTTCACGATAGTGGTTTTTAGCATTCAATACTTCGTGAGGGACACCTGCAGCAACCAATTTTTGAGAAATCAAATCAGAAGTTTCAACCGCAACTGTACCAACCAAGACAGGTTGCCCTTTCTCATAGCGTCTCTTCACATCAGCAATAACGGCATTGAATTTGTATTCTAGACTTGGATAGAGTAAATCTTCGTGGTCAACACGCGCGATTGGGCGGTTAGTTGGGATTGGTACAACACGGATGTTGTAGATTTCACGGAATTCTTCCTCTTCTGTTTTACCAGTACCCGTCATCCCTGATAATTTTTTATACATACGGAAAAGGTTTTGGTAGGTAATAGAGGCACTTGTCTTAGACTCGTTTTGAACCGGTACACCTTCCTTAGCTTCGATGGCTTGGTGAAGTCCATCAGAATAACGACGCCCTTCCATCGTACGACCTGTAAATGGATCGATAATCATGACCTCTTGGTCTTCATTGACCAGATAGTCAATATCATAGGTCATGATGTAGTTGGCACGAAGTGCATTATCCAAGAAATGGGTAATGGCTACATTTTCAATATCGTAGAGGTTATCTAACTTGAAGAATTTCTCTGCCTTGTCAATACCTGAATCAGACAGACCAATCGTTTTAGATGGAATGTCAATGATGTAATCTTCTGTTGTCAAAGATTTAACAAGATTATCTGCCAAGAAATACAACTGGTTTGTTTCAGAACCTTGTGCACCAGATACAATCAACGGCGTACGAGCTTCGTCAATCAAGATTGAGTCAACTTCATCGACCAAGGCGTAATTGAGAGGACGTTGAACCATGTCCTCTGCGCGCACAACCATATTGTCTCGGAGGTAGTCAAAACCAATCTCTGAGTTGGTCGAATAAGTAATATCGCAGTTATAAGCCTCACGTTTTTCCAAGGGGGATTTAGCAGCTAAGTTGATACCAACTGATAGACCAAGCCATGAGTACAATTCACCCATTTCAGTCGCATCACGAGTAGAAAGATACTCGTTAACCGTCACTACGTGAACACCTTGACCAGACAAGGCATTCAAATAAACAGGCATCGTTGCAGTCAGAGTCTTACCTTCACCTGTACGCATTTCTGGAACGTCACCGTTGTGAAGAACGATTCCTCCCATAACCTGAACCTTGTAGGGATAGAGCCCCAATACACGTCGAGCTCCTTCACGGACTACCGCATAAGCTTCGTACAAAAGATCGTCGAGAGATTCGCCGTTATTGTATCGCTCCTTAAATTCTGCTGTCTTAGCTTGCAACTGTTCATCAGTCAGCGCTTCCATTTCATCGGCATACGAGAAGACCTTGTCTGCCATTTTCTCAAGTTTTCTTAGCTCTCCCTTATCATTTTCAATGAGAGAACGAAGTACATTTGTTACCATATCATTCATCCTATTTCAGTTTTAGTCGATAATATATTGTAGCAGAAAACCAGTCAATTTTCAAGGTTTGCCCCTAGGATACACAGTATTCTTAGATAAAAACACAATAAAACAAACAAATCTGGAAAAATTTCTACACAGTAATATTATATTACCAAAAAGTGTATGGTTAAGATGCTAATTACTAAAATAAATTCCAGGATACCATCCTCTATCTCTAGTAAAAATATACCATTTAAAATTTTAAAAAAATATGTACTATTGCCCCAAAAATGTGAACGATTTGGCATTTTTTTCTTCTTACAAGTAGTATAATCTGATTGTACAAGTAAATATGTAAAAAGGAGAGGAAAATGTATACCAAGAAAATCGCTCTTAAACAACTAGCCATATCTAGTACTACAGTGGCCATAGTGAGTAGCCTATGGGGAAGCCAGCCTCCTATAGTTTACGCAAATGATGCATCGACGGTATCTGTTCAATATCACTATATTGCACAAGATGAACTAACAAGTTCAGAGAAGGATTCTGTCTTATCTAAGCTGAAAACTGTCTCACCTTCCAAAGAAACAGCGACGGAAAATCAAACAATCTATCTCATCTACAAGACCGAACCTAAAAAAATATTTGGGATTCTTCCAGCTACAGGGGAGACTGGGATTAATCTATTAACGATTGGAGGGGGACTTCTTCTAGTTCTAGGAATAAGTTTGGCCGGAAAAGGCAAAAAGAAAAGGATTATTTCATCCATCCTTCTTCTGACCGCCACTGGTTCTGTTCTACCGATCCAGAGCATCCAGGCTCTAGAAAGCAATTTACTTGCAGGCTACAATCAGGTTCATCAGCTAAAAATCGGAGACCAACTTCCTGATCCAAGTAACATAAAGCAGTATCAGTATGTAGGCTATGTCACTGACAAGGATATAGGTCCGCAATCTACCGAGAATAAAGAGAGCTCTTCCACAACTGCATCATCTCAGCAGCAAGATAGTACCGATAGTGCTATAAATAATGAAACCTTGCTCTTCAATCTAAAAAAATTAGATCCAACAAGCGACAACCAGCAACTAAGAAAGGCTGCCAACAATATGGGCGCAGACCACAAATTGGCCAGTAGTAAAATGATCAGCCTTGTCCCCATGGCCGACAAAACCATTATTTCTGACATACAGGGAAGAGAGGAAAACATCAATACACTCCTAGCTCACTTTGAAGATGGCAGCATCTTATTTTTCCCACTCCAATATACAGAAAACAAAGATAAACGTGCTTACTACCAAGTAGCAGATTGGGGAGTTACTTATTCACCTCTCCAAACATTACAGGACTACTCTGACATTCTAGACAAGGTAGTTCCAAGCCTACAAGCGGTTGAATTTCGTTCTGAAAATATGTATACTGCTCTCTCCATTACAGAAAATCAAGAGCAGCAAATGGACCGTCTATATCTAGAAGAACCATTTAACAAAGTTAAGACAAATATTCGTGACTATCTAAAAAAAGCGTTAATAAATGATGAGTCTGTTAAACTAGATGATCCAGAATCAGTCACACAAACCATTCGTACCATCGAAGAGAATAAAGAAATTATCTTACTCAGTTTAGCCTACCTCGATAGATGGTATGATATTGATTACGGAGAAATTAATAGCAAGGAATTAACAATGTTCCATACGGATTTCTTCGGAGGAGAAGCGGATTCACTAGATGCTCTCATAACTTTTGGACAAAATGACTACCAGAGTTACAGTCCGCAAAGAAGTTATTTTTCCTATGCAGAGAACTTTGCATCTGTCACAGACAAGGCTTCCCTGACTGATTTCCTTGAAGCCTATCGAGAAATCTTTTTACCTGAAATGTCTGATAACGATTGGTTCAAACAAACGACAGATGCCTTTATCGTAGAGACTAAATCTACCGTTCTTAGCGATGAAGACAACAGCAGACTAAATGTCTATGAGCGATTAAAAGATCCTCAAATCCCTGAAGAAGTGATTACGCCTCGTATCCGCGATACCTATCCAAATATGTTGCTTCCACTATTAACAACGAGCGAGGACAATGTTTACATCATTTCAAACCTATCAAATCTCATCTTTAGTTCCTACGATCGTTACATTGATCAATCTCTAAAACTAAGCAATCCCGAAGTCTATCAGGCCGAACTCTCCAAAATAAAAGAACAAATCCTGGCAGATGCCGAGTTGTATCGTGCTCATTACGACATGTGGTACCGTATCCTGCCTGATTATCATAAGCATACCTTACTCTACTTCCAGCCAGTATAGGGAGGACACGGAAATTACGCCTACGACGCCTCTTCTTACGCTTGGAAAGGTGTTTGGTATTCCGATACAGGCAAACTCACTCCTGAATTTGTTGAGAAAATGCAAAATGACGCTAGCGCTGAGACAACAGCTGCCATTCAAGAGGTTTTCGGTCCTTCTGGAACCTACTTCCTTCCTGAACTCACTTGGGCCGGTGCTTATGCTTGGAGACAGGAAGTCAACTTTGTCATCACACCATTACTCGGAACAGATGGCGCCGTAACACTCACGCACGAGATGGTTCACGCATTTGATTATGATAAATTCTTACTCGGTCATAACCGAAGAGCTGGCATGCAACTTGAAGCATTTCCTGAAGGAATGTTACAAGCACCAGACCGCGTCGACTACCCAATCATCGGCTTTAATTCTCTATCTGATTATTCAGGTTATACTGGCACTCGCTACCACAATGTTAGTCCTGAACGCTTCCAAAATTCAACAGATTTACAACAATATATGCAGGGCTTATTCGATCTCATCTACACATTAGAATACGCCGAAGGTACAGCTATTTTAAAACAGGATAAAGATACTCAACGCCAATGGTTTCACAAGTTAGAAACGAAAGAAAAACTCATCCCAGGTGCGGAAGAGTATGGACCTTACGGAGTAAACCTTAAACGTGATTTCACAGATGAAGAATGGAATAGCATCGAGCTAAAAACTGTTGATGACCTTGTTGATAATGATGTGACCGTCCGTCGTGAATCTGCAAATCGCATTGAACGAGACCCTGATAATCCTGAAGAGGTGATGAACAACGGCTATCACAAACTAAGTCTCTTTGCTCCTATCTGGGCTACCGCAACAACCGAGCGTGTTCCTGGTGATCTTTCTTTTCGACGTACAGCATTTGAACTTCTAGCTGAAAAAGGATATGAAAATGGCATGGTACCTTACATGTCTAACCAATACAAACAAGCAGATAGCGATGTCGTTCCTGATTCACTCATCTTTGCCAATATTCTCCCTGAATACAATGGCGATTATAAGACTTTCAAGAAAGCGATGTACCAAGAACGCGTCCAAAAACTTGCTTTCCTAAAACCTGTTACCATCAACTATGATGGGCAGGAACTCACGGTAGCCAACTATGAGCAATTGCAAGAATTGATGGATCAAGCTGTCCTAGCCGATATTGCAGCAGGTAATTTTACAACAGAAAATACGAAAGTTTCTGAATTAAAAGGATTGTTACACGATGCCTATCTAAAACTTACCGATGATTATAGAACGAGTATTTTTACAGAATAAGAAAAAAGTTAGGGATTATTTCTAGTCCCTAACTTTTTATATTACTTTTCTGATACCTGTTTTGCCAAAGCAAAGTTTCCAAGAGTTGCAGAACCATTTTCAGCAACAGCTGGCGTTACGATATATTCTTTGACATCTGGTGTTGGGAGATAATCGTTCATCAAACCGACAAACTTCTCACGTACACGATTAAGCATGTGCTCTTGAGCCATAACTCCTCCACCAAATACAATTACTTGTGGACGATAAAGCAAGGTTGCCTGTACTGCTGCTTGAGCAATGTAGTAAGCCTGCACATCCCAAACGTCTGAATTTAACTCGATCAATTCACCACGAATACCTGTACGGCCTTCAAGAGAAGGACCCGCAGCTAAGCCTTCCAAACACCCATTGTGGAATGGACACATCCCTTTAAATTCATGTTTTACATCGTAAGGGTGTAGGGCAACGTAAGTATGACCCGCTTCGGTATGACCCAAGCCACCGATAAACTCACCATTCTGAATAGCACCTGCACCAATACCTGTACCGATTGTATAGTAAACTAAGCTCTTTACCCCTTTACGAACCAATGTTTCACCAAAAGCTGATGAATTCACATCTGTCGTGAAGTAGAATGGAATGTTAAATTCCTTAGCAATCAGACCAAGTAAATCAATATTTGACCAGTGTGGTTTTGGTGTCGAAGTGATATAACCATAAGTCTGTGAGTTTTGATCAATATCAATTGGACCGAAAGAACCTATCGCAATACCTGCCAAACGATCTTCATAGCGCTTGAAGAATTCAACCGTTCTCTCAATCGTTTCATAAGGAGTTGTCGTTGGAAATTGCGTTTTTTCAACAACTTGAAAGTTCTCATCGCCTACTGCACAAACAAACTTTGTACCACCAGCTTCTAAGCTACCATATAATTTTGTCATTTGATTGTCTCCAAAATTTTTATCACTTTTATTATAACATATAAGCAAACAGAAGAAAAAGGCTGAAAGCCTTTTTCCTGTTAGTTATGTAGTAGAGTCATGCTCTACAAATCGATTTTATATAAGATTACTTAGCTACTTTCAAGAACTCTACACCGTGAGCGATTGTTCCCTCTGCAAGTGGAGATACTTCTGCAAAATCAGCTGTGTTGGTCACGATGATCATGGTTGTATCATCAAGACCTGCTTCAGCAATCTTAGCTGCATCAAATTTAGCAATCGGAGTACCAGCTTTTACTTTATCGCCAGCTGCTACTAATTTTTCAAATCCGTTACCGTTCATTGATACAGTATCAATACCGATGTGAATTAAAAGTTCAGCACCAGACGCTGTTTTCAAGCCGTAAGCATGGCCTGTTTCAAAAGCAATTGTTACTTCTGCATCTGCTGGAGCGTAAACAACACCCTCAGACGGTTTAACAGCCAAACCTTTACCCATAGCTCCTGATGAGAAGACTGGGTCATTAACATTTTCAAGGGCAACAACATCACCTGAAAGTGGAGATACAAGAGTTTCTTCAGCTACAAGTCCTGTTTCTGCTTCTTCAAGCGTTTCAGCTGTTTCTTGTGCTGAAGTACTAGGCTTTTTTACTTCTTTCTCCTCATCTTCATAACCGAAGAGGTAAGTAAGAGCAAAACCAAGAGCAAATGATACAGCAACCATAAGGATGTATGGAAGAATTTGACCATTACCTGCGTAAAGTGTCAAACCTGGGATGATAGTAACACCCATACCTGTACCGGCAAGACCAAGAAGAGATGCTACAGCACCACCGATGGCACCAGCAACCAATGAAAGAAGGAATGGTTTGCGGAAACGCAAGTTAACACCGAAGATAGCTGGCTCAGTAATACCGAGGAAGGCAGAAAGAGCTGCTGGGAAAGCAAGAGCTTTCAATTTAGGATTTTTAGTTTTCACACCAACCGCTACTGTAGCAGCACCTTGTGCTGTCATAGCTGCAGTGATGATAGCGTTGAATGGGTTAGCACCAGTGTTTGCTACCAATTGAGCTTCCAAGAAGTTGAAGATATGGTGAACACCTGATACAACGATAACTTGGTGAACACCACCGATAAGGAGACCACCAAGACCCATTGGCAAGTTCAAGATAGCTTGTGTACCAGCCAAGATATAGTTTTCAACCACGTGGAAGACTGGACCAATGACAAACAAGCCAAGAATAGACATTACAAACAAGGTCACGAATGGCGTTACCAAGAGGTCAAGAACTTCTGGAACAACCTTGCGGACAGCCTTTTCAAATTTAGCACCAATCAAACCGATGATGAAGGCTGGCAATACTGAACCTTGCAAACCTACAACTGGGATGAAACCGAAGAAGATAGTTGGTTTCACATCGCCACCTGATGCTACAACCCAAGCGTTTGGCAACTGACCCGCAATGAGCATCATACCAAGAACGATACCGATTGTTTGGTTACCACCGAATACACGGAAGGTCGACCATACTACCAAGGCTGGCAATACGATGAATGCTGTATCTGTCAAGATTTGTGAGTAAACGTTCAAATCTTCTGGAAGAGTATAACCAAGAGCTCCAAGAAGACCACGAAGACCCATGAAAAGGCCAGTTGCTACGATAGCAGGAATGATTGGAACGAATACGTCACCGAAAGTACGGATAGCACGTTGGAAAGCATTACCTTGCTTAGCAGCTTCAGCTTTTTGCTCACCAGTAGTCGCTGTTGGCAAACCAAGGGCAACCACTTCATCGTAGATTTTGTTTACTGTACCAGTACCAAAGATGATTTGGTATTGACCAGAGTTGAAGAAAGCACCTTGTACTTTTTCGATGTCTTCGACTGTATCCTTGTCGATTTTTCCTTCATCAACAACCATGACACGAAGGCGAGTCGCACAGTGGGCAACACTGCGTACGTTCTCACGTCCACCAAGGGCGTCAATGACTTTTTTTGCAATTTCTATATTATTCATCTTGCAAAAATCTCCTTATTAAATATTTTTTTATTTTTTGAAAGTGTTTTCAAACTTTCGATGGTTTTATTATATCACTTTTATAAAATATGTCAAACGTTTATCACATTTTTTTTTGAATTTCTTAAAAACATTGTTAAAGCTTGATTTTTTACAAGAAAACGTTTACTATATTAATGAAAAACTAGAAAATTTGGAGAAAATTATGGCATTTACAACAGAGGAGCGTTACAGGGCTTATGCTGACTGGACACCCGAATATATTGAAAAAATAAAGAAGAATACAGAGAGTTCACCTTGGAGGACAAATTTCCACATTGAAACACCACATGGACTGTTGAATGATCCAAATGGATTTTCTTATTTTAATGGAAAGTGGACGCTTTTTTACCAATACTTCCCATTCGGTGCTGCGCACGGATTAAAATCTTGGGTCCATACAGAGTCAACGGATTTGGTCCATTTTGAAGAAACTGGTACGGTTATGTACCCAGATACACCACTTGATAGCCACGGTGCCTACTCTGGATCTGCCATGGAATTTGGCGACAAGCTCTTCCTCTTCTATACTGGAAATGTCCGCGATGAAAATTGGGTTCGCCATCCATACCAAATCGGTGCCTTGATGGATAAAGATGGTAAGATTGAAAAGATTGATAAAGTCTTGATTGAGCAACCAGAAGATACCACGGACCATTTCCGTGATCCACAAATTTTCAACTATAAAGGGCAATATTACGCTATTGTCGGTGGACAAAATCTGGATAAAAAGGGAATTGTCAAACTTTATAAAGCTGAAAATAACGACTACCTCAACTGGTCCTATGTTGGTGACCTAGATTTTGCCAATGATATGACCGCTTATATGATGGAATGCCCAAATATAGCGTTCGTTGGTGAGCAACCCATCCTTCTCTACTGTCCACAAGGCTTGGACAAAGAAGTATTGGACTATGGCAATATCTATCCAAATATGTATAAGATTGGTCAGAGTTTCAATCCTGAAACAGCAAGCATTGTCGAACCGAGTGAATTGATCAATCTGGACTATGGTTTTGAGTGCTATGCAACCCAGGCCTTTAATGCACCAGACGGTCGAACTCTATCTGTTAGCTGGTTGGCTCTTCCAGATGTGGAATATCCAACCGATGCTTATGACTACCAAGGCTGTCTGTCATTGGTTAAAGAATTAACCATCAAGGACGGTAAGCTCTACCAATATCCAGTCGATGCTATTACCAGTCTTCGTAAAGAAGCTCAGCCATTTTCAGCCCAAAAAGAAACCAATAATGTTTACGAATTAGAACTTGATTTTTCAGCGGGCACGAAGCATGAAATCGTATTGTTCGCAAATGAAGAAGAAAAAGGCTTGGTCTTGTCTGTAGACACTGAACAAGGCCAGATTACATTAGACCGTGGCAACTGTGGTCAGCCATTCGCACTCGATTTCGGTACAAGTCGCTCTTGCGAGATTTCTCCAGGAGCTCTTACAGCCAATATCTTCATCGACAAATCTGTCTTTGAAATCTTTATCAATAAAGGAGAGAAAGTATTTTCTGGTCGTGTCTTCCCTGATGCGGATCAGTCTGGTATCGTCATTACGACTGGTAATCCGACCGGAACCTACTACCATTTAGATTATGGTCGCAAAACTAACTGATGTCGCACAGTTAGCTGGGGTCAGCCCAACAACTGTCTCGCGCGTTATCAATAAAAAAGGATACCTATCTGAAAAAACCATTCGCAATGTCGAAGAGGCTATGCGTGAACTAGGCTACAAACCTAATAATTTAGCTCGTAGTTTACAAGGTAAATCTGCAAAATTAGTTGGTCTCATCTTCCCAACAATAAACAATATTTTTTATTCTGAATTGATTAGCCATTTAGAAAAAGAGCTTTTTGATCGAGGCTATAAAACCATTATTTGCAATAGCCAGCACGAGTCCGATAAGGAACGTGAGTATCTGGAAATGTTAGCAGCTAACCAAGTAGATGGGATTATCTCGGGCAGTCACAATCTCGGTATCCAAGACTACGACCGTGTCGTAGCTCCAATTATCGCTTTTGACCGCAACCTCTCTCCTTCCATTCCCATTGTCTCTTCCGATAATTTTGCTGGCGGGGTATTAGCTGCCCAAACCTTACAAAAAGCGGGATGTCACAATCCATTAATGATTACCGGAAACGATGATTCCAATTCACCTACCGGCCTTCGCCAAGTAGGTTTCACATCTATTTTGAACAAAGCCGAAGTTTTTCATATCTCCAGTGATTTCTCACCTGTGCGCAAGGAGATGGAAATCCGAGCCATTCTTGAAAAACAAAAACCAGATGGTATCTTTGTATCTGGCGATGCAACGGCTATGCTGGTATGGAACGTCATTCGTTCATTGAAACTGTCTATTCCAGAAGATATTAAATTGATTGGTTATGATGGAACAAGTTTCATCGAAAACTACTATCCTCAATTGACAACCATCAAGCAACCATTAACCGAAATAGCTAGACTGCTGGTTGAACTGTTGGTTGATAAAATCGAAGGAAAAAAACTGACAAAAACTGACTATATCCTGCCGATTAGCCTACTAGCAGGAGCTAGTATATAAAAAAAGCTGTGCCTAATAAAAATTAGGTACAGTTTTTTTATGATACATTCTCTTGTTTCTCAAGTAAAAAAGAAGCTCATCAGGCTTCTTCTTTAATAAACTGGCTCAAAACTCCATTGACAAACTTAGCTGAAGATTCATCAGAAAATTCTTTAGCCAATTCAATAGCCTCGTTAACAGCAACACGGTCTGGCGTTTCTTCGAAATGTAAGATTTCAAATAGACCTAGTCGCATGATATTCTTGTCAATCAAGGTTAAACGGTCTAAGGTCCATCCTGCTTTTAATCGGCTAGATAACTCCTTATCCAAGTCATCACGATAGTCTGCGACACCATTGACAAGGTTAAGGAGAAAGAGCGGAATTTCAACTCCTTCTTGCTCTTCCTCTCTATCATAAAGATAAGAAAACTGAGCTGCCTGAACAGGTTCTTGACCAAATTCAAGTGATACGATTGCCTGCAAAGCGCACTTACGCAGGGCATGTCTGTTATTCTTCATCAAGGAAATCCTCTCCGAATAAATCTTTCAATGCTGGTTTTGGTGTTTTATCAGGAACAATGCCGCTGACATGGATATTAACCGCAGCCACTTGAACTTCTGCATAGTTGTAAACTGCTGTCTTGACTGCACGCTGGATGTCCATTGATACGGCAGGAACATTTACACCATATTCTAGATAGACGTAAATATCCGCAGTCACTCGACCTTCCTCGTCAGTTTCAAGATAAACACCTTTATTTAACGATGTTTTTGACCAACTGTCTGCTACACGCTTATTTTGAAGGGAATGTACTCCATCAACTTTCGCTGCAGCAATGCCTGTAATTACTTCAAGGACGCGAGGTGCGATAACAATCTCGCCTTGATATTCTGTTGTCATAGGCTCTCCTTTCTTAAGAGGAAACGATTAAGCACGTGATACGTAAGTTCCTTCTGCTGTGTTGATAACGAGTTTTTGACCTGCTTCGATAAAGTCTGGTACGTTGACGACAAGACCTGTTTCCATCGTAGCTGGTTTACCTGAACCTGTAACAGTCGCACCTTTGATAGATGGTTGTGTTTCTGCAACGACCAATTCAACAGTTGTTGGTACAGTAACACCGATCACTTCTGTTCCGTAGAACTGGATCTTCACATCGGAATTCTCCAAGATATAGAGCAATTCTTCTTTGATGGTCGCTACTGGAATTTCATACTGATCGTAAGTCTCAGTATTCATGAAATAAGCTGTGTCATCCATTTGGTAAAGGTACTGTGCTGGAACTGTTTCGATAATAGCTTGTTCAAATTTTTCATCTGGACGGTAAGTTGTATCGAAGGTTGAACCTGTACGTACATCACGCAATTTCATACGCATGATGGTGTTTCCTTTACCTGGTTTGTGGTGGCTTGCATCCAAAACTTTAATCAATTTACCTTCAGCTTCGAAGGTCATACCTGCTCTAAGTTTACTTGCTTCAATCATTGTATTGAATACCTCTTCAAATTTTATTTATTCGTTTTATTCTACCACAAACTGTCAAATTTCTCAAATGACAATCAATTCCTTGGGTGCTAATGTCAAGACTTCACAACCGTTTTCCGTAATCAATAGGTCATCTTCGATACGGACACCATATTTGTCATCCAAATAGATACCAGGCTCATCCGTCAAGACCATACCTGCCTTGATAGTCTCGTCAGATTTTCCAAAATACGGATATTCATGAATATCCAAGCCGATACCGTGACCGATGCCGTGTGTAAAGTTGGCTCCGTAACCCGCCGCATTGATAATCTCACGAGGAATAGCATCAAACTCGCGGTAGGTGACGCCTTCTTTGGCCTGCTCAATTAAAGCCTTATTGGCACGCAAGACCACATCGTAAATCTCACGCTCTTGATCAGTCACATGACCGATATGGATGGTCCGTGTCATATCGCTGACATAATGCTGGTAATAGCAACCAAAATCCAGCGTCAAGGTCTCACCCGTTTGGATAACCTTTTCAGACGCTCTTCCATGAGGCATAGCAGAGCGGTAGCCAGATGCCACGATGAACTCAAATGATGCCCCTTCTGCACCGAGTTGACGCATGCGGTGGTCAAGGAAATGATTGACGTCCATCTCAGTCGTCTGACCTGGTTTGATAAAGTCAAGAACATCAATAAAAGCCTGATCCGAAATTTGACATGCACGGCGAATGGTCGCAATTTCTTTCTCATCCTTAATCATGCGCAAGTCTTCGATAAAGTTTGACATAGCAACTAGTTGATAACCTTCAAAAATGCTGGTCAGACTTTGATAGAAACCATAGGTCACCTCGCTATCAAAACCAATGGTTTCAAGTCCATCTTCCTTAATCACCTTTGCAATCTCTTCAAGGGCAAAACGACTCTCAATAATATCAAAACCTTTTACTGATGCCTTGGCTATCAAAGTATAACGCGAATCAGTCACAAACAAGCGACGCTTGCCACTGATGAAGACTGTCGCCTCCGTTCCCCAAAAACCAGTTAGGTAGTAAATATTGTTTTGACCAGTCACCAAGATTCCATCAACAGTTGATTGAGCTAATTTTTCTTCGAATTTTTCAAGTCTTTTTTGCATCCTATTCCTCCAATGATTTTTTAACTATTATAGCAGAAATACAGACAAATACCAATTCTTTCTAGCAGATAGAGAAAAAGCCGCCAGAGCGACTTTTTACTTCAACTTCGTTTTCAAATACTGGCCTGTAAAGCTGGCTGGGTTATCCGCCACTTCTTCTGGTGTTCCTGTCGCGACAACGGTACCGCCACCGACACCGCCTTCTGGTCCCATGTCGATAATGTGGTCTGCTGTCTTAATCACATCCAGATTGTGCTCAATGACAAGGACAGTGTTGCCGTCATCAACAAAACGAGCTAAAACTTTTAACAATTGAGCAATGTCTTCGGTATGCAGCCCTGTCGTTGGCTCATCCAAGATATACAAAGACTTACCAGTTGATCGCTTGTGAAGTTCAGATGCCAATTTCATCCGTTGGGCTTCACCACCTGACAGGGTTGTCGCAGGTTGTCCAAGAGTAACATAACCCAAGCCCACATCTTGAATGGTGCGGAGCTTCCGTTCAATTTTTGGAATATGTTTAAAGAATTCCACCGCATCATTGACCGTCATATCAAGGACCTGAGCAATATTTTTCTCCTTGTAGTGTACTTCCAAGGTTTCCGAGTTGTAGCGGTGGCCATGACAAACTTCACAAGGTACAAAAACATCTGGCAGGAAGTGCATTTCAATCTTGATAATCCCGTCACCAGAGCAGGCTTCGCAACGACCACCTTTGACGTTAAAGGAGAATCGCCCCTTCTTGTAGCCACGGATTTTCGCTTCATTGGTCTGGGCAAAGAGGTCACGAATATCGTCAAAGACACCTGTGTAGGTAGCTGGGTTGGAACGCGGTGTCCGTCCAATCGGGCTTTGGTCAATATCAATCAGGCGGTCCAAGTGTTCAATTCCTGAAATGGATTTGAACTTGCCTGGCTTGTCCGAATTGCGATTGAGCTTCTGAGCAATGGCTTTTTTCAAAATGGAGTTGACCAGAGTTGACTTACCAGAGCCAGATACCCCTGTCACCGCAACAAATTTTCCGAGTGGGAAACGAACCGTTACATCTTGCAGGTTGTTTTCCTTGGCACCTGTTACCTCCAGGAAACGACCATTTCCGACACGGCGTTCGAGAGGCACCGGAATTTCACGTTTGCCAGACAGGTATTGACCTGTGATGGATTTCTTGTTTTTAGCTACTTGGGCAGGCGTTCCAGAAGCCACGATTTCTCCGCCAAAGACACCCGCACCTGGACCAATGTCAATCAACCAGTCCGCCTCCCGCATGGTGTCCTCATCATGCTCCACCACAATCAAGGTATTGCCCAAATCACGCATCTTTTTGAGACTAGCAATCAGACGGTCATTGTCCCGCTGGTGCAAACCAATCGATGGCTCATCCAAGATGTAAAGAACACCAGACAGGTTAGAGCCAATCTGAGTCGCCAGACGAATCCGCTGACTCTCACCACCAGAAAGGGTTCCTGCTGCTCGTGAAAGAGTTAGATAGTTGAGACCAACGTTATTAAGGAAGGACAGGCGGTCCTTGATTTCCTTGACAATCGGTGTCGCAATGGTGGCTTCATTTTCAGACAAGGTCAGATTTTCAATGACTTCCAGATGATCCGCTACGGACAAGTCAGACAACTGCCCGATATGAAGTCCCTTCTCACCACCGACCTTGACAGATAAGGCTTGGTCATTGAGGCGATAGCCGTGGCAGGTCCCACATGTCAATTCATTCATGTAAGTCTTCATGACTGTCCGTGTATAATCACTATTGGTTTCACGGTAGCGGCGGTTAATGTTGGTAATCAAGCCCTCGAATGGAATATCGATGTCTCGGACCCCACCGAACTCATTTTCATAATGGAAATGGAATTCTTTTCCGTCAGAACCGTTGAAAATCAGGTTCTTCTCCTCTTCCGTCAATTCCTCGAAAGGCTTGTCCATATCCACACCAAAATGGTTCATAGCTTGCTCCAGCATCTGAGGGTAGTAGTTGGAAGAGATTGGATTCCAAGGAGCCAAAGCACCCTCACGCAAGGTCTTGCTGGCATCTGGGACAATCAAATCTGTATCCACTTCCAGCTTCATGCCCAAACCGTCACAGTCGCTACAAGACCCAAAAGGAGCATTGAAAGAGAAGAGGCGAGGCTCCAACTCAGGCACCGTAAAGCTACAAACTGGACAGGCGTAGTACTCGGAGAAAAGCAGTTCCTTATCATCCATGGTATCGATGATGACATAGCCGTCCGCAATCCGCAGGGCCGCCTCAATGGAGTCAAAAAGTCGCGAACGAATGCCTTCTTTGATGACAATCCGATCGACCACGACTTCAATGTTGTGAGCCTTGCTCTTGGACAACTCAGGCACTTCTGACACATCATAGACATCGCCATTGACACGGACCCGAACGTAGCCGTCCTTCTGCACTTTCTCAAAAATGGTCTTGTGCTGCCCTTTTTTCTTTCGCACAATCGGAGCTAGGATCTGCAAACGCTGGCGTTCTGGCAATTCCAAGACCTCATCGACGATCTGCTCCACCGAAGAAGCTGCAATCGCCCCGTGCCCATTGATACAGTAAGGCACACCGACCCGAGCATAAAGCAGGCGGAGATAGTCATTGATTTCCGTTGCCGTTCCAACCGTCGAACGCGGGTTACGCGAGGTTGTTTTTTGGTCTATGGAAATAGCAGGGCTGAGACCCTCGATGGAATCCACATCAGGTTTGTCCATGTTGCCCAAGAACTGACGAGCATAGGCAGACAAAGACTCTACGTAGCGACGTTGACCCTCGGCATACAAGGTATCAAAAGCCAAACTTGACTTACCAGACCCCGACAAACCAGTCACCACCACCAACTTCTCACGCGGAATGGTCACATCAATATTTTTCAAATTATGGGCACGCGCCCCATGAATCACAATATTTTCTTGCATAACTTAAGATACAAAGGGCGTCAAATGCACAGTCAAAATAGGAAACTGACGATGTGTCTGAAAGACACAAGGAAGTTTATCTTTTTGACACCGCATTTAGCCCGTGTTCATTTCCTTTCTAATATAAGTGCATTCACAAGATAACTGGTGACGGTCGATTAACTCCGCGTCACCAGACGAAACTGCCTATGGGCAATTCCTATATCTTGTATTAGCTCGATTTTCAAAAAATATCGTTTTGAAAATCTCACGTCAAGAAACCGTATAAAAACTCGACGCTTTTAGCACGCATTCAATTCCTTTCTAAAGATACAGAGGGCGTTGTAACAGTCTGGGAGACTGTTACAATCGGGAAATAAGAAAAACGCAGTTTTCCTCATTACACCAACATCATTAGCCCGTGTTCAATTCCTTTCTAATATAAGTGCGTTCACAAGATAACTGGTGACGGTCGATTAACTCCGCGTCACCAGACGAAACTGCCTATGGGCAATTCCTATATCTTGTATTAGCTCGATTTTCAAAAAATATCGTTTTGAAAATCTCACGTCAAGAAACCGTATAAAACTCGACGCTTTAGCACGCGTTCAAATCCTTTCTTAAGAGGCTATAAGCTATGGTATACGGAACAAGGAAAAGTCCGTACAACTTATTCGCTTAAATGTCTACATATTATAACACATTTCTATATAAAACCTTTCCGAAACTGCACATTTTTTGGTATAATAGAGGTTGCGTTAACGCAACAAAGATAAAAGGAGGGCAAAGATATGAAACAAATTTTTCTATCAACCATGACTGATTTAGAAGAAATCCAAACCTTTGAACCAGGGGCTTGGATTAATTTGGTCAACCCCTCCCAGAGCGAGTCTATGGAAGTGGCTGAACACTATAAGATTGACATCGCTGACCTGCGAGCACCGCTCGATGCGGAAGAATCCTCTCGTATCACCGTCGAAGATGACTATACACTCATCCTGGTCGACGTCCCAATTCTTGAAGAACGAAACAACAAGACATATTATATTACTATTCCTTTGGGAATTATTCTAACAGATGATGCGATTATCACGACTTGTTTGGAACCACTGCCACTGTTTGAGCAGTTTATCCATCGTCGTCTACGGAATTTCTTCACTTTCATGAAGTCTCGTTTCGTTTTCCAAATTCTCTACCGCAATGCTCAACTCTACTTGTCAGCCCTACGGACCATTGACAGAAAGAGCGAAGAGATTGAGAAGCAACTCCATGAGGCTACTCGAAATGAAGAATTAATTGTACTCATGGAATTGGAAAAAACCATCGTCTACTTCAAGGCTTCCCTCAAAACCAATGAGCGTTTGGTCAAAAAACTTGCTAGTTCCTCACGTCTACTCCGTAAGTATGAAGAGGATGAGGATTTGCTTGAAGATACCTTGGTCGAAACCCAACAGGCCATTGAGATGGCAGACATCTATGGTTCCATCCTGAACTCTATGACCCATGCCTTTGCTTCTATCATTTCTAACAACCAGAATACCATCATGAAAACCTTGGCATTAGTGACAATCGTTCTCTCTATCCCAACCATGGTCTTCTCTGCATACGGTATGAACTTTAAGGACAACATCATTCCTTTTAACGATATTCCCTATGCTTTTTGGTGGATTATCCTCTTCGCATTTGCAATCAGCCTATCACTTACCTTCTACTTCATCCGTAAGAGATGGTTTTAACCTAAGGAGATTAACATGTCATTTACAGAAATCAACGGATTAACAAAAAAGAACCAAGAATTTATCCATATTGCGACCAACCAACTGATTAAAGATGGAAAGTCTGATAGCGAAATCAAAGAACTCTTGGAAGAAATTTTACCAACTATCATTGAAAAGCAAAAAACTGGCGTGACTGCCCGCAATCTCTATGGAGCACCAAGTGAGTGGGCTGCTAGTAAGACAATTTCTGAACAGGAAAAGAAAGACCAAGTGGAATACAATGAAAATCCATGGTTGATGTGGCTAGATTCTAGTCTTTTCATGCTTGCAATTATTGCTGGTATCAATGGTTTGATGAATCTTTTTGGCCAAGGTGCACAGTATGGGCTATTAACTTTATTTGTCATCGGTTTCGGTGTTGGTGCAGGGATGTACTTGATGTACCATTTCGTTTATAGAGAACAAATTAAAACTGGGCAACGTCCTAAATTGCTGAAAGCTATCGCTTTTCTCGGACTTGCTACGCTGGCTTGGTCAGTCGTTTTCATTCTAGCAGCACTAATTCCAGCCGCATTTAACCCAGTTCTCCCTCCGCTTGTTACTATTCTTATCGGAGCTGCTGCTTTCGGTGCACGCTACCTCTTGAAAAAGAAATATAACATTCGCAATGCCATGTCCCCAGTTCAATAATAAAACAAAGCGATTGGAATATTCCAGTCGCTTTGTTTATCTATACAGTCCAGCTATCAAATCGCCCGAGAACTTTATTCGATGTCACTTGTCTATGCAATCTACTGAAACAGTCCATACTGTTATTGCGCCTTTCACATTTCTAGAGCGCAAGAAAAAATCGCCACACAGGGCGATTGCACCTTTCCAGTTTCTAGGGCACAAGCTAAAAAGACCCGTCAGGGTCTTTTTACTAATCTTCGTTTACGAATGGTAAAAGAGCCATAACGCGAGCACGTTTGATAGCTGTTGTTACTTTACGTTGGTTTTTAGCTGAAGTTCCAGTTACACGGCGTGGAAGGATTTTTCCACGTTCAGAAATGAAACGGCTAAGAAGCTCAGTATCTTTGTAATCAACATATTCAATTTTGTTAGCTGCGATATAGTCAACTTTTTTACGGCGTTTGAAACCGCCACGACGTTGTTGAGCCATGTGTGTTCTCCTTTATATTATTATTTTCAGACCTAGAATGGTAGGTCATCGTCTGATATGTCCATTGGATTACTTGTTCCAAATGGACTTTCTTCTCGAGCGAAGTTTGGTGTAGATTGTGCAGGCGCTTGATAAGGCGAGTTATAGTCATTTCCTCCAGCAAACGAGTTGCCAGCTGAATAGCCTCCACCTTGACCTTCACGGGCAGTACGGCTTTCCAAGAGTTGGAAACTTTCTGCAACTACCTCAGTAACGTAGACACGTTGCCCTTGCTGATTGTCATAGCTACGAGTCTGGATACGACCTGTAACACCAATCAGAGCACCTTTCTTAGCCCAATTCGCCAAATTCTCAGCTTGTTGACGCCAAATGACTACGTTGATAAAGTCCGCTTCACGCTCACCGTTTTGATTTTTAAAATTGCGGTTAACCGCCAAAGTAAAAGTCGCAACAGCTTGATTAGACGGAGTATAACGAAGTTCTGCATCACGGGTCATACGACCAACCAATACTACATTATTAATCATACAACACCTTCTTACGCGTCAAGTTTGACAATCATGTGACGAAGAATGTCGCCGTTGATTTTTGACAAACGGTCAAACTCTTTAAGAGCTTCATCGTTGTTAGCTTCAACGTTAACGATGTGGTACAAACCTTCGCGGAAATCTTTGATTTCGTATGCAAGGCGACGTTTTTCCCATGCTTTTGATTCAACGATAGTTGCACCGTTGTCAGTCAAGATAGAGTCAAAGCGTGCTACCAAAGCGTTTTTAGCTTCTTCTTCAATGTTTGGACGAATAATATAAAGAATTTCGTATTTAGCCATTGATATGTTCCTCCTTTTGGTCTAATGACTCATGGTCTAGCCACGAGTAAGTGAGGGATACTCACAGAAAATAATTATACCATAATATAGAAAATGTGCAAGCGAAAACAGTTTTCCGAAAACATTTTCACAAAAAATAAAGACTGCCCAAACAAAGGGCAGCCCTATGGATTAAGCTACAATTGCTTTTGCTACTTCTTCTGTTGTCATGCGTGAGAAATAGTGTGTTGTGTCGATTTCTTGGAGTTTCGCTAGGACATCTACGTACTCGTACCGAGTGCCAACCAGCAAATCTTCAATATCCGATACATCACCAATACCGAAGAAGTCTCCGTAAATCTTGATAGATTCGATCACAGATTTTTCAGCCTTGATGTAGGTTGTGATTTTACCAGCTGGGTAACGCACGCTACGCTCCACTGTGTATTCTGGTGTTTGACCGTAGGTCCAATCCCATGTCGCAAACTGGGTATCACGGATTTCTTGGATACGAGCCAAGTCATCTTCTGACAAGACGTACTCGTCCATGTCTGGGTATTCTTGCTTCATCTGGTTGAGAATGGCGTCCTTGAACTCCAAGACGGTCATCTTCTCTGGCAGTTCGTTGTTGATGTTGGTCACACGGGCACGGACTGACTTGACCCCCTTGGACTCGATTTTATCCTTGCTGACCTTGAGGGCACTTGCGAGGACTGACATATCCACATCAAAGAGCAAGCAACCGTGGTGCATCATGCGCCCTTTAGCATAGGCTTGGGCATTACCACAGATTTTCTTGCCGTCAATTTCCAGGTCATTACGGCCGGTGAAATTTGCCTCAACACCCAGTGTTGCTAGGGTATCAATCACAGGCTTGGAGAAGGTTTTGAAGTCAAAAGCTCCCTCGTCTGCCTTATTAGATATAATGGTATAGTTGAGATTGTTGAGGTCATGATAGACAGCGCCACCACCTGACAGACGGCGAACAACATGGATGCCTTTTTCGTCTGTGAATTCCTTGTTAATTTCTTCAATAGCATTCTGGTGCTTACCGATAATGATGGCTGGCTCATTGATCCAAAGGATAAAAATCTCGTCAATATCTGTTAATTCCTTGAAGGCATAGGCTTCGAGGGCGATGTTATAAGCTGGGTCATTGCTGTTGTTTACGATGTATTTCATGCAAAACTCCTTTATTGTTAACTAATTTTTATTATAGTGGAAACGATAACAAAAGACAAGTCCGAAGACCTGTCTCTCATATTTTATTCCACATCAGCTCCATTTGTAGCGATGACTTTTTTATACCAATCAAATGATTTTTTCTTAGAGCGTTTGAGAGTGCCATTTCCCTCATTGTCCCGGTCAACATAAATGAAACCGTAGCGTTTTTTCATTTCGCCAGTTCCAGCAGAAACTAGGTCAATACAGCCCCAAGTGGTGTAGCCCAAGAGCTCCACACCATCTTCGACAATGGCGTCGCGCATAGCTAAGACGTGTTGACGGAGGTAGTCGATACGGTAATCGTCTTCCACATAGCCATTTTCATCTGGCGTGTCAACTGCTCCCAGACCATTTTCCACCACAAAGAGTGGCTTTTGGTAGCGATCCCAGATAGAGTTGAGGGTAATGCGGAAACCGAGTGGGTCAATCTGCCAGCCCCATTCCGATGCGTCTAGGTAAGGATTTTTAATGGAAGCAAAGATATTGCCTGCTGTTTTTTCCTTCTCTGCTGGATCGCCAGATGCAACACGGCTAGAGTAGTAAGAGAAGGAAATGAAGTCCACCGTATGCTCTTTCAGGAGTGCTAGATCTTCGTCGGTCATTTCAATCTCAATGCCTGCACGTTCCCATTTCTTCTTGGCATAGTTTGGATAATAGCCACGCGCCTGAACATCAATGAAGAAATAATTTTCACGGTCTTCTTGCAGACCTTCCCAGACATCACGTGGGTGACAGGTGTGTGGGTAGTATTGACCTGCGGCCAACATACAGCCAACCTTGTTTTCTGGGTCAATTTCATGGGCCAATTTTGTGGCAATGGCTGAGGCAACAAGCTCGTGGTGGGCAGCTTGGTATTTGACCTGTTCCACATTTTCGCCTTCTTCAAAATAGAGACCAGCCCCCATAAATGGTGCATGGAGAATCATGTTGATCTCGTTGAAGGTCAGCCAATATTTGACCAAGCCCTTGTAGCGTGTGAAGAGGGTACGGCACAGGCGTTCGTAAAATTCAAGCATCTTACGATTGCGCCAGCCACCGTAGGCCTCAATCAAGTGCATTGGACAGTCAAAGTGGGTAATGGTCACAAGGGGCTCAATGCCGTACTTGTGGCACTCCTTAAACAAGTCTTCGTAGAATCGCAAGCCTTTTTCGTTCGGCTCTAGCTCGTCTCCCTTAGGGAAAATACGGGACCAGGCGATGGATAGACGATAGGTCTTAAAGCCCATTTCACCAAAGAGGGCAATATCCTCCTTGAAATGGTGGTACATGTCAATGGACTCTTTGGCTGGGTAGAAATAGCCATCCTCAAAATCAAACATCTTCTTACGACCAGTGATAATAGCACCACGGTCTTCACCAATTGGAACTACGTCAACATTGGCAAGTCCACGCCCGTCCACATCATAGGCACCCTCACATTGGTTGGCAGCTGTTGCACCACCCCATAAAAATCCTTCTGGAAATACTTTTGTTACTGTCATCTTTTCTCCTTTTCCTAGCTTTGTTGTTGATAAAGAATCTCTCTGTTCACAGGGTCAACGACACTGACTAGGTCATACTTTCCATCCTCATAATCAAAGCTCAATATGGCACAATTACGCATCCGAACTTGCGGATAATCTGTCAATACCTGTCTGAAAAATTGGGCTATGGCAGCTCCATGACTAACCACTAAAACGGATTGATTGTCAGCTTCTTCCATGATTCCCCCAATGGTTTCGACCATTCGTTGTCGGACATCTTGATAAGACTCTCCTCCAAAGGTGACAAAGTAATCACCGTAGCCAATATCTCCTTGGAGAGGTAGATTAAGATATTCCTGTTGACCCTCGAAAGCTCCAAAATCCTGTTCTTTCAAGCCTTTCAAGCGAATATAGTCCATCCTCCCTGTAACCAATTCAGCTGTGTCACAGGCACGTTCGGTTGAAGAATAGATTTTATCGAACTCAATCCCTTGCTCTTGAAAATACTGGTGAGCAGCTAGTGCTTGCTCTTTTCCCAAATCTGTCAAGGGAGAATCGCAGGCCCCTTGAATCCGACCCTGTTGATTAAACCGAGTTTGTCCATGGCGCATTAAGTACAATTTTGTTGCCATTTTCCTCCTCCTTACAAATCAATCACTTGATTGAGGACAGGATTGATTACTTTGACTAAGCGAATCTGGTCCCCATCGTATTCTAACTGGCAAATGGCACAGTTGCTAAATCGGAAATCAGCTGGAAGTTCGATTTTGTGGTGCAACATAAAACCCCACATGGCTGCACCATGACTGACAGCCAACACCGTTTTTTCATCCTGTCCTGACACCGTCTCTTCTACCGTCTGAGCTACTCGTTGTCCGACTGTACGAATATCCTCACCTCCGAAAGGCACCAAGAGGTCTTCAAATGAATTGGCTCCTCTTCGAAACTTGGGCAAAAGCATTTCAGGTTGTGCTTCGAAAATGCCGAAATCCATTTCTTTGAGCCCTTTTAATTGCTGGACATTCTCCTGACCTGACACAATCTTGGCAGTATCTGTCGCACGTTCCTGTGTGGAAGAATAGACTGCACCAAACTGGATACCTTGCTCAGCAAAGTAATTCTTAGCCGCCTGTGCTTGCGCTCTGCCATTTTCCGTCAAAGGAGAATCGCAAACGCCCTGTACACGACCTTGGGTGTTAAAAAGTGTTTCCCCATGGCGCATCAAATAGATTGTTTTTACCATAGAACCTCCTAGTCATTCAAAATGCTTGCTCCATTACTTGCGATAAGGTCCTTATACCAGAAGAAGGAATCCTTCCGTGAACGGTCAAAGCTGCCATTTCCTTGGTCATCCGCATCTACATAAACAAAACCGTATCGTTTGGACATTTCTGATGTTGAAGCTGAAACCAAGTCCGTACAACCCCACCAGGTGTAACCCATGAGTTCTACCCCATCTTCGATGGCTTCATACATTTGTTCCACATGTTTGCGAAGGTAATCAATCCGATAATGATCGTGAATGGAACCATCCTTCTCAACCGTATCCAAGGCACCTAGGCCATTTTCCACAATGAAGAGAGGAACTTGGTAACGGTCGTAGAGTTTATTGAGTGTGAGACGGAGGCCGACAGGATCAATCTGCCAACCCCAATCGGAGGCTTCCAGATATGGATTGGCTTCGCCTAGAATCAAGTTTCCTGCTGTCGCTTTTTGCTCTGGCGTTTGATTATTTGGATGGCGGGTAACAGAAGTCATGTAGTATGAAAAACTCATAAAATCCACGGGATATTGTTTCAAAATCGCTTCATCGCCTGGTTCAAAGTGAATGGTGATATTATTTTCCTTGAAGAAGCGATTCATGTAACGCGGATATTCCCCACGCACTTGAACATCCGAGTAAAAAAGGTTAGATTGGTCTTTTTGTAGCGCGTACATCATATCATCTGGATGACAGGTTGCTGGATAGGCTTCCATACGGGCCAGCATACAACCAACCTTGTTTTCTGGATCAATCTCATGAGCAACTTTTGTTGCTAAACTAGAGGCGACAAACTGATAGTGGACTGCTTGGTACATTTCATCCAAGTGCAACTGACCATCTTCAAATAGCAAGCCGCCTGATAAATAACCAGTCATACCAAGGATATTGATTTCATTGAAGGTTAGCCAATACTTGACCTTGCCCTTGTAACGATTGAAAACTGTTTCTGCATAGCGAACGAAGAAGTCAATCACTTTGCGGTTCTTCCAACCGCCATATTCCGTCACCAGATGAACTGGGAATTCATAATGCGAAAGGGTCACCAAGGGTTCGATGCCGTATTTATTGAGTTCATCAAAGACCTTGTCGTAGAATGCCAAGCCTTCTTCATTTGGCTCTAATTCATCACCTTTCGGGAAAATACGTGGCCAAGCAATTGAAAGTCGGAAGGTTTTAAAGCCCATCTCCGCATAGAGTGCAATATCTTCTTTATAACGATGGTAGAAATCAGAGCCCCAACGTTTTGGATAGAGTCCTTCCTGGTCTGCCAAGGCAAATTCCACATCGGTCCGCGAAACAGGCTTACCAAAGTGGCTCATATCCTTACGCTTGTCGGGATCGACTGCTACATAGGTATCGGATGTGGCAGGACCACGACCGCCCAAGTTCCAACCACCTTCGTACTGATTGGCTGCTGTTGCACCACCCCAAAGAAATCCTTTTGGAAATTGTTTTTTTGACATTACTTGGTTCCTTTACACTGTTAACTCAATTTGAACACCTTCAAATCCCAGCACACATGATTCGTAGTAGCCATCGCCAGTCACCCGTGGTCCACTAAGAAGTGGGTAACCTGCAGCAACAAGTCGCTCTGTTAATTCATTCACAGCTTCCTCACTCCTTAGACTAAAGGCTAAATGAATGAGTCCTAGATGATTGAGCTGGCTTGGTTTGTCTACCACATCGTCCCTGGTCATAATTTCCAGTCGAGCCCCGTCTTCAAAGGTAAGAAAATAGGATTTGAAACTGGTTTTCTGATTATGGTAGAGTTGATTCGATTGAGCATGGAAATAGGTTTCAAAGAAATTACGCATACCTTCCAAATCCTGAGTGTAGATTGCTACATGTTCTATCCTCATGTTGTACTCCTTCCTTAAAGAAAAACGGCAAGTAGCCGTCTTCTTTATTCGACATCTTCACCATTGCTGGCAATGACTTTCTTGTACCAATAGAATGAATCTTTTGGTGTTCGGTCAAGTGTTCCATTTCCAGCATCGTCCATATCCACGTAGATAAAGCCGTAGCGTTTCCGCATTTCACCTGTTCCTGCTGACACTAGGTCGATACAACCCCAAGTGGTGTAGGCAATCAAGTCTACGCCGTTGGCAATAGCATCTGCCATGGCATTAACATGGGCACGATGGTAGTCGATGCGGTAATCATCATGGATAGAGCCGTCTTCTTCCACCGTATCAAAGGCTCCCAAGCCATTTTCCACAACCATGAGTGGAATTTCATAGCGGTCGTACATTTTTTCAAGGTAGTATTGGAGTCCAGACGGATCGTGTGCCCAGCCCCAGTCAGAGTAAGTCAAGTAAGGGTTTTTGGCACCTGCCGAGAAGTTGCCAGAAACGGTATCCTCTGTCTGATGAGTCGTCACAACGGTAGACATATAGTAAGAGAAGGTGTACATATCAACTTTCCCTTTGGCCAGGACTTCTAGATCATCCTCCGCCATTTCAACTACTACATTGTGTTCTGCCCAGAGACGTTTGGCATAGGTACCGTATTTTCCTTTGGCCTGCACATCGCCACAATAGTAGATGTTTTGCTCCCAAGCGTGTTGGTTGGCAAGAATATCTGCTGGATCACAGGTGCCTGGGTAGAAGGTGATACCACAAATCATGTTCCCAATTTTATTTTCTGGATCAATCTCATGCCCAATTTGAACAGCCTTGGCAGAGGCAACAAATTGGTGGTGGAGGCTTTGGTAGGCATCTTGATAATCCTGGTCCGTCATGTCATCACCAAAGAGGTCCAAGAACATGATGCCACCGTTGATTTCATTGAAGGTCAACCAGTATTTAACAAGGCCCTTGTATTCCTTGAAAATGGTTTCCGCATACTTGACATAGAAATCAACAAGTTTGCGGTTTTTCCAGCCACCGAAACGTTGTTCTAGGCTAAGCGGTGTATCAAAGTGCCAAATGGAAACCAGCGGCTCAATGCCATACTTGCGGCATTCTTCAAAAACAGAACGATAGAAATCAAGACCTGCTTGGTTTGGCTCAGCATCATCACCATTTGGAAAAATCCGTGCCCATGAAATGGACAAACGGAAAACAGAGTAGCCCATTTCTGCGAAGAGCTTGATGTCTTCTTTGTAGCGGTGATAGAAATCCACAGCCTTGTGGTTTGGATAATAATGGTCTTCTAGGACTGCATAGGTTGCCCCTTCTGGCAGATGTCCGCCAGCATGCCCCATAGAAGCATACTTGCCTGGCTTGCCATCCTTGTCAATGTAGGTTGTATAGCGAGGGCTGTTAACAGAACCTCCTGTTGTAACGTCTGTCTGGACCAAACCGCGTCCGTCTACATTATAGGCACCTTCTGCCTGGTTGGCTGCAATAGCTCCTCCCCAGAGGAAATTTTTTGGAAATCGTGACATAAGTTTCTCCCTTATCTTTTTTCTGATAAATATAGTATAAACAGATTTGAAACCCTTTTCTTCTCAAATAATATGCTATAATGGTACTATCCTACGAATTGGAGAATTGTATGCAACCACCATTGACGGATAACAACTTCAAACACGCAGTTGACTATGATAGTCAATTATTGCCTTACAAGTTTTATCACACCAGTGTCATGAACGGGATTCCTGATGTTCTTTTTCATTGGCACAATGAATTTGAAATCAACTATGTTTACGGAGGGACAGCTCGCTACCATATCGACTACGATTATTTCAATAGTCAGGCTGGCGACATTATCCTTATTCGGCCCAATGCTCCGCATTCCATTCACCCGATTGAACAGCGGGGGCACGAGACCGATACCCTCCTCTTTCATCTGGATATGCTGGGGGCTTCTCACTTGGACAAAACCAGCATGCTCTATCTCCAACCCCTGCAGACGGATGTCTTCAAGTGTGTTCCACGCATCCAAGCCCAAGACCCAGGCTATGCAGAAATCAGACAGTGCTTACTAACCATTTTCGAATTGGTCAGACACCAGCCACCCTACTTTGAACTACCACTCAAGAGCCGACTATTTGACCTCTTCTACCTGCTCTACCGCCACCGCTACATTGTCCGAAAAAATACCGATGATATGTATCGGAAGAATGAAAAACTGCGGTTGTTGATTGAGTACATCCAGCAACACTATGCGGACAACTTAACCATCGAACAACTGGCAGACCGAATGGGCTATACCAAAACTCACTTTATGACAGTCTTCAAGCAACAAACTGGAACTTCCTGTATGGAATTTATCATCCAAATCCGACTGCGAGCCGCTACCGAGCTCCTGACTAACACCCTCAAACCAGTACTAGAAATCGCCACCGAAGTTGGATTCAATAACCTGTCCAACTTCAACCGCCAGTTCAAGCAATACTACCACACCACCCCTAGCAACTACCGCAAACAATTGCGGAAGAATAGGGCCTACACCAATTTTGATAAATAATAGAAAGGACTAGGGCCTCCGTATTTGGTTGAACTGAATACGGGCTACGGACTGGGACAAAAAGATAAACGAGAACTGGACGCTTGCGTCGTCGTTCTGTTTCCTACGTCATTTAGTTTTTCTTTTATTACTTCGTTAATTCGCTTTGCCGTACTTCAGTACTGCCTACAGCTCATTGCCTAGTACTAAAAGTAAACTAAAAGACTCTATTTTGTCTGTGTCCGCATAACGCCCTTTATATCTTAGATTATGATCACCATGCACCTCTACTATACTGGACCAGCTGACAATGCGCGTGCCTTCGCTCAGGAAATGGAAGCTAGTGGCATTGCGGACCGCATTCGCCAACAGGCTGGCAACCTGCGTTACCAATACTTTTCTCCGCTCGACGATCCCCATTCCATCCTCTTGGTTGATAGTTGGACGGACCAAGCCGCTCTGGATATCCACCATGCTTCCCCTATGATGCAGGAAATCCTAGACCTGCGCAGCAAGTACCAGCTGACCGTGACAGCAGAACGCTATAGCAGTGATGAAGATGGGATTCCGGAGCAAGATAAGGAGTTTCTTAATCGCTAAATAAAATTCAAAAATAAAGCGGTCGGCACAATTGCCAACCGCTCTATTTTTATTTCACAGTTGTCAACAGGTAATCACCACTGTTGATTTGGCTTTCTTGGGTTACCAAGATGTCCTCGTAGTCAGCTGTGTTGGTCACGATAATTGGAGTGATGACCGGAAGATCAGCTGCTTTAATTTGGTTGAGGTCAAATTCTAGTAGTTTCTGACCGGCTTCTACCACATCTCCTACTTGGACAAAGGACTCAAATCCCTTACCTGCAAGAGAAACGGTATCCATACCAATATGGATAAGAAGCTCTGCTCCATTTTCAGTACGAAGACCAATAGCATGTTTAGTTGGGAATACAAGAGTTACTTCAGCCTTGGCTGGAGAGACTAAGATGCCATCCAATGGATCAATTGCAATCCCTTTGCCCATAGCTCCTGAAGCAAATACAGCATCTGGAACATTTTCCAATTTCACAACCTTACCAATCAGGGGACTAGCAATAATTTCTTGCTTGATTTCTTTTAATTCTGGGATAGATTCCTTAGTTGATTCAACGGACTTTTTTTCAGTTGGCTCTCCGTACAAGTAAGGAACTGGAAGAGCCATTTGGATAGCAAATGAAGCGACGATAGCTGCTACTGTTAAACCGATTGCAGCAATCATTCCTGACATATCTCCGTTGGTTGGATTAACAAGCGATGGATACAAGAAGACCCCCATACCTCCGATTGAATAGCCCAACACATTAAAGAACATCATCGCAGCTCCGATTATACCTGAAACAGCACATGAGATAAAGAATGGAGTCTTCATTGGAAGAGTAACACCGTAAATAGCTGGCTCAGTGACACCAAAGATGGATGAAACAAAGGCAGGCATCGCAACTGTTTTCACCTTGGATTCTTTTGTCTTCAACATAATAGCTAGAAGAACACCTGTTTGAGTAAAGTTTGGAAGCAAGGCTGGAACAAGAATTGCAGACATACCGTTTGAAGCTACTTGCATGATTGCCAATGGTACTACTGCCCAGTGCATTCCAAACATAACCAAAACTTGCCACGCTGCTCCAAGAACCAAGCCGTAAAGAATTGGGCTGAAATTCATGATAGCTGTGAAGGTATTAGATAGAATATCAGAGATAAAGTTGGCAACTGGACCCACCACTAAGAAGGTTAATGGAACTGCCACCAGAATGGTCACAAATGGGACAACAAAAAGTTTGACAACATCTGGTGTGACTTTACGGATATTTTTCTCGATAATAGATGCCACCCAAGTTGCGAGAATAGCTGGAATAACTGTTGACAAGTAGCTACCTGCTGTTGGCAAAACAAATGGAATACCAAACACATTATCCAGTCCAGCTTCCTTCAATGTTGCAAGTGAGCCCGGTAAGGTTGGGTAGATCAAGGCCATACCGATTGCTAGGGCAGTAAATTCATTCATCTTGAATTTACGTGCTGAAGTTAGTGCAACTAGCAAAGGTAAATATTGGAAGAATCCGTCGCCCGCTGCGTTTAAGATTGCATAAACTGCGCTGTTATCACTTGTCATGCCTCTGGAAGCCATGATAGCAACAATACCTTTGATGATACCTGCTGCTGCAAGAGGACCTAGGAAAGCTTGAAAAATACCAGATAGGAGATCAACAAACCTCTCAAAGAGATTTCCTTTCGGTCCGTCGCCTTCGTCAATATCCAAAGCACCGTCCCCTGAAATCCCAGCAACTTTTTGCACCGCTGCATAAACATCTGGTACATGGTTACCGATAACGACTTGGTATTGTCCACCAGCTTGTACAACTGTCACAACACCATCACGCGCCTTCAAGTAGTCTGTATCTGCCTTGCTCTCATCTTTGAGACCAAAACGAAGACGAGTCACACAGTGCTTGAGACTGCTGATGTTTTCTTTTCCTCCGACATGAGCTACTATATCTGTAGCTAAATCTGTATAATCCTTTGCCATTTTCCGGCCCCTTTCTTTTCTGGAAAAACAGAAAAACCTAAACATATACCAAACACTACCTCTTGACCCAAGCCAAAAAGAGTATCTTGTATATATTTAGGTTTTGCCTGCTTACCAGTAACAATCCTTTTGTTGAGATTATAATAACACATTGCAAAATTTTTTGCAAGCGTTTTCTGAAGTTTTTTTTGACTTTTTTTCTAACTTGTTTTTAAACGCTGGATATGAATAGTCAAATAGACTTGTTCATCTTTTGACATCTCAAATTGATAAACCTCCGCAATATGCTGACGAATCTTAGTCGTACAAGCAAACGAGTCAGGATAGTTAGCCTTTACCTGTTCATACAGAAAGGCATCATTTTGCCCCTCTATAACACCATTGGCCACACGTTGAGCAAAATACTGGATATGTGTTACAAATCGATGATAACTTGTATCTTCTTCATAGCTGACAGAGCCAAAATGCAAGCGAACAATATCTAAAATTTGTGTGACAATCTTACTGATGATTTGAGTCTCTTTCCCAAATGCACCATTTTTCTGAGCATTCACCAGATGAAGAGCAATAGACGAGGCCTCTCCCTTTCCTAGTTCCAAGCCTAAACGTTCCTGCACCAACTGCAAGGCTTCTAAGCCAATTTGGTATTCCTTCGGATAAAACTTACGTACTTCCCAAGACAGCGGATTCTCAATAAAGATACCTTCACGGCATCGCTGAAATACAAAATGTAAATGGTCTGCTAAGGCTAGATACAAAGACAAATCAAACTGAACTTCTAAAGTTTCTTCTGCCCTATTGATAATGGCATTGACTACTTCCACTTCACTGCTCTCCATTTGCAGGTACAGACTTGATAAATCTGATTGTTGATAGTCATTTTGTAGCACAAAGGTTTTCTCGATTTTACTGGTGTCTAATTCTTCCCCTGCTTTTTTCTGAAAACCTAATCCTTTTCCCATGACAATCAACTCACGGCCCTGCTGATCTATTGCTTGAATGACATTGTTGTTATAAACTTTTTCAATCTGCATCTACTTTACCGCCTCTTTATTCAACTGATAAAAAAGAACCTAAACACATAGCAAATAAGACTGTCGCCAGACTATTCACTATCTGCTTAGGTTTTGCCTGCTTATCAGTAACAATCCTACTCTTATCTTATCAGATTACAAATCGTTTTGCAAGCGGTTTAAAAATCTTATTTGTAACGCAGTTTATAGAACAGAATAATACCAGATAAAACAAAGGAAATACTATTCGCAACGATGAGTGCCGCATCTCCTATCAAAATGCCATGGATTAACCATAGACCGATACCTGTGACAGACATACTATACATTCCGAGTGAAATAGCCTGAGTTTCCTTCGTTTTTACTACCTGTATGACCTGTGGCAAAAATCCAAAAGTTGTCAAGCAAGCCGCTACAAATCCAATCATATTACCCCCTCCTGTTTTTCTAACAATCCCAATTTTTCGAAAGCATTATAGAGACCGTCATGTTCTACATCGTCCGTCACCATATCAGCCATAGCCAAGATTTCCGCTCCGCCATTTCCCATAGCGACACCAATCGCACAGTAATCCAGCATAGGGATGTCAATCTTAGCATCTCCAAATGCGATGGTATCCTCTTTTTTAGCTCCAAGGTGTTCCAACAAAACATCAATCGCATGTGCCTTGTCAATATCTTTGACACCCAGATCTCCAAAAAGGGCTGTTTCTCCGCGGCCTCCCCAGGTATTAGCTACTAACTGTGGAAACGCCGCCTTGGAGTCCAAATGATCCAGATAGGAATCGAGTACAAAACTGATTTTATTCAAATCATTTCGGTACAATTCTCCATCAAATACCATTCCATGCATAACATCTTCTACTTCTTGATTAGCGACCTCCTCAGCTGTTTTTCCCTTGTTCATGGCATAAATTTTCATGGTTTCGCGAGCTCGTTCGCGGAAATTCTCACTTGCAAAGAGGCCATTGTTGCTTTCCAAGTAAAACTCTAGCCCTCGTTCATGGAGCCAGTCTACAACAGCTTTTGCATCTTCCTTAGAAATGAGTTGGTGCATAACGACCTTTCCCTGATGCTCTACATAGGAGCCGTTGCCACCAATCATTCCGTCCAGGCCAATTTCCCACAATTCTGGCTGCATCTCTGCCCGACTGCGACCAGTACAGACATAGACCATGTGCCCATTTTCACGAGCTTGTCGAATAGCCCGAACAGCTGATTCTGGAATCCGATTGTGGTAGTCTACCAAGGTCCCGTCAACGTCTAAAAAAATAATCTTGCGCATCTTTATTCTCCCTGCCTTTTTTCTACTATAAGTATAGTCTGTTTTTCTACCAAATAACAGTCAAAAACTGCGAAAGATTGATACTATTGTATGAAAAAATAGATGTGGATTTGTATGACCAATTTCATAATGCGGATGAGTTCTTTTCAGAGAGAAGGTGGTAGAGTGCCCCGATTAGATTTGCATCCCCCGCAAATTGACAAGGGAGAATATCAACAGGAGTAAGCATAGGACCAATAAACGGCAAGTCACTAATCAATTTATTATACCTGTTTTTAATTTCCTCAACTACAATTGGTTGCGCACTGATTCCTCCTCCAATTACTACTCTCTCTACATCAATAATAGCCTGCATATTATAGATGAATTGCGCTAGGTAATCACAGAATTGGTGAAATGGTTTCAACGCTCGCCCATTACCTTGATTAATGTACTCAAATACCTTTTTTCCATCTTTTTTATCAGGCAAGCTTAGTAGAGTTGCAACAGCTTCGATCATTCCAACTGGCGAATATTTTTTTCCTGCTAAGTGATCTAAATCTGAAAATTCATCATTTGGGAGGAAGAAACTAAATTCACCGGCTTGATAGTGACTGCCTTGAAGTAATTGGTGATTCAGAATAATTCCTCCTCCCAATCCTGTACCTAAAACTAAGGCTACTCCATTTGGAGTATCTGTCAAATTTCCTTTCCATTTTTCAGCAAGTGCAGCTGCTTTTCCGTCATTAATTACAGAAATAGGAAGTCCTGTCTCCGTTTTCAAATATGAACGCATCTGAAATTCATGAAGATAAGGTAAACTCCCACCAAAATATATAATCCCATTCTCACTGTCAACCTTTCCAGGACAGGATACTGCAATTCCTTCAATAACAATATCTTTGCTAAGATGTTGACAAATATCCTGTAGACATTTTTTAAAATCTGCTAAATTTTTAGGAGTGCGTGTTTTTTCTTTAAGCAGTATCTCACCATCTTCTAATAACAAGCCATACTTTATAAAAGTACCACCAATATCAATTGAAATATATCGACTCATATACTAGCCTCTCATTCTTTAAACTACTGAAAAGAAAGCTCTTTCGAGCTCTCCTTTCTAACTTTTCACTACACTAATTAACTCTTTGCGAAGACTAATCAGCTCTTCATGTACATCAATCAATTCCTCAGAAATAATCCTAAAGGACTCTGCACTCATCAGCTGATCTTCAGCATGCATTAAAATTAGTTTTAATTCTAGCGCCTCGTTACTAGCCTCTTTCTGAATCAGTCCAGCATGGGCCTTGTGCCCTTCAAGAAATGATTTTTCACCTTCCTGAAGCATTTCTTTAGCACGGTCAATATTTCCAATCTTTGCTTCTTGAATTGCTTCAATATAAAAAGAGCGTGCCGAACCAACAGAGGCAATTATTTGAAAGGCAACTAATTCTACTCCTTCCATAATGAACTCCCATCTAATCTCCTAATAGTTCCTGAACATGTTTTACAACTTTTTCACCATTCATTGTTCCATATGCCTGAATGTCTACTGCTTCAACAGGTTTATTCGGAAACATACCTTTTACTTTGTTCAAATTGAAACGAATTTGTGGACCAAGTAAAATAACATCCGCATCTTCCCCCTTTTCCTCTACAGAGGTTACTGGATGTGCCTCAACTTCCATTTCATAATTGATGCTTATTGCATATTCACGCATTTTATTCATTAACAAACTAGTAGACATACCCGCCGCACAAATCAATAATACTTTACGCATAAGAATACTCCTTTATTTTTATCTTCTAAGCTGCCTGTTCTTCTTTAAGAGCTTGGTTATCAGCTACTTTAAAGAATGGATACCAAAGGAAAAATTGAACGATGATAACAATAATAATTGCCAAACCTAATTTCCAACCACCTGTAATAAATGGGCCAATGAATGGTGGCATTACCCATGGAAGAGAAACAGTTGGATTAAATGCTGACCCTACGCCAAATACTTCTAATGCTACCAAACCAATAAGACCACCCACTAAACTATTTAAAATCATTGGAATGAAGAAAATAGGATTTAACATAATCGGAACACCGAAAATCATTGGCTCGTTAATATTAAAGATATTTGGAATAACCGCCACATTACGTAGGGCTTTATATCGCTCAGACTTCGCTGTAAACATAGCAAATGCCAATGAAAGAGTGCTTCCTGTTCCTCCAATATAACAGAAAGAGTAAATTAATGAGAAGGTTAAGAACGGTAATTCTGCAGATGGTGTTCCAGCCAAGAAAGCCTCTGTATTAGCTGTCCCGGCAGACATAAGAACAGGGATATATACACTAAGAATTGGTGCTGGGTGAATACCAAAGAACCAACAGAGGTTCATAAAGGCATGGAATGCAATCATGGACCAAGGGTTAGCTCCCAAAAGCATTACTGGTTTTGAAATAACATTTGCTACTAAATTAAAGATATCTCCATAAGGAGTTAGTGCAGCTAGATAACGAACAGCAAAGACACCAACAAATAAAATCATAGCAACAAAGGTTGGACTTAGTGACTCAGAAACATTCGGTGGTACTGAAGCGGGGAGTTTCAAGCGAATATTTTTCTTCATCAGTTTTGAGTAACTAATGGCCATAATAATCGCAGTTATCATACCTACAAATATACCATTACTTCCCAAATTGGTTTGAAGTAAACCTGCAATTGATTGTTCACCTAATACGATATTTTGAGGCTGAAGTACGATAAATGCTGCTAGTGCGAGCAAAGCAGCTGTCATACCATTTTCTTTTTCATTCTTCGCATAGTGGTAAGCAACAGCTGGAACAATATACAAGGCCGTCATACTTGAAGTACCTGCAACAATATCCAACATATGTTGTCCTAGACTAGTTGAAGTTAAGAATGCCTGCCATGCTGGAATGGGTAAGTTTCCTAATATCGCAAACGCGGCAACACCCAAGGTAATTGGCATTGTCGACATTAAACCAGCTGTTAGAGCACTAATAATCTTACTCTCACTTAGTTTTTGTGCAAATGGTCCCATCACACGCTCTAGACCTGATTGCATTGTATCTAACATTGACATTTTAGATTCCTCCTTTGTGGTAATTTATTTGTGTTGATCATTTAACCATTCAAATAGATTTTTGTACGTTTTTCCGTTGTAACTTGCTTCAGAAGCCCCTCCTTTTGCAGCATTATTAGGTATAAATCCTGATAAATCTTGCACTCCCTTAATAGCTGAAATATCCTGTATTCCCTCAACTTGATTATTGAAGAAATAAATCCACGACCAGTGTCCCAAATACGAAGTTCCCGGGAGGTCAGCCCCTTCAACAGTCTCAAAGTAAGAGAACCACTTATTATCTGCTCCGCTATCAAGTAATGCCTTATAAACAGGTAAAGCATAATTTTCTGGTTTTACAATCGTATCATCTGCCGAGTGAATAAACCACATTGGTAAATGCTTAATGGTTTCTAGTTTTTCTTGATTAAACCAAACAGTATCTTTTCGAACGGGTGCAAATCCTGTCAGTGACTCTGCACTTTCAACCATTTTATAGGTTCCGTCAGAATTCTTTTCATAGTCATAATAGGAGTACGCCGCCGCCTGCGGAACAAGGGCTGCAAAGTAATCTGGATTGTGAAGTGCCAAATTCAGTGTCATGTAACCTCCGTTCGAGCAACCTGCAAGATAGATACGATTCATATCAATATCCTCGTTTGTAGCCACATATGCTTTGATTGCATCCATTAATGCTTCCGTGTAACGTGATACACCTGCTCCTTGACCATTAGTCCCATCTCCTTCGTCCATCCAATAGGTAGGAGTTTGAACTGCTAAAACATATGCTCCTGTTTGCTCCCCACTTGTAAAGTAGTTTTGAATCTCTTCTCGTGCCAAAGCCACAACTTCATTACCAAGGAGAGTAATATCTGTATCAGTACCTCCCTCTCCTTGTCCATGTAACCAAATAATTAATGGATTTTTACTCTTACCTACTAAACTATCTGGTTGATAGGCTGTATAATGTAAAGTAACTTCTTCCTCCTTACCAGTAATTTCATTAAGATAATTACCCGAAAACTCTTCTCGGATTGCGAAGCGTTCTGTATCTTTTGAAAAACGCTGATTAATGAAATCTCCTTCTTTTTCTAAAACTACCGTTCCAGCTCCATTCGTTACTTCTAACCCTTCAATTGTAACAGGATAGGTCTCACTCCAATTGTTTTGAAAGGTTTCAAAACTAAATGTAAAAGGTAAAGCATTGGACTCTGGTTTCTCAAAATTATAAGTAATACCTAAATCAATTCCAACATATTGACTTTCACCAGAAGATACCTCGTTTCCTTTCTCATCTGCCAGATAGACTGACTTGATATCTCTGTCAACACTTGCAGTCGTTACCTTCAGGGATTCTGTACCAACTTCTTTAACAGCCTTGTCCAATTTTACTAAAACCTGTGATACAGCCGGTCCAAATTCATAACCCTCAACTTGAATACTCACACTTTCAATTGTGGGTTCCGATGAAGATGATACTCCACCGTCAGAACAGCCTGCTACAAATAAACATAAGCCTGACAAACATGTAGCCATTGTTTTATGTATTTTCATAGTCAATCCTTTCTATTGCTCAAAGTCTAGACCATTTGTTTCAATTACTTTTTTATACCAATAAAAGCTATCTTTCCGAGATCGTTTCAAACTTCCTTCACCGCTATCGTCACGATCAACATAAATCATGCCATACCGTTTTCTCATTTCTCCTGTCCCCGCACTCACTAAGTCAATGCATCCCCAAGGAGTATAGCCAATTAGATTCACACCATCCAAATTAATCGCATCAGCCATAGCCTGAATGTGTCCTCTCATATAATCGATTCGATAATCATCGTGGATACTGCCGTCCTCTTCAACCTTATCTTCATAACCTAATCCATTTTCAACAATCCATAATGGAAGATTGTACCGTTCCCACAAGGTATTCAAGGCGATTCGTAATCCAATCGGATCAATTTGCCAACCCCAAGCATTGGCTTTCAAATAAGGATTTTTTACTCCCATTGCAAAATTTCCACCTTGCTCAGCCGCTTTGACTGAGCTTGCAACGTGGGTTGAGTAGTAAGAGAAACCGATGAAGGCTACTGTTCCATCTTTTAAGATTTCTAAGTCCCCTTCCTCCATTTTGACAACTACACCATTGCGTTCATATTCTTTCAATTTATAGGTTGGATAAACCCCACGGCATTGAACATCTGAATAGAAATGACCCCAATGACTACCTTCCATGACCATTAATTGATCAGCAGGATTACATGTTTCACCATAAGTAACTCCATAAGCAATCATCATGCCAACTTTTGCATTTGGAGATAGCTCTCGGGCGAGTTGAACCGCTTTTGCACTGGCGATAAACTGATGATGGGCTGCTTGGGCCTTACTTTGTTCATCAGATTTAATCAAGCCACCTCCCATATAGGGAGCCATACCAATGATATTGATTTCATTAAACGTCATCCAATACTTTACTTTGTCCTTATACTCAGTAAATAATACGCGACAGAGATTAAGATAAAAACCGACTACTCTTCGGTCTAACCATCCTCCATATGTATTGGTCAAGTAAAGCGGAGTCTCATAATGTGAAATCGTTACCAATGGTTCAATATTATATTTTTGACATTCATCAAAAATCTTATGATAGAAGGCAATTCCCTCTTGGTTTGGTTCTGTATCGTCTCCATTTGGAAATATTCTAGCCCAATTGATAGATAACCGGAAACATTTAAAGCCCATCTCGGCAAATAATGCAATATCTTCCATGTAGTGATGGTAGAAATCGGTTGCAACATGTGAGGGATAGTACTCACCTTCTACTACATCAAGGATTGCTCCTTCCGGAACACTCATTGTTGCACCAAACCCCATCCCAGTACTTCCAGTTTCGCCGGTTTCTGGGATTCTCCAAGTCACTCTACGTGCAACTGTATGACTACCATTCGTCATGACATCACTGGTATTGAGACCTTTCCCCCCTTCTCGGTATCCACCTTCATATTGGTTTGCTGCAGTTGCACCACCCCACAAAAAATTTTTAGAAAACTGACTCATAGCCAAATTTCTCCTTTCACTTTGTTCTGTTCTATGTCTATAATATAGCCAATCATGATGAAAATAACAAACTAAACTATTTCCATTTAGTTCCTCATTTTTATACACTAAATCCAAATTCAATACACTAAAGCTAAAAAAATAAAAACTCTTGATAACTTTTCAATCAAAAGAATGAAAAATAAAACCAAGAGTTTTTATACACTAATTATTTTTTATACACTTAAAACAACTAGATTTCTTTTATTATACTTATAATATTTGCATATTCATCTTCAGGTATTTGAATTTCGAACTCCTCTTCTAAAACTAATAATATATCTTGTAGTTTATAGTATAGACGTTTGTGTTGACTAATAATCCGATTTTTGTTTGGATTTTCTGGTAAAAGACCTCCGGTTTGCAACCGACTTATCAAAGCAGCAATATGAACAAACAAACCTACTTCTTGGTCTGCTTTCAAACTACTAGATATTTTCTTTATTTTTCGAATACAAGTCGGCAAATACCTTTTTAGACTAGTAACATCTAATGAAGGTTGTTGCTCTTTTAAATAGAGATAAATTTCTTCATAGTTATGATTAAGTGACTCATCGCCTTTTCCTAAATACATTGCAACTTCAAGCTGTTCAACCGGCGTACTATATAAAGTCGCTATTGAAACAAATGGTATTCCAAATATATGTGGATTATAGGTTCCAACAATACAAACTATCTCAAAACGCTTTTTCAATCTCCGCAAAGTTGCAAAAAGCTGCCTCTTGTCACTCATTGCTAACGCTATGACATCCGTATCATTCAAATTACTTCGTTGCTCAATATAATCTTTCATGACCTTAGCTGCTCCCTCACCCGACATACAAAGTGTAACAATTGCTCTAGGCTTTGCCTCTCTAGAATGAATTTGTTGAGTAAGATGTATGGTAGAGTTCATTCCATCTAAAATTGTACTCTGCAATTCCTCCAATGAAAGATCATCATCAACTCTCCTAGCAGTTTCTAGTGCAATAAGAGTTACTGGTATCTGTATGAAACGAATATGGATACCAGTTTCTTTAGAAATCGTTTCAAGCATAGTACGTATAGAACCCATATCATAAATAACTAATACCCCTCTTCCTTCATCAATTTGCTGAACCAATTTTTTTAATTCATCATATACAACTTTCATTTCCTTATCCAGTTGCATATCATAAGAGTGTAATCGACTATATGTCAACAAGCTTTCAACAACTTGAACAATTGATTTTGCAATGCCACTTCCATGCATTGCCACTAAGGTCGCTACTTTATCGGATTTGGATTTGGACTGAATTAAAAAATAAGTTATAAAACCAACTTCACTTTTCTCCAATACCCTACCAGCTGAATCTTCTAATCGATGAAGAAAATTCTCAGCTAGGTGAAACTCTTCCGGATAGGAAGACTTTATCTCCCCTAATTTTTCAGCTGATAGTACCTGTCCTTTTATCTGAGACAAACTAGCATTTAAATGGAGAGCCAGAGCCTGAATCAGGGAGGTTGAAAAAATCTTCCCCAATTTTTGACTTGCCTCAAGTAAAAAATTTTCCACATCTTCTAGCAGTAGTGGTCCCACAATCTTTTCTAATGCTTCTCTTTCAAATAAATTCTCCTCTTGTTTTTGGGTAAACCTTTCTAATTGAACTGATATTGACTCAGAGATAACTGTTTGAATCTCAAGATTTGATAATCCTTGATTGTTCAACTCTAGCTCACGATTTTTTAACTCTAAATAAATATTGTCAAAGTGATTTTTCTCATTATTTGCAATTCTTACTTTTTCCTTACCTGAAAAAATATAGGTGTAGGTATCGGGAATAATCTCTTCGATTTCCTTTCTAAACTGGCCATAGAATAAAAAACCTTTTCGAACTTCCGCTGGAAAATCTCCTAAAAAAATACTCACTCGTTCCGCTTTTCTATGTAAATCACGCATAAATGCTGTTGCACAAGCCAACTGTATATCTTTCTGCAATTGATCAATATTGTTTTTACATTTATAGAGCATTAAGCAACGCAATATTTCTGAGGAAATAACAATTTCTCTCCCCATTCGTTCAGCTTCAATACTAAAAAAGAAATTTACAAATTCAAAGCGGTCAAGTAGAGGCCGGTTTTCTAAGGAAGGGAACTCCAACTTTACAGGAAAAACATCTGAAATGACATCCCACATCACTCCAGTGACTTTTTCTGACACAGAACAGACAAGATAAAAATTTTTTTGAGGGTTGGTTGCTAATTCTAGAATGCGATTTCTAGTTTCTGAAGGTAGATATTCCAAATTATGAATCACAAGCATCCCCAAACTTTCTAATTTATCTCCCTCTACTGAAGTTTGAGTAGATTTTTCTAAAATAGTAGATAATTTTGTAAACTGCTCCTCCTTCTTTCCATCCATTACTTTCAATATAGCATTTTTTGAAATCAACTCTGCACGAAGCGCAAATTGATACATAGACTTAGCAAAATAATCTCTCCCTGTCCCTAAATCTCCGACAAGAAGTACTGATAAGCTCTTACTTGGATATAGCATACTTGCCTTAGCCAATTCTATATTATTCTTCATGCTACCACTTGAATATCCTATTACTTGGTGAAATACATTTGGCTCATCGAGAGTTAATCCCTCTTCTGGCAATTTATAAAGTACAGGTCTTCCATTTATTTTCACTAATCTTTTTTCATCAACAAGTTCATTCAATATACTCGACATATTTGTACGTTGAAATGACAATATAGAAGCCAACTCACTTGTAGATATTCCATTTTCAAATTCCTTAGATTGAGAAAGCAAATACTTATAAATAATTTCTTTATTTTTTTTCATACCAATACCTCTTTATATGTAAAATTTTATCAAATATTAATCTAAAGAACAACACACATATATTTGCAAAAAAAAGAAAGCCACATGGACTTTCTTTTCATTTATTATATTATTTACGTTTTGGTGGGTTGTGAATCGCCACACCAAGCACATCTAGGAAGGCTTCGTACATCACTTCTGAGAAGGTTGGGTGACCGTGGATTGATGCTGCCACGTCGTCAACTGTCAATTCAGATTCCATGATGGTTGCTGCTTCGTTGATCATTTCAGCTGCAACTGGACCGATGATGTGAACACCAAGGATTTCATGGTATTTCTTCTCAGCGATAACTTTAACGAAACCATGTGCTTCGTTAGAAGCAATAGCACGACCGTTACCAGTGAAGCTGTTGCGACCGATAAGGATGTTTTCTTTACCGTGTTTCTCGATAGCTTGGTCTTCTGTCAAACCAACCATAGCGATTTCTGGGTGTGTGTAAACCGCTGCTGGTGTGAAGTCCAATTTAGCTTTATGGTGGTTACCGTGGATCGCATTTTCAGCCGCCACTTCACCCATACGGTAAGCAGCGTGTGCCAACATCTTAGTACCGTTGACATCACCTGGTGCGTAGATACCAGGGATAGATGTTTCTTGGTATTCGTTGACCTTGATACGACCGCGGTCCAATTCAAGGTTAAGATTTTCAAGACCAGCCAATTGTGGTACACGTCCGATTGAAAGAAGGGCTTTTTCAGAAACGATTTCTGAACCGTCGTTCAATTTGATTGTCAATTGGTTGTTGGCTTCAACGATTTCAGATACACCAACGGAAGTCAAGAATTTCATACCTTTCTTAGAAAGGACTTTTTGCAATTCAACAGACACTTCGCGGTCCATACCTGGAATGATACGGTCAGCCATTTCAACAACGGTTACTTCTGTACCGTATGATGCGTAAACCAAACCAAGTTCCACACCGACTACGCCACCACCCATAACAGTGAGTGACTTAGGAATTTCACGCAAGTCAAGAATATCATCAGAAGTCAATACCAACTTAGAATCAATACCTGGGATGTTGATGCGTGATACTTTAGAACCTGTTGCAAGAATGATGCTACGACCTTTGATAACCTTGTCGCCAATAACAACAGTCTTATCAGGATTTACTTGACCAAGACCGTTGAAGATAGTCACTTTATTAGCTTTCAAGAGACCTTGAACACCACCAGTCAAAGTCTTCACAACCTTGTTCTTGAAGTCAACTGTCTTGTCCATATCAACGGTGTAGTTAGTTGAAGCAAGGTTGATACCACGCTCAGCTGCGATCTTCAAGCCGTCAAGGATTTCAGCGTTCTTAAGGTAGGTCTTAGTTGGGATACAACCCTTGTTCAAGCAAGTACCACCAAATTCTGATTTCTCAACAATAGCGATTTTACCGCCCAATTGAGCACCACGAATAGCTGCGTAGTAACCAGCAGGACCACCACCGACAACAACCATGTCGTACTCGTCAGCTGCCAATTCAGCCTTAGGAGCTTGTGGAGCTGCTGCAGGAGCTGCAGGTACTTCCAAACCAGCTGCTTTCAAGTCAGCAGTTGCTTGAGCAACCTCAGCTGGAGCAGGTGCAGCACCCACTTCAACAGTTTCACCTTCTGCACCAAGGTAAGCAATGACTTCTGTTACAGGAACAGTTGCACCGTTACCGTGAACGATTTTCAAAAGAACACCTGATTCTTCCGCTTCCAATTCCATACTTGTCTTGTCTGACATCATCTCCAAGATAACATCACCCTCGTTGACAAAATCACCCTCTTGTTTTTTCCACTCGATGATTTCGCCTTCTTGCATATCTACACCAAGTTTCGGCATAATAATTTCAATAGCCATATTTAAGATACCAAGAGCGAAGAGAAAGCGACTGAAAAATTAGGAAATCGTAGAAAATCCTGATTTTCTAAACGATTTATCTATTTTTCCGAGCTTTCCGCTCGGGTTCAATTGCTAAAACTCTCTCGCTCTTATTCCCTTTCTTTATTTTCTATTCAGAAATCTACATTCCTTTATTTTTGACCAATAAAAACCTTATCAGATCAATAATTCCAATGGGTTTTCCAGCAAGTTCTTCAAGTCAACCATGAACTTAGCACCATTCATACCATCAATGATACGGTGGTCAATGGTCAAGCAGAGTGCCATGATTGGACGGATTTTGATTTCGCCGTCGATAACAACTGGTGTTTGAACAGTTGATGCTACACCAAGGATTGCTGAGTTTGGTTGGTTGATGATTGGGTTAAAGGTTTTAGTACCAAACATACCCAAGTTGGTGATAGAGAAGGTAGAACCTGACATTTCAGCCCCCTTCAACTTACCAGATTGAGCCTTCTTGATAACATCTTTCGAAGCCACCACAAAGTCAGACAAGCTCATCTTATCTGCGCCGTGAACAACTGGCACCACCAAGCCATCATCTAGACCTACTGCGATACCAAGGTTGACGAACTTGTGTAATTCGATTTCTTGAGCATCGTTAATCAAAGATGCGTTCATGTAACGGTGTTCTTCTTTCATCAAAGTACGAACAACCGCAAGACCAATTAAGTCTGTAAAGGTTACTTTCAAACCAGTCTTATTCATGATTGGCTCAAGGACTTGCTTACGAAGTGCCATGAGGTTGGTCATGTCAATATCGTAGTTAAGTGTAAATGTCGGAGCAGTCAAGTAAGAGTTGACCATACCTTTTGAAATAGCCTTACGCATTGGGCTCATCTTGATGATTTCAACGCCTTCTGGCAATTCTTTAGCTGGTTTTTCTTCTGCTTTTGGTGCTGGAGCAGCAGTTTCTACAGCTGCAGGAGCAAGTACTGCAAGAACGTCGTTCTTGACAATCTTACCGTTGACACCTGAACCTATAAGGGTTGACAAGTCAACACCTTGGTCTGCTGCAATACGGGCTGCAAGCGGAGTTGCTTTGGGAGCGGCTCCCTTGAAGTCTTCGACGTCAACCTTGTGGACACGACCGTTAGCACCTGTTCCTGGAACAAGACCCAAATCGATTCCAAGCTCACGCGCCAATTTACGTGCTGCTGGAGTCGCACGAACCTTGCCACCACCTTGTGGTTTGGCAGCCGCTGCAGGAGCAACAATCACTGGTGTACGACCTGCAGGTACTTCTTCAATAGCCGCTGCTGGTTCAACAGCAGGTGCAGCTGAAGCGTCGACTTCAACCGTCTCACCTTCAGCACCGATGTAGGCAATAACTTCTGTTACAGGAACGGTAGCACCGTTTCCGTGAACAATTTTCAATAGGACGCCTGACTCTTCTGCTTCCAGCTCCATGCTGGTCTTGTCAGACATCATTTCCAAGATGACGTCGCCTTCATTGACGAAATCGCCCTCTTGTTTTTTCCACTCGATGATTTCACCTTCTTGCATGTCCACACCGAGCTTAGGCATAATGATTTCAATAGCCATAATTATGATACAAAGAACGTCCAAATGCGACCGAATTTTAGGAGTCCAACGCAGGATGTTTCACATCCAAGGCGGACTATCTAAATTCCGAGCATTTAGTTCGTGTTCTAATCCTTTCTTTCAGTTTCTTACCTTGTCAAGAACCAAACCAGACTTCGATAATCGAAGTGGCTTAATTCTTTTCCAAGCATTCTTAGTCATGCTAGAACACTTTATTTCTAGCATATTAGGGTTATCGTCTTTCCGATTGCTTTTCTGGCAAGTCAATTTGGTGCAGGCATAACCGACCTTAGGCAAGCCAAATCAATACAGCCAGAAAAGATAAGCGAATGACGATAAGATTAACCCTTGTTTACTTGCTTGTAGATTGCCGCTTTGATTTTCTCTACGTTTGGCAATACTGCGTTTTCAAGAATGTTTGCGTAAGGAACTGGTACATCGTCTGAAGCGATACGGATGATTGGTGCATCCAAGTAGTCAAAGGCTTCGCTTTCTGTGATGATTGATGCGATTTCACCGATGAAACCACCTGTTTTGTAAGCATCGTTAACCAAGATAACCTTACCAGTTTTCTTCACAGATTCGATGATCAATTCTTTATCCAATGGGATAAGAGTACGTGGGTCAACCACTTCTACGCTGATGCCTTCTGCAGCCACTTCTTCAGCCGCTTTCAAGGCACGTTCCAACATACGACCGTATGAAATGATGGTTACATCTGTACCTTCACGTTTGATTTCACCCTTACCAAGTGGAATGTAGAAATCTGGGTCCAAGTTCACTTCTTCTTTTTTACCGTAAAGAGCTTTTGGCTCCAAGAAGATAACTGGGTTGTTGTCAAGGATAGATGACTTCAAAAGACCTTTTGCATCGTTAGCTGTACCTGGTGCAACAACTTTGATACCTGGGATGTGAGTCAACCAAGCTTCAAGAGATTGTGAGTGCTGTGCCGCTGAACCGATACCTGAACCAGATGCCACACGGAAGGTTACAGGTGTTTTCAAGCCACCACCAAACATATAGTTGGTTTTAGCCGCTTGGTTAACAATCGCATCAAGGGCAATTGTGATGAAGTCCATGAAAGTCAAGTCAACGATTGGACGAAGACCTGTTTGAGCCGCACCAACCGCAGAACCTGCGATTGCTGCCTCAGAGATAGGCGTGTCGCGAACGCGTTTTGGACCAAATTCGTCCAACATACCAACAGATGTACCGAAGTCACCGCCGTAGATACCGACGTCTTCACCCATCAAGAATACTTTTTCATCCTTACGCATTTCTTCGCTTTGAGCCAAGTTAATCGCTTCACGCAAGGCCATTACTTTTGTTTCAGCCATTTTAAAATTTCTCCTACTTATATCAAAAATTTTCTTCAATCTGAACAGTAGACTAGTCTACGAAAACATCTTCGTAAGCTACTGAGATGTCTGGATCTGGGCTTTCTTGTGCGAATTTCACAGATGCTTCTACTTGTTCTGCAACTTGTGCTTCGATGGCATCCAATTCTTCGTCTGTCGCAATCTTGTTTTCTGTCAAGTATTTGCGGTATTTCTTAAGTGGGTCTTTTGCTTTCCACTCGTTAACTTCTTCTTTTGTACGGTAGACACCTGCGTCGGCAGTTGAGTGACCAAACCAGCGGTATGATTCAACCTCAACCATTGCTGGTCCGTTTCCTGCACGAACGTACTCGATGACTTCTTGCATTTTTTCATAAACGGCAATAACGTCGTTACCATCCTCAACATAGTGACCTGGAATACCGTATGCTGCTGCACGTTGGTAGAGATGAGGAATCTTAGTTGAGTAAGAAATATCTGTTGAGATACCGTAACGGTTGTTTGTAATGAAGAAGATAACTGGCAAGTTCCAAACTGCCGCCAAGTTCATTGATTCATGGAAGGAACCTTCGTTAGTAGCTGAATCACCTGAGAAGGCAATAACAATGTTATCTGTACCAAGGTATTGTTGCGTAAGGGCTGCACCAACTGCAAGGGCATAACCACCACCTACGATACCGTTTGAACCAAAGTTTCCTTTTTCAACGTTTGCCAAGTGCATAGAACCACCACGGCCTTTTGATGTACCAGTTGCCTTACCAGCAAGCTCAGCCATCATGCCATTGATGTCAATACCTTTTGCAATAACGTGACCGTGACCACGGTGATGTGAGAAGATGATGTCCTCATCTGTCAATCCAGCAATAGGTCCAACAGCTGCAGCTTCTTCACCGACTGAGAAGTGAGTCATACCTTGTACGAAACCGCGACGCACTAATTTATTTAATTTCATATCAACATCACGGATTTGTTGCATTTTCAAGAACATGTCCAAATGTTGTTCTTTTGTGATAGATACCATAATTTCCTCCAAAGGTTTTTCTCTTTCTGTACTATGATAGACCAATATTTCACAAATGGCAAGTAATTGAACCGTTTTCTTTTTACAGAAATTTTCGTGAAAACCTTGATTTAGTGCGTTTTTTCACAAATTCCAAAAAGATTTATTTTCCTTGTTTGAAACTTTTTTCACAAACTTTAAAATGAGCTTGCACGCCGTCTTTCTTTCTGTTAATATAGGTACGGAGGTTCTTATGGAATTCGATTTATTTCTGATGATTTGTAACTACGTAGGCACTATCGCATTTGCTGTTTCGGGGGCCGTAAAAGGATTTAAGAAAAAGTTAGATATTTTTGGAATTAGCTTGCTCGGCATCATTACCGCCGTTGGTGGGGGAATTATTCGAGATACGATGGCCAATCGCATTCCTACTGCTTTGACTGATCCTACAGCCATCTATTTATCTCTCGGAGTAGCGATTAGCATGTACTTGATTGTTATCAATCTAAAGCAGGACAAACCACTTGATAAGAAGATGATTCATTTCCTTTCCCAGACAAACCTTATCTTTGATGCAATCGGTCTAGCCATCTTCGCCCTCATTGGAGCCAGTACTGGCATCTCTCTCCAGCTAAACGCTCTAACCAGTGGTATTCTGGCAGCTTTGACAGGTGTCGGAGGCGGAATCGCCCGTGATTTACTCGTCAATGAAACACCTATTGTTCTTAAAGAAGATGTCTATGCTGTCCTTGCATTTTTCTCAGGAGTCCTCTATCATCTTTGCGTTGTAAATTGGAAATTACCACAAATTCCAACCTTCATCACCATTTTTACCATTTCTTTAGTCATTCGATTATTGGTAATTAAATACAAAATCAATCTTCCCAATATGGAAAGCAAACGAAAGGTCTGAGTTCGTTAACTCAGACCTTTTTGTATTATTATTGATTACCAGCCACCGTGACCACCTGCACCTGGTCCTGTTGCTGTGATTTGAGTAATCTGCTCACCGTTAACTGTCACAGTACCTCCTGTCAATTCAGCAGTTCCATCGAAGTCAAAAGCAGATTGAGCTGTTACATCAATTGTACCACCGGAGATATAAATGTCTCCATTAGCATCAAAGGCATCCGTATCTCCACTACCTACAGCCACTTTCAAGTCACCACCAGTTACCTTGATAAAGATATCTGATGACGTTGTACTTGCCGCATTAATAGCATCATCTGAACCATAAACATCTAATGTACCACCATTAATCGTGATGTTAGTACCTTCAAGTGCCTCAGCAGATTCTGATACTGTAATGGTACCGCCATCAATTGTCAATGCTGTTTCTGCTTTAATAGCATCATCGCCTGCCTTAACCGTGATATCACCACCTGTAATCGTTGTGTATCCTTTGGTTGTATCTGTATCATTGGTTGACTTGATACCATCACCACCTGCTGTTACATTGATTGTACTACCATTGATTGTCAATGAATCCTTACCACGGATACCATCATCCACTGCAGTGACGGTAATGTTTCCTGAATTCACGACAAGGTCGTCCGTCGATACAATACCATCTTGGAAGTTCCCCTCAACTGTCAAGCTACCATTACCAGTGATGGTCAAATCTGCTTCAACATGGATAGCCCCCTCAATATTGGTGTCTGTATGATTGCTGCTATCTTTCACTGTATTCGTCGTACCATCTTTGATTTCCAATTCAACATTATCAGCATTAATAACATTGATTGCTGCAGTACCTGAACTTGAAATCTCAGCACCTGCTAGAATGATGCGAACATTGGCATCTGTTTCAACCGTTACACCAGCTGTTGTTGAACCAGTCAAAATATAGGTTCCTCCCTCAGTAATTTTCAAGCCATCATTTGAAAGCGTCACTTCTGTCGTTGGAAGGGCTGACCAGTCAATAGATGACGAGCTCGAATCTGATGAAGTGCTATTATTTGAAGTTGTCGCTACACTTGTCTGACTAGTTGCTGCTGAACTTGAAGTCGTCGTTGAACTTGAAGTAGATGAACATGCTGCTAAGACACCAAGACTCATAAGAGTAACACCAGAGTAAAGTAATTTTTTAAGATTTGTTTTCATAATAAAGATTCCTTTTCTTTCTTTAGGAAGTCGTATCCCTTCCTGATATGCTCCCAGTTTACCTTTCCTTCCTAAAAGAAAGATTAAAGATTGCCAAAAGAAAACTTAAAGTTCTTAGGAACTACAAAAGGCCGGGAAACCCAGCCTAGGAATAATCATTGATAAAATCTATAGCTTAACCCAATGCAAGCTTTTCAACTCAAGCAAAGGAGAAGTTTCAGGGTTGGTATCTGATTCAGAAATGCGTTTTAAACCTGGAATCATCGCATTGTATTGATAAATGCGAAAAATACCATCTCCTTCAAATAAGTATGTTCCATCCTGTAAAGGACGAAGTAGGGCGTCCGGTCCAATTTCAAATCCAAGATTGCGGAAATTATCCACCAAACGTAGACTCTCATCGGCAAGCTGAGTATAGAGGTCAATTAAGACATATTCTCCCGACTTGTCCAAAGCTAGAAGCAGCTCCTCTGTACCATCATGGTTGACATCATACAAACTATAAAATATTCCACTGTATTCTTGCCCCTGGCTAGTTAATAAGCTCAGATAGCTACTGACCTCATCCTGATTGATTGCCTCAGCAGGCTGCCCCATATTCGCTTGATAACGAGCAATAACTGATTGGTATACTTCACTTAGCTCAGGAGTGGTCACTGAGGATACTTGCGTTTCGGAGATAGATGCTATTGTTGACGCTTGCTGCAAACTAGAACTATCTGAAACTTGGCTTGAAGCACTAGAACTAGAACTCTCACCACCTTTTACCTGATTAGACTGACAAGCAGCTAATAGTACAACCGTGGACACTAACATCAGTTTACTAATAAATGTTTTCATAACTTCCTCCTGTGCTCTATCTTTGGTCTTAGTATAACATCTTTCCGAAGGCTTGTAAACGCCACCATATATGGACAAAGCATCCGAGCCAGAAAAAGCCGAATGTTTCCATCCGACTTTTGTTGTTAATCTTTCTGATCAAGAGCACGCAACATTTGGTCAATTTTATTGCCGTACTCAATTGATTGGTCTTTTTCAAAGACCAAATCCGGAATTTTATAAAGAGTTAACTTACGACCAAGTTCTCTCTTAATGGTTCCCGTCGCTTTTTCAAGACCCGTTTGTGCTTTTTGATTATCGGATGCCAAATTACTCATGATTGTGTAGTAAACCTTGGCCATTGACAAATCGCCGACCATCTGAACATCTGTAATAGTCACTCCCTGCACACGTGGATCACGAACTTTCTTTTGCAAAATCTCATTGACTTCGCGCTTGATTTCCATCCCGACACGGTCTGTACGAAAATGATTCGCCATATTCTTTCCTTTCTTAGATGATAGAAAAGCTGAGTTTCCCCAGCTTGAATAATCCAAGTAGATTAAAAACTATTGCTTTAAAACCTACTAAATCTATTAAATTATCACTTCCTCGACAAAATCACTTGTCTATGATTTTGACAATGAGAAAATATTATTTTTTGATTTCTTCCATGATATAAGCTTCAATGGTATCATCAACTTTCAAGTCGTTGTAGTTCTCAATCATCAAACCACCCTCTTGGGCATTACCAACTTCTTTCACGTCATCTTTATAGCGTTTCAAACTAGCTAGTTTACCATCAAATACTACAACACCATCACGGATAACTCGAACACTTGAATCACGGGTAACTTTACCACGAACAACCATGAAACCACCGATCGTTCCAACTTTGGATACCTTGAAGGTTTCACGAATGATTGCCTCACCAATGATTTTTTCTTCATATTCTGGGTCAAGCATACCTTTCATGGCGTCTTCCATCTCTTCGATAACCTTGTAAATGATGCTGTGAAGACGTACTTCAACATCATCTGCTTCAGCTTGGCTACGTGCTTCAGCTGTTGGACGAACGTTGAAACCAATCACAAGAGCATTTGAAGCTTCCGCAAGAGTAATATCTGATTCGTTGATAGCTCCGACTGCAGAGTGGACGATATTGACACGTACTCCCTCTACTTCAATCTTTTGAAGCGATGATGCAAGTGCTTCAACTGAACCTTGTACGTCAGCCTTGATAATCACATTAACTGACTTAACCTCACCTGCTTTAAGGGTATCAAAGAGGTTTTCAAGACTAACTCGTTGCGTTGCTTGACGCTGTTTAAGAAGAGCACGTTTAGCACGTTCTTCACCTGCTGCACGAGCTGATTTCTCATCCTCGTAAACTGCAAAGTGATCGCCTGCCATAGGAGCTTCGTTCAAACCAGTAATAGATACCGGTGTAGATGGACCAGCAGTTTTAACACGACGACCAAGGTCGTTTGTCATGGCACGAACACGTCCAAAGGTATTTCCGACAACGATTGGGTCTTGAACATTAAGTGTCCCTTGTTGAACGAGGAGGGTTGCAACCGCACCTTTCCCTTTATCCAAATGCGCTTCGATAACTGTACCAATTGCACGAACAGTTGGGTCTGCCTTCAGTTCTTGAATTTCAGCAACCAAAAGAACAGTTTCCAACAATTCATCAATGTTTTGGTTAAACTTAGCTGAGATTTCTACAAATTCAGATTCTCCACCCCAAGCGGTTGAGATAACACCGTGCTCAGCCAATTCACCGATGACACGCTCTGGGTTTGCACCTGGCTTGTCAATCTTGTTGATAGCTACAATGATTGGCACATTAGCTGCTTTTGAGTGGTTGATAGCCTCGATCGTTTGCGGCATGACACCATCATCTGCTGCAACGACTAGGATGGTCAAGTCGGTAACAGATGCTCCACGTGCACGCATAGAAGTAAAGGCCGCGTGTCCTGGAGTATCCAAGAAGGTAATTTTCTTACCAGCTTCCTCAATTTGGTAGGCACCGATATGCTGTGTGATACCACCAGCTTCTCCAGTAGCAACACGAGAATTACGTAGGGTATCCAACAAGGTGGTTTTACCGTGGTCAACGTGTCCCATGATAGTCACAACAGGTGGGCGTTCTGTCATCTCTTCTTCATTGAGGTAGCCCTCTTCTACGAAGAAACGCTCAATATCTGCGTTATCGACCTCTACCTTTTCTTTCGCTTCAATACCATAATCAACCATGAGGAGTTCGATAGTATCTCCATCCAAAGATTGGTTTTGAGTCGCCATAACTCCCATAAGGAAGAGTTTTTTCACAATTTCAGCAGGTTCACGTTTGATCCGTTTTGCAATTTCTGCGACGGTCATGCCAGCAGTGTATTCAAATTCAGTTGGCAATTCGTGGAACTTGCGTTCTGTGACAGGTTTGGCAGGTTGGTTAGCCTTGCCTTTTTTATTTTTCTTGTTGTTATTCCAGTTACTTGTTCTTTGATTTCTCACTTGATTTTGACTATTTCGATTTCTTTGTTGTTTCCGTGGACCATCTTCTTCGTCACTATTAAAGTCACGTTTTTTATCTGGTCGAGCTTGTTTTTTACGACGGGTATCTACAGTAGTTTCTGCAACTTGCTCTGGTACCGATGCAACAGGTGCAGGCTTCACAAATGGTTTGCTTTCCACAACCGGTTCTTCAAACTTAATTTCTTTTGGCTTCTTAGGTTGCTTTTTAGCTTCCTGAGCCTGACGAAAACGTTCTTCACTGGTACGAGCATACTCCGCATTTTGTTCTGCTTTCAAAGCAGCAGCACGCGCTTTGAAGTCAATTTTAGGTCCTGCTGGTTTTGCAGCCTCTCTTTGTTCAAAGCGAGCTGACTGACCTGAACGGTTGTCCTGACGACGGTTGTCACGATTATCGCGACGATCACCAAATCGGTTGTCTTTCCGCTCTTCTGAACGCTGGTCACGACGATTGTCGCGTCGATCATTTCGCTCATTGTTTGAACGTCCCTGACCTTGTTGACGGTTGTCACGACGGTCCTGACCAGATTTAGCTTGACCACCTTTTCCTTGACCCTGAGCTCGCTTAGCAGCCTGCTCTTTGGCACGTGCTTCACGTTCTGCCTTAAAGTTTCGACTCTGTGGACGATGTGGAGCTGATTGTACTGCACTTGTCGCAACTTCTTCTTTTACTACTGGCTGTGTTTCCTTAGCTTTTTCTACCTTAGCTGTTTCCACTTTTGGAGTTTCATCAACCTTCTCAGGCTTGCTAACTTTTGCCGCAACTTTAGTTGCCTCTGATTTTTGTCCACCAAAGCTTTCTGCAAGGCGTTTAGCACTTGCTTCATCTACGCTTGAAGCATGGCTCTTGACTTCAAAGCCCAATTCTTGAGCCTTAGCAACAACTTCCTTACTGCTTACGCCTAATTCACGGGCTATTTCATTCAATCTCTTTTTAGACAATGCCTTGTCCTCCTGTTCTATTCCATAATAGACCTCATCTTCTTTGTAAATCCAGCGTCTGTCACTGCAAGAACTTTTCTAGCCTTGCCGACAGCTGCACTCAATTCCAGTGTTGAAAACACTGTTACAACTTCTACTTGATAGGTATGACTTTTATCTGTTACTTTTTTACTTAAATTTCCAGCAGCATCTTCGGCTAAAAACACCAACTTTGCCTGCCCTTTTTGAATAGCTTCAACAACCAGGTCCTCACCCGAAACCAGGCGACCAGCTCGCTGGGCCAAACCTAATAAATTTAAGATTTTCTGTCTCTTATTCGAGTCCAAGTTCTCTCCTCTTGATCTTATGATCAACGTAGGCAATTAATTCATCGTAAAATTCTTCGGCCACTTCCATACTAAAGGAACGATCGAAGACACGACGTTTCTTAGCTTGGCTTGCCTCATCATTATCAAGCTTGATATAAGCCCCACGACCATTTGCCTTGCCTGTTGGATCGATAAATACTTGACCTTCTTTATTTTTTACAATACGGAGCAAATCCCGTTTGTCGATGATTTCACCGGACACCACAGACTTGCGCAAGGGTATTTTTCTAGCTTTTGCCATGGTTGCTCCTTTTGCCTTATTCTTGTTCTTCTTCGACTTCTTCTACAACTTCGTCTGTTGCATATTGAGTTGCTTCAAAAGCTTCATACTCCGATGCTGACTTGATGTCGATACGGAATCCCGTCAAATGCGCTGCCAAACGAACGTTTTGACCACGGCGACCAATTGCCAATGACAACTTATCATCTGGTACAACGACTGTAGCATGCTTCCCATCTTCCGTGTCAAACAATACTTGGTCAACTTCAGCAGGTGCAAGGGCATTGTAGATAAATTCCGCTTCATCAGCTACCCACTCGATAACGTCAATATTTTCCTCAGTAGGAATCATACGGTCATTCTTAGCATCATAACGAGCTGGATGGAATTTGCTAGTGATTTTCTTGATATTTGAACCACCACGACCAACGATAGTACCGATGGCATCCACGTTTGGATTATGGCTACGAACAGCCACTTTCGTACGGTCTCCAGCTTCACGGGCAACACTCATGATTTCAACTGTTCCATCGTATACTTCTGGAATTTCCTGTTCCATGAGACGTTTGATCATTTCTGGATGGCTACGGCTGACAAATACGTTAACACCACGACCATTGTCTTCTACCTTGTAGACATAGACTTCGATGCGATCATGGGATTGGAAAACCTCACCAGGAATTTGATCCTGTTTTGATAACTGAGCTTCAATTGTACCAAGGTTGACATAGATAAAGCGATTGTCGAAACGCTCTACCGTACCTGACATGATTTCATTTTCATGTTGCTTGTAAGTATTGAAGGTAATGGCACGCTTTTGTTTGCGCATCTTTTCCATGATGGTCTGTTTAGCTGATTGAGCAGCTACACGTCCAAATTCCGCTGGGTCTTCTTGGAATTTAATTTTGTCACCCATTTCATAAGCTGATGAAATAGCCAAGGCATCTTTTAGACTAATTTCTAGTCGGCTATCAAATACTTCATCTACTACTTCACGAACAGTAAATACATGGAAATCGCCTTTTTTCTCGTCAAATTCAATCACTGCTGATTCTGATTGACCATAACGGCGTTTATAAGCTGAACGAAGCGACTCTGTAACTGCATCAATGATATCCGCTTTGTTAATACCCATGTCTTCCTCTAAAATACGGAAGGCTTCTAGCATTTCTTTACTCATGTTGTTTTCCTTTTGCGCTCAAAAGGTCCTTTCTTAAAGTCTAATATCTTTTAAAATACTCATGAAAGAGCATTATAACTTAACAGCCAAACGGGCCTTAGCCACCGTCTGGTAAGGAATAGTCACTTCCTTCTTACGAGTTTTATCCATATACTCCATAATCAGGTCTGTTCCATCAAAGGAGAGCAAAGTTCCTTCGAAAACCTTGATTTTATCAATTGCCTGATAGAGCTTGACATGGATGTACTCTCCAACTGCCTTTTCAACAGCATCTGCCGTTTTTAAAGGACGTTCCAAACCTGGACTTGTTACTTCCAACATATACTGCTCCGGAAATGGGTCTGGCTTAATCGTATCCAAAATTGGGCTAATGACTTCTGACAAATCTGCCGTATCTTGAAGAGAAATCCCTCCCTCTTTATCGACAAAAATGGATAAAACGTAGTCACCGCCCATCTTACCATATTCCACATCTACCAACTCATATGGAGCTTGAATTGCGGGGGTAATTGCTGCTGTGACCAAATCAATAATTGATGACATAAACACCTCCTACTTTTACAGTCGCTAGAAATACATTACTCAAATAGTTCGCACTATCCAGGACTCTCTATTTCCTTTGACAGTAAACTCCCTTGTACTATCATTCATTCTATATACAGAAATCCGTGTACAGGGAAAGGGTTGACTGACGCCAACCCCTTTTCTCATTATTCACTTCCATTATTCTATCATATCTATCCCTATTTGTAAAGGAAAACGATGGATTATAGTCATTTAGTTTATTCGACAAAGGAAAAAGGTCTCTGCTAGACCTCTTCTCATTTTCCACTAAGGGAATTATTGAAACTGTGCTTCCACACGATAGATGACCTGACCCTTGTTTGAGAATTTCTCCTCATACTCTGTCATAACGTTGCCTTCCAAACCATCAGCATGCAAATCTAGCCAAACTTGCTTCAAGACCATGCCATATTGAGAAAAACTAGCCAGGCTATACTCAAACAGACCACGATTATCTGTTTTGAAGTGGATTTCTCCCTTCTCAGGTAGGATTTCCTTGTAGGTATCCAAGAATGACTTGTAGGTCAAACGACGTTTCTCATGACGTTTCTTAGGCCATGGATCTGAAAAATTCAGATAAAGCTGATCTATTTCTGCCGGTGCAAAATAGTTGGTCAAACTCGAACCATCCACCTGCAATAATTTTATATTTGGCAAGCCAGCTTCAAGCACACGGTCCAAGGCATAGCTTAACACGGTCATCTGAATATCAATACCAATATAGTTAATATCTGGATTTTGCGCAGCCATACCAGTGACAAAGCGACCTTTACCAGAACCAACTTCTATGTGGATAGGATTATTGTTTCCAAAAATCTCTGCCCATTTCCCCTTACATTCCTCTGGATTGGAGATAACATACTGGGGATTGTTTGCTAGAAGCTCACTTGCTCCCTTACGATTTCTAACTCTCATACTTCCTTATAGAAACTCTGACGGAATTGCCGTAGAGCATAAATTTCTTTATTTGCAGCCAAAACATTGTAGCTTTCTACATGCTTAGCAATTTGGTTTAGGTAGCCAAGCTGGCCATACCAATAAACCTTATTTAATACTGTGCTGTTATATTTGTAGCCATAAGCCCGAAGCCACTCTTCCCAGGACTGACGAGGAATATAATGCGTCAAAATATAGGCAACATCCAACATCCGATCCGTTACACAAGCGGTCTCCCAATCTGTCAAATACACCAAACCAGACGTCGTTTCTACCCAGTTACTATGATGCAAATCTCCGTGAACAAATGTTGCCACCTCTTGACGGAATCTTGGTAGATTATTCAATAAATCTTGGCAGATAGATTGCAGATAAGAATTCTGTCCCAATCTAGTTGGCGCCTCTTTTTGCCAACGATAAACCAAATCCTGAGGTTCCATATAGGTATAATTCATCTGCAAAGCCTGATTGAGCAAAATACGAGAATAGTGCATTCTCACCAGTATTTGACGAATCTGTTTACTAGTCATATCTTGACGCTCCAAGGTACGACCATTCAACCACTCCTGCTCTACACGATGCCCCATTCCTACTTCTCGATTTGCTGACAAAACGGGTGGTGTAATTTGCTCACGCGCAAGAGCAGACACTATCGGAGGCATCTCATACTTCACAAAGACTGGCGTTCCGTCTGACCGTAGGCCTTTAAACGCTTTGCCACTATTTCCTGCAATAGACTGTAATTGTAGCCCACTGGTATCAAACTGCATGCCTTTCCTCCTTTAAAAATTCCTTACTATTTTACTAATTTTCGTCTATTTAGTCAATCAATTTTTTTAATTTTAGAGGCAAATATATTTCATGCAAGAAAATCCCCACGAGAAGTAAGACGACTACCATAGTATTCTCTTTAGAAAATAGCAGAGCAAAGCCCAATTCTACCAGTAATAGACTGTATAAAATCACTCTAAGCAAATTCTGAAGACCGATTTTCTTGGAATCTTTCTCCAAAGGATACAGTTGTGTTACAAATTGATAATCATAGTGCTTGTAAAGCCCCAACAACTGGAAGACAAGCAAATAATGAAAGACTAAAACTAGGCCGATGGATAACCACGATTCTTCGATGGCAAATAGAGACAAAATCGCCAACAACAGTAGACGTATCGTCAAGCCCAAGTAGTCTCCTGAACGCAAGAAAGCCCGTAAGTAGAGATAAAACCAAGTCTGTCTCAACTTGACAAGACGCAAGATTCCATTGAGATAGCTTCTCGGTCTAACTGTCGTGCTGATGCCTTTAACCGTCGTAAACAAGGCAAAGAAACGTAAAATAGACTGTTTCCTTTTTTGTTCATCTTGAATAGCCTTAGACCAGTCCAATACTCCCTGTGACTGATAAGCCGCTAATTGGCGCTTGACAAGAAGACATTTTAAAGCCAACAAAGTAAGAAGACCAGCTACAATCATCCACACCGGTAAACCCAGTTTCAAATAGATTGGTAACAAAACAAGCTGAACCACCACCTGTATAGAGGACCAAAACAAGACCGTGCGTCTGGCCGCAACCTCGAGTCCTTGCAGAATGTCTTTTTCCTTGGTCAATAGGAAGATTTGATCAGCTTCTTCTAAATAAGTCGCAATTCTTCCGGACAATAGCACCAGTAGACTGATTGCAAAAACCACCAAAACAATCGGCAACGGATTCTCAGGGAATGACAACAATAATTGACGGTATTGCAAACTCAAAAAGCCTAATAAAACCATGAGAACCAAAACAAAATGGTCATTCAGAACATAGCGCAGATACTTGGAACAACGATTTAAAAAATCTAGTCGGCGTTGTTGAAACAATTCTTTCATCCAGCCACTCCTTCTTGCGTCAAGGCCAGATAAATTTCGTTCAGACTTGCACCATCCATACCAAATGCGCTTTGTAGTTCCTCCAAATTTCCAGTTGCACGGACCTGTCCCTGATGTAAAATCACAAAAGAGTCGCACATTTTCTCAGCTGAGTCAAGAACGTGAGTGGACATGAGAATGGAAGTGCCCTTAGATTTTTCTTCCTCCAAAAGAGCTATCAAGTCAGAGATAGCCACAGGGTCTAATCCCAGAAAAGGCTCATCAACAATCAGCAGACTCGGCTCCACCATAAAAGCACAAATAATCATGACCTTCTGCTTCATTCCCTTTGAAAAATTGACAGGAAACCAGTCCATTTTTTCATCCAAGCGAAATAGTTTTAACAAGTGCTCAACACGTCCCCAAGCTTGCTCCCAAGATAAATCATAGGCCATTGCTACCACTTCCAAGTGCTCTTTGAGGGTTAGTTCTTCATACAAACTTGGTGTTTCAGGGATAAACCCAATCTTCTTCCGATAATTTTCAGCCCCTTGTAGCAAAGTTAGGCCGTCAATTGCAATCTGTCCTTGATAAGGTGTCAAAAGACCGATAATTTCCTTAATAGTCGTTGATTTCCCTGCACCATTTAAACCAATTAGACCAACTAATTGACCATCCTCAACCGTAAAAGATACATCTTTCAAAACTGGGATATTGACATACCCTCCAGTTACATTTTTTACTTCTAACATACATTTCTTCCTACAATTTGATATAATTATTATAACAAAAATCCCAGAAAGAGGTTGCCATTATGTCGGATTGTATTTTTTGCAAAATTATCTCTGGAGAAATACCAGCTTCAAAAGTCTACGAAGATGACCAAGTATTAGCCTTTTTAGACATCACTCAGGTCACAAAAGGACACACATTGGTCGTCCCTAAAAAACACTACCGAAACGTGCTTGACATGGATGAAGAAGCTGCAGCTACACTCTTTTCTGTTGTGCCATCCATCGCCCGTCAGTTAAAAGAAAAACTTGGAGCTAGTGGTCTAAACATCGTTAATAACAACGAGGAGGCCGCTGGACAAACCGTCTTTCATACACACATCCATCTCTTACCACGCTTTAACAATCAAGATGGATTGAACATTCAATTTAAAGCCAACGACCCTGACTTCCCAGCCCTGGCTCAACTGGCACAAGAGCTCTATCTAGGAGAATAATATGAAACTTCGTAATATCATTTTAGCTGTAAGTGCCGCTACCGCCAGCTTCCTTGCAGTCACGCATCGGGATAAAATTGCCAAAGAAGTACAGGAAACCAAACAACTTCTATCAGATATTCAATTGAGCAAGGACAATATTCAGGAGCAACTTGTCATTATCCAAAGTTTTCAAGAACCCTTGCAGGAAATGGCTTCTGACTTACAATATAAGACTCGAGTCTATCAGCAAAGCATTGCAGGAAACTTGGAAGAAATCCAACAGATTCTCAAAAAATACCAGAATGAGAATAACACGAGGCCGGGCAAAAAGCCCAGCGCCACTTCTTAGAGTTCGAGTCAACATCTCAGCGCAGTGGGAAGACGAACTCTTTTTAGACCAGTCGACTTCTTTCCCACTCCCATTTCCAAACATCATCATTTAGTCTCTCTTTTATTACTTCGACGTAAGAGGAGACTCTGTTTCCTTATTTCCAACATCAAACACTCCACTGGATTGTTTGAACTCGCCTTGCCTAACTTCAGTTATACCTGCGGCTTTTGATGTGAACATCGTTCACTTTATCCCCAGTCTCCAACTATCTCCCAGATAGTTGGAGCGAGTACTAAAAGCCTATAAAAATATAAAAAATTGAAGAAGTTTGCGAAAGACAGCAAGTCATTAAACTCTTAGAAACATTGATATTTCGACGTTTCTGAGAGTTTTTTATTTTCAACATAAAGAAAAAAGATTGAAGAACATTGTCCAAAATGGACTTTTTCTTCAATCTGAGAGGTTGCAAACGCCCTCTATTTTTATAGGCTTTTTGTACTCGCTCGTCAAAGTAATAAAAGAAGAACTAGATGACTACATTATTGTGACCCGTTTTCATCACCAAGTACTGGCTCTGTTGAAAAATCGGTTACCTGCTCTTCTGTTGTCACAGTCGTAGTAGCCGATGGACTCCCTATTTCCGGATCCAAGCTTTCTGCCCATGGACTTGCTTCTAACAGCAAGAGATTTGTATATACATCATAAACGTTGATTGGACTTGGTAATCCCATCTGTCCTTCGTAGACCTTCACGTTTGTGACTAAGTCGGTCTTTTCTTCTAAGCCGATAGATTTTTTCAAAATATTTTGCATTTCCAATAGATGTTCACTGGTTGGTAATTGATAATAGATTTCATCAACCATTTGATCCACACCGCGCAACTGATAGGAATTCAACTTAGAGACCGAGTCTTTATAACCCAAAAGGCTTGGAATTGTCGCAGGACTAATCTCAATGTTGGTTCGCATATTATTGGAGATGGCGGTCAGAATCTTCTTATACTGGGTCAAACCATCTAACTGGAGGAGTTTTTTTATAATAGCCGTGATAACTTCTCGTTGGCGTCTCTGACGTCCGATATCCCCCTCAGGATCATCATAGCGCATCCGAGCATAAACCAGCGCCTGATCCCCATTTACCAACTGTTTCCCCGGCTGAACAATAGAGGTGTAGGCAGGCTCATGTTCCGAAATGGATATAGGGAAGCCAAGAGTATTGTTTACCTCAATACCTCCAACCGCATCAACAAGCTCAATCAGACCATCCATATTTATTTCGATATAGCGGTCAATGTTAATATCCATCATCTTTTCGATCGTGGCAATGGCCATCGGTGCCTGTCCGTAGCTATAAGAATGATTTAGTTTTTCAACCGTTCCTGAAGACTCCCCATTCGCTTCTGCAATCTCGACCATAATATCACGAGTCAAGCTCATCATATTGGTTTCCTTAGTCTTAGGATTAACAGTTACCAAAATCATCGAATCACTACGACCACCCTCCCAATCTCCCCCACGGGTTGCTTGGTCCATATCCACCCCCATCAGTAGGATGGTTAGGGGCTCTGTCGCATCAATAGGAGTGATTTCTTTTTCTCCATCTAGCTGCTTATAGGTTTTTGAAATAGTACCTGTAGAAAAATTTAACAAGCTGGCTCCATATATTAAGCCGGCACCTAGTGTTAAACCAACAATAGCCAAAGACATTAAGAATATTTTTTTTCCAATTGTCATACTTCACCAATTAACTTGCCCATATAATAAAGATCAAGCCATTCTCCTTCATCTGTTCTAGCCCCACGTACCTGGGTTCCTTCAATGTTGAATCCTAGTTTTTGGTATAAATGTACTGCCGCCTGATTGCGAACCTGAACCGTTAATTCCAAACGTTTCAATACATCCATTTCCTCTGCCCAATGCAATACTTCCTCCAGTAAAATCGTCCCTAGACCGTGACCCCAATAGGCTTTTTTTACTGCAATAAAAATATTTCCGATATGGCTAATGCGAAACTGCTTAGAGGACTTAACAGAAATTGCGCCGACGACTTCCGAACCAACCTTAGCCAGCAGGCACAATTCACGAGGATTTTCGATTCCTGCTTCGAAGATGGTCTCCATTTCATCAACACTAAATCGAAAACCAGTCTCATCCATGACCAGATAATCCGTTTCTCTAGCAACTTGATTCATAAAATCAATAAAAGCTGCTGCATCAGCTGGTTCAGCTTCACTAAAATACACTTCTTTTTCAGACATTTTGGAACTCCTTTGCTAAATCGCTACTTTGAGCCCCATGAGATTCGACTGTCAATCGTCGACCATCTCCCTCTTTCTCTATACGAATGAGCAAATAGTCATCAAATAGACTGACATCCAGTAATTCTCCCCACTCGATAACCGTTAGACCACCTCCATAGAGAAAATCATCCAAATCAATCGAGTCAGGATCATCTCCAATTCGATAAACATCTAAGTGATAGAGTGGCATGGTCCCCTCATACTCTCGAACAATCGTATAAGTAGGACTCTTAATCATCTGTTCAATTTTTAAACCCTTGGCCAAACCCTTGGTCAGAGTTGTTTTCCCAGCACCCAAATCCCCTGATAATACTAGAACTTGATTTGGCTTACAGGCTTTTCCAATTCTCTCACCAATGGCAATCAATTCATTTTCATTCTGACTATACATGTCTTTAATTATACCATAGCCCCAGTAGTTTGTCATAGGTCTACTGGAAATTGTAGACAAGTCAACAGAAAAAATCGCAAGCCAGAGCCTGCGATTTTGTTTATTCTACGCTGAAAAGATATGGGTAGACTGGTTGATTTCCTTGATGGATTTCGACCTCGACATCTTCAAATTGTTCTTCTAGCTGTTCAGCAAGAGTTTGAGCCAATTCTTCATTACCATCTTCACCGATATAGATCGTCACGATTTCGCTATCTTCATCGAGCATTTTCTCAAATGTAGCGACAAGTGTTTCCATCATATCTGGATTAGAAACCACAATCTTGCCATCAACCATACCAAGGTTGTCATTCTCATGGATTTCAAGACCGTCAATGGTTGTATCGCGGACCGCAGTTGTCACGCTACCACTTTTCACCTCTGCAAGCGATGCCGTCATGGCTTCAAAGTTGCTTTCCAAATCACGACTTGGATCAAAAGCAAGCAAGCTAGTAAAACCTTGTGGTAGGGTCTTGGTTTCCACAACCTTAACCGCAACTTCTGCAACTTCTGCTGCAGTCTGAGCCGCCATCAAGATGTTCTTATTGTTTGGCAACAAGATGACATTGCGGGCATTGACCAATTCAATAGCATTGACAAAATCTTCTGTTGATGGGTTCATGGTCTGACCACCTGAAATCACATAGTCAACACCTTGTGATTTGAAGATTTCTGTCAAACCGTCCCCAGCAGCTACCGCAATAATAGCATACTCTTTTTGTTCAGCCGGTTTTTGGAAACTTTCTTCTTTCTCAACCTGAGCTTCATGTTGCTCACGCATATTATCCACTTTTACCTTGACCAAGCTACCATATTGAAGACCCGCTTGCATGACCAAACCTGGATCTTCTGTATGGACATGGACTTTAACGATTTCATCATCGTTGACCACAAGGAGGGAATCCCCAAGGTCGTTAAGGTAGTTACGGAATTCTTCATAATCAAAGTCCTTGACATAAGTAGGACCCTGGCGAAGAGCCACCATGATTTCGGTACAGTAACCAAAGGTAATATCTTCAGTCGCTACATGACCTGCAACTGACTTGTGGTGCTCAGCATTGATCATTTCAGACATAACAGCAGGTGTCGCCTCAAAATCTTCCGAAGCAATATACTCACCTGTCAAAGCTGACAAGAAGCCTTCATAAATGTAAACAAGACCTTGTCCACCTGAATCGACAACACCAACTTCCTTCAAGACTGGAAGCATCTCTGGCGTTTTCTTAAGAGCACGATTAGCACCGTCAAGAGTAGCACGCATGACCTCAACCGCATCATCAGTCTCTTCTGCCTTTTTCAAAGCAGCAGTGGCTGCCCCACGAGAAACAGTAAGAATTGTACCTTCAACTGGCTTCATAACGGCTTTATAAGCCACTTCTACACCATGTTGAAAAGCTTGCGCCAAATCCTTACCGTCCAATTCAACCTTGCCTTTAACAGATTGACCAAAACCGCGGAACAATTGCGACGTAATAACACCTGAGTTTCCACGAGCTCCCATCAACAAGCCCTTAGAAAGAATTTGTGCAACTTCTCCAACAGTAGAAGCAGATTTATCTGCCACTTCTTTAGCACCATTGGTAATAGTCATCCCCATGTTGGTACCAGTATCCCCATCTGGAACTGGGAAAACATTGAGTGAGTTCACATATTCGGCTTGTTTATTCAGACGAGTTGATGCTGCCTGCACCATTTCTTGAAATAAACTAGTTGTAATTTTAGACACAATTATTCTCCTACGACTTTGATATTTTGGATAAAGACATTGACGGCATCTACAGAGATACCTAGTTGATTTTCCAAGTTGAACTTAACGCGTTCTTGGATATTGCGAGATACTTCACTGATTTTTACACCGTAGCTCATCACAGTATAAACATCGACTGCAATGCGACCATCTTCCAAGGTCTTGATCACAACACCTTTAGAATAATTTTCTTTTCTCAAAAGTGCTTGAAAATTATCCTTAATCGCAGACTTACTAGCCATCCCAACAACACCGAAAATCTCAGTCGTAGCACCGCCAACAACTGTGGCAATCACGTCATCAGTCAATTCGATTTGGCCGTCTTTAGTATTGATTTTAACAGTCATAATTCGTTACCTCAAATAGTTTTATCACTCCATTTTACCACATTTTCTGCTTTCTGTAAAAAACAAGCTTGTTACATCGGATTTTACAAAAAAAGAGTTCCCAGAGGAACCCTTTTCACAATTAACCTAAACGCTGCTTAGCATCTGCTGCACGTTGGAAAGCTTGTCCGACATAGTTGATACAGAGCATCATCACAAGGATGAAGATGGCTGCTGGCAACCAAATCCATGTCTTGTTTTCCAAAATATCTGCATTGCGGGCATTGGCAATCAAGGTACCCAAACTTGGTACTGTCGATGGTAGACCGAAACCAAGATAAGTCAACGAAGTCTCGATACCGATATTTCCCGCAAAGTTCAAGGTCAAGTTAACGATAATCAATGAACTTAAGTTTGGTAAAATTTCACGGAACATAATCATGAAGTCGCTTGTTCCCAATGTTTTTGATGCATTAACATAATCCAAGCTTGCCTCTGACAATGTCCTTGTACGGAATAGACGAGCCTTGGCTGTCCAGTAAAAGGCACTCATGATGAGAATGAAGTGATAGATCGTATAGTTCTTGATAACTGTCACGAACACAATGATCAACATAGTCACCGGCAAAATCATGATGAAATCGACAATACGCATCAAGAATCCGTCCAAGCGACCACCGTAATAACCAGAAATCAAACCGATAGAGATACCAACGATACTAGTAATAATCGTAATGGTAAAACCGATAATGATCGAGTTACGAGCACCGATAATCAGCTGACCAAAGATATCTTTACCACCTTCATCTGTCCCCAAGATATAGCCGTTAACACCTGGTTCCAAGTAACGTCCCAAAAGGTTGACTTTCATAACTTGTTCTTGATCCAACAGAAGCGCTCCGATAAAGACTGCCAAGAGAACCGTCACTAAGATAATCAATGAGGTCAATGCAAGTCGATCCTTCATAAACTCCCGCGCGATGACACGGAAGCCACCTGGAGGAGTTGAAGCAGATTGTGCTTGTTTTTTATTTTCTTTACTCACCTTACTCCTCCTTCTATTTCACACGGATACGTGGATCCACGATACTCATGATAATATCTGAAATCAATGTCCCCAACAAGGTACCCATACCAAATATCAACAACAAAGCCAAGATGACACTATAGTCACGACTAGAAATCGAGTTAAAGAATAACTGACCGATACCTGGATAAGTGAAAATATTTTCAATGAAGATAGAACCACCAATCAACCCTGTCAATTCATAGCCCAAGAAAGATGCAATTGGCAAGATAGAATTACGGAAGATATGACGGTTATAAACAACTCTCTCAGGAACACCTTTGGCACGAGCTGTACGAACATAGTCCTGGCTCTTCGCATCGATAATCCCCGTACGAAGATATTGAATAGTGACTGTTGTTGACAAAATTGCCATTGTAATCGCTGGCAGAATCATGTGGTGTAAGCGACTGAGAATGGCTGCAAATCCTGCTACACCACCGTCAATCGACCCACGCGTTGGGAACCAACCCAAACTAAAGCCAAACATCCAAAGCATAAGGATGGCAAAAACGAAAGTTGGAGTTGAAAATGTCAAGAAGTTATACACGCCAATGATTTTATCTGCAAGCGAGTTTTGGTAACGACCTGCAATCATCCCCAATGGAAGGGCAATCAAATAAGTCAACACCATCGTCAATAAAGACAACCAAATAGTGTTGTTTAAACGTTGCATGATAACATCAACAACAGGTTGCTTGAAGAGGATACTTTGACCAAAATCCCCCTGCAAAAGATTACCAATCCAACGGAAATATTGAACAGGGATTGGGTCATAGTAACCTGCCGCAATCCGTTTTTGTTCGATGATTGCTGGATCGATATTTGGGTCAATCAATCCTGTAAAGGGATCCCCCGGCATCATCTTCGCAACAAAGAAAGCAATGATGCTCAAGATAATAATCTGCGGAATCATCATGAGTAAACGACGTAATACTGTTTTCCACATCTTAGTTCTGACCTCCTTCTGGAAGGGCTACTTGATGAGTTTCTGAGAAGGATCTCAAATCGTACACACGACCGTTTTCATCATAGTATTGACCTTGCATTTCTTGATACTCTTTTTCAGCAGCCAAACGTTTTTCTTTATTCTTCAAACGGTTGACTGGGTCAATCGTTGGAATCGCAGACAACAAACGTTTAGTGTAAATATGTTGTGGATTATTATAAATATCGTTCTTATTTCCTGTCTCTACGAAACGTCCGCGATACATGATGAACAATTCATCACACATGTGTTGTACAACACCGAGGTCATGGGAAATAAAGAGATAGCTAAGCTTGAACTCATCTTGGATACGTTTCATATAGTTCAAGACCTGTGCCTGAACAGACAAATCCAAGGCAGAAACCGGCTCATCAGCAATAATCAAACGAGGGTTACTAGCCAAGGCACGAGCAACACCGATACGTTGGCGCTGACCACCTGAGAATTCATGAGGATATTTAATCAGGGCTTCTTCATTTAGACCGATTGTATCCAAGAGATGAAGAACCTTTTTCTTTTCTTCATCTGGAGATAAGCGGTCAAAGTTACGGATTGGTTCCGCAATGATGTCCAAAATACGTTTTTTCGGGTTAAAACTTGAAAGAGAATCTTGGAAAATCATTTGAACGTCACGATTAAAGTTTCCTTTTTTACCACGTGATTTGTTGGTTACATTTTGTCCCTCATAGATAATCTGACCAGAAGTGGCACGCTCTAAACCGATAATTGCCTTACCAATGGTTGATTTCCCAGAACCTGACTCACCTACCAAACCATAGGTTTTTCCTTCTTCAAACTCAATATTAACGCCATCGACAGCATAGACATGATCCGTCACACGGTTAAAGAAGCCACTACGAATTGGATAATGGACTTTTAAATCTTTTACTTCAATAAATCCCACTACTAGGCCTCCCCTTCAAAATAGAATGTCTCATGGCAGGTACAACGAACAAAGTGATTTGGACCTACCTCGTGCATGCTCGGATTCTCTTCATGAGCCTCTGCTCCAATCCACGGAATACGTGGAGCAAAACGGCAACCCTTACGAACCATTTTTGTAATCGGCGGCACAATACCTTCAATAACATGAAGATCGCCTCCTTCGCTACCTGATTGAGGATTTGACTTCAAGAGCGAACGTGTATATGGATGTTTTGGATTGGTAAAGAGTTCTTCTACTGGCGCTACTTCGACAAACTGACCACCGTACATGACAGCCACACGATCAGCAGTCTCTGCAACTACTCCCAAGTCATGGGTAATCAAAATAATACCCGAACCTGTCTCCGCTTGAATATCATTTAAGAGATCCAAGATTTGTGCTTGAATTGTAACATCCAAGGCTGTTGTCGGTTCGTCCGCAATAATAATTGGCGGTTTACAAGACAAGGCCATCGCAATAATGATACGCTGACGCATACCACCTGAAAGCTCATGTGGATACTGTTTAAATGTCCGCTTAGGATTTGGAATACCTACCTGAGCCAAGAGTTCCAAAACTCGCTCTGTACGAGCATTGGCATCCAAATCAGTGTGATAGAATAGCGCCTCATCAATCTGTGCACCAATCGTCATCAATGGATTCAGAGAAGCCAAGGGATCTTGGAAAATCATACCAATATCATTACCACGTACCGTATTGTACTTGGCTTCATCCATGCCAATCAATTCCATATCGTTGTACTGGATGCTTCCTGTGATTTTGGTATTCAACGGGTTATGCAAGCCCATAATGGTCGTTGCCAAAGTTGATTTACCACAACCAGATTCCCCTACAATTGCCAAAATTTCATTTTTTTGCAATGAGATGTCAACACCGTCAACAGCGTCAAAATAATCATCTCCAATACGGAAACCGACGTGTAAATCTTTAATGTCTAAAAGCGGTTTTTCGGTAGCCACGCTTTTTCCTCCTTTATGTGCCAGCTAATCAAGCTCAATCAATTCAATATCCTTACGATTATCAAGTTCATATAATGTTTGATTAACTGACTTTATATAACTACTCTAGAATAACATATTTCTATCAATTATCGTTTGATAGCGGTTACCCAGAAGTAAAAAATGTACGTATATCCAATCATAAATCAAGACCATCCCTATTACTGTCTCAATTAGAAATTGAGTAGGTTAATGTGATCCATCTTGAGTTTTTGTTAGTAGTGACTCATTTTTTGTGTACTGAGTCTACTATACCACAATTATCTGAAAATTCCAATAGCAATCTGAAAAAAGCCAACCAAGTTGGCTTTTTCAAATTCTATTGTCTTCTTGCAGACTATTCTGCTACACCTTTATCAGCTGTAAGTTCGATACCCTCATAAGCAATACCGTTTCCTGAAGCTGAACCATAGTTAGTGTCATAGTTTTTCACACGTTTGTTAAGTGCTGTAACCTTTTCAGATTCAAATGTTGGAATAGCAAATGCTTGTTCGTAAGCATATTTTTGCCAAGCCTTATAGTTCTCAACATTTTTCTTATCGTCAAATGATTCTGTTGAGCTAATTGCATTCAACAATTTAGTGTTTTCATCAGACACGAAGCGTGACATGTTGAAGGCAGCGATAGGACCCCAAGTACCTGTTGGGTTTGGATCATAACCTGTTGACCAACCACCAGCGTACATATCGATAGCAGGATCATTTGCTTGAACAGCTTCGTAGAATGTATTGATTTCAACTGTACGGCCTGTGTACAATTCAACGTTCAAGCCAACTTCTTTCCACCAAGCAATGTACTGTTGTACAAGCGCTTCGTTAGCTTCAGTACGTTTACGAGCAGCAAAGGTAATCTTGAATTCCTTACCGTCTTTGCCTTCACGGATACCATCGCCATCTACGTCTTTGTAACCAGCTTCATCCAAGAGTTTTTTCGCTTTTTCAGGATCGTATGAATAACCTTCCAACTCTGAATCATGAATATCGCCGAAGAATGAGATAATCAATGATTTTGCAGGGTGGTAAAGACCATTGTACAATGACTCACCAGCTGTCTTGGTATCAATCGCATAGGCAATCGCTTGACGAAGTTTCACATCATTCATCTTAGCATTTTTATCCATGACGTTCTTCTCAGCAGACTCGTCATATTTACCAAGGTTGAATGAGATATATTCATAAGCTGAGTCTAACTGACCAACGATATTCAAGTTAGAAGCATCCTTGTATGAATCCAACTGGTCAACAGGCATCTCAGCGATGTCATAGTTACCAGCTTTCATCTCAGAAACGATTGTATCTGGAGATACAATATCAACCTTCAATGAGCTTGTTTTTGGTTGTCCCTTGAAGTAGTATTCGTTTGGTACGTAAGTGATAGACTCACCGTTTACGATTTCCTTGATTTTCCAAGGTCCCATACCAACAAGTTTAGCTGTACGTGAGTACTCGCTCTTTTCCCAGTCTGCAACAGGGATGTCTTTATAGATGTGTTCTGGTTGGATATAGGCTGGGACATCACCACCCGCATACATCATTGAAGGTGACATTTCTTTTACAGTCAATTCTACTGTGTAGTCATCAATTTTCTTAAGACCAGAGATGTCAGAAGCTGTTCCAGCAACAAATTCTTTCATACCTTCAATGTTCAAGAATTTATCATCAAAACGAACACCTGTATAGTCTTTGCTTGCCATTGACTTGATAGTAAAGATGTAGTCATTGATAGTAAATGGCTCACCATCTGACCACTTGTAGTCCTTACCTGTCAAGCTAACTGTAATTTTCTTACCTTCTACATCAAATTCAGCTTTAGCAAGACCAGAATCATCCAACTTACGATCTCCATCGAAACCGAACAGTGAGATATCAACAAAACCACCAAATGTTGAGTCAGTTGTATTTTCAGTCAACTCGTCAATCAAGAGACCTGATGAAGTTGTTGGTGATACCCATGCGTATTTCAACTGAGCATCAGACACTGCTGTTCCATCTTGTTTTACTTCAGATGGGAATGACAATTCCTGTTTTGCTGCACCTGATTGTTTTGAACCACATGCTGCAAGAACAGATGCTGAAAGGAGAGTCACACCTGCAAGTGCAAAAAGTTTCGTTGTCTTTTTCATAAAACACCTCTGTTTTCTTTTTGTTTGACACTTATTACTATGTCTTATAAAAATCATTATATCATAAAATTTTCTTAAATAAAGTCTTTTTGTCAGAAAATTTTGTAAAAACATAATTTTTCAGCATTTTCTCATTTTTTACATATTTTTTCCAAATTTTTCTCACATTTCTTGTGATATAATAGAATAAAATAACAGCCAAAGGAATGATTATGCGTAAATTTTTACTAACACTCACTACAGTTATTGCTCTTTTTTTCACTTCCACACCTATTTTGGCAGAAGATTTTTCTGTTGCAGCCAAGCATGCTATCGCGGTTGAAGTAAGTAGCGGCAAAATCTTGTATGAGCAAGATGCCGAAACCAAAGCAAGCATTGCTTCTATCAGTAAGACATTGAGCATTTACCTGGTCTACGAAGCACTGGCAAAGGGGGAAATCACTTTAGATACTATGGTAGATATTTCTGATTATCCCTATAGCCTCACTTCTAATACAGAATTAAGCAATGTCAACCTAGATGAACGTTCCTATTCAGTAAGAGACCTATTAAACGCTTCTTTAATAACATCATCCAATAGTGCTATTATTGCTCTGGCAGAAAAAATAGCCGGTAGCGAAGCTGCATTCGTGGATCGAATGAAAGCAAAAGTCCAAGAATGGGGAATTACTGACGCAAAGATTGTCAATGTATCCGGACTAGACAATACCGACTTGGGTGAAAATATTTATCCAGGTTCCAGTCCCGAAGATGTAAATATGTTTTCAGCCTTAGATGTTGCTATCATTGCAAGACGATTAATACTCGACTATCCTCAGGTACTTGACATTACCTCACTAAACGCCTACGATTTTGGTGGCTACACTTACTATAGCACCAACCAAATGCTAAGCGATGGTACTCACGCTCGTGGAGGGGTTGACGGCTTAAAAACAGGGACCTCAAACTCAGCAGGTTCAAGTTTTCTTGCAACAACTCAACAAGCTGATATGCGCATTATCACAGTAGTATTGAATGCCACTGATGGGCTGACCTCTCCAGAAAATCGATTTGTCGCGACAAATGATTTGATGAACTATGTTTATTCTAACTTTTCGCTTGTTACGCTAGTAAAAAAAGGGGAAGCTTTTGAAGGTAGTAAGATAAAGGTTTTCAATGGTGAAAAAGAAACAAGTCCTGTTGTTGCGGCAGCAGATTTAACTGTTGTTCAACGAAATCAAACTGATAATGTCCCCACCGCAACTTTCACAACGGATATAAAAGAAATTGATGCTCCCCTCAAAGCAGGGACCTTGGTTGGCAAACTGCAACTGAAAGATCAAGACCTCATTGGAAAAGGTTATATTTCCGAGCAAGCTAGTGTCGATATGATTATCCCTAGCGATATGAAAGAAGCATCCTGGCCTTTCTCTTGGTGGAATCAATTTGTCCGCTATGTCAATGAAAAATTATAAAAAAATAGTATGTCGAACGATTTTCGACATACTATTTTTTTATCGCAGAGTGACATCCGCTACTCCTCTTCTCCTACTTCAGTAGGGAGTTTGACGGGCTCAAACAGCTTTAAAGCTGTTTGAGTCACAAGGTTAGCTGAATTACAAAGAGGAGCGTTGGCATTTCAATGTAGAGTAGCTTTCGCTACTCCTTATCTCCCACCTCGGTTGGAGATTGAGTTGGAGGGAGTTCCTGCGGAACTCCTCACTACATATCATTTTCTTACAGAAAATGACGAGCGTGGAAGGCATGGAATTGTGATAAGGTTATTATGATTACAAAGAAGAGCGACTGCCGTCGCTCCTCATCTACTACTTCCCTTCCTTGGAGAGAGTTCCTGCGGAACTCCTTATTACATATCGCTTCCTTACAGGAAGCGACGTCAGTAGGATAAAAATAGTCTCCCAGACTATTTTTATCCTACTGACCCCTCCATTTCATAGGCAATCAGTCTGTTGAGTTCGACTGCGTATTCCATTGGGAGTTCTTTGGTGAAGGGTTCGACAAAGCCCATGACAATCATCTCTGTGGCTTCGAATTCGGATAGGCCTCGGCTCATGAGGTAGTAGAGCTGTTCTTCTGAGATTTTTGATACTTTAGCTTCGTGTTCGAGGGCCACTTGTGAGTTGTGGATTTCATTAAATGGAATGGTGTCTGATTTGGAAATATCATCCATGATAATGGTGTCACACTCGATGTGGCTGATAGATTTGGCTGAGTTTTTAGCAAAAGTGACTTGACCACGGTAGTTAACTTCTCCACCGCCTCGGGCAATGGATTTGGATACGATAGAAGATGAAGTCCGTGGTGCATTGTGGATCATCTTGGCTCCGGTATCTTGGACCTGACCTTTGTTGGCAAAGGCAATGGACAACATAGTCCCTCGAGCTCCTTCACCCTCCAAGTAAACCGCAGGGTATTTCATGGTCGTCTTAGCACCAAGGTTTCCGTCAATCCACTCAACTGTGGCATTTTTCTCGGCACGGGCACGTTTGGTTACCAGGTTATAAACGTTATCTGACCAGTTTTGAATAGTGGTGTAACGCATATAGGCACCTTCGTGGGCAATGATTTCCACAATGGCAGCGTGGAGGCTGGCCGTTGAGTAAGTCGGAGCGGTACAGCCTTCTACGTAGTGAACGCTTGCTCCTTCATCCACGATGATGAGGGTGCGTTCAAACTGACCTGTTCCCTCGTTGTTGATACGGAAATAGGTTTGGAGTGGAATATCCAACTTAACGCCTTTTGGTACATAGATGAAGGTCCCACCTGACCAAACCGCTGAGTTGAGGGCAGCTAGTTTATTGTCTGATGGCGGAACGAGTTTTCCAAAGTACTTTTTGAAGAGTTCTGGGTGTTCCTTGAGGGCCGTGTCGGTATCTGTAAAGATGATACCGTGCTTGTCGTACTCTTCCTTCATGTTGTGGTAGACCACTTCTGATTCGTACTGGGCAGAAGCTCCTGCCAGGTAAGCACGCTCAGCTTCTGGAATACCGATGCGTTCAAAGGTTTCCTTGATTTTGTCTGGCACATCGTCCCAGCTACGTGCTGGCTTATCCGACGGTTTTTGATAGTAAACAATATCATCAAAATCCAGTTCAGACAAGTCGGCTCCCCAGGTCTGCATAGGCATTTTCTTAAAGGTTTCGTAGGATTTCAAACGGAATTCCAACATCCATTCAGGCTCGCCTTTGATACGGGACATTTCACGAATGACTTCTTCGCTCAAGCCCTTACCAGTCGAAGCCACCAGTTCCACGTTTTCATCATGGAAACCGAATTTGTATTCCCCAAGGTCAATCGGGGTTGGTTCAATTCTTTCTTCTGACATAATATAAGATACTAAGCCCAAAAAGTATGAAAATAACAGTTACGCTCTCTTAAATACTTGCTGGGCCTGTTCAATTTCAATTCCAATCAGAAACTGAACAATCCTTTCTGTATGATTTTCGTTTTTTGTTTATTCGATGGTGCTCAGTCAGCACTTTCACTATGTTCGATTGCTTTCTTCAAGACACTAAACTTGGTTGGGACTAAAGTCCCTAACCAAGTAACGCAAGGTTCTAATCAACCTTGCTAAGTGGCTTACTAATTCGCTGATTTTGGTATTGTCGACCAAAATCGCTCATGTCGCTGTCCCCCTTCATTCAGCACTGTCACTGCGTTCTAGTGCTTTCTTCAGGGCATTCCATGGAAGTGTAGCACACTTGATACGTTGAGGGAATTTGGCAACGCCTGCGAGAAGTGAGGCGTCTCCCAGTTCCTTCTGACGTGTGTCTTCTTGTCCCTGGACCATTTGTGAGAAGATTTCTGCCAGTTCTTGAATCTGACTGATTTCTTTACCAAGGACAGCCTCGGTCATCATGGAAGCCGACGCGGTTGAAATGGTACACCCAACTCCGTCAAAAGCGATGTCGGCAATCCGACCATTTTCAATCTTGACTGACAATTCAATCACATCGCCGCAGGTTGGGTTGTGGAGTTCTAGCTTTTCCACCCCATCCAAACTTCCGCGATGACGAGGCGACTTGGAGTGTTCAGACACAACTGCCATATAAAGAGAATCTAATCTAGATAGGGCCATTGAAAAACTCCTTTGTCTTGATGATTGCCTCAACCAACTTATCACAGTCGGCCTTGGTATTGTAGATGTAAAAACTTGCTCGCACGGTGGCTGGCACCTGCAAATATCTGAGAAGCGGTTGGGCACAATGGTGGCCAGCCCGCACAGCAACACCTTCATAGTCCAGAGCAGTTGCCACGTCATGTGGATGCAAGTCGTCCAAGTTAAAGGCGATAACTCCCGTCCGCTTGGACAGGTCCTGACTACCATAAATGGTCAAGCCTGGAATAGCCTGCAATTTTGGAAAGACATAGTCAGCCAGTTCCGCCTCGTGGGCCTGGATAGCGTCCATGCCAATTTCCGTTAGGTAATCAATGGCTGCTCCCAGACCAATGGCACCTGCAATGTTGGGCGTTCCTGCTTCAAACTTCCAAGGTAATTCTTTCCAAGTGGCTGACTGCTCATAGACAAAATCAATCATCTCGCCGCCGAATTCAACAGGCGACATGAGATTGAGCAATTCTTCCTTGCCGTAGAGAATGCCAATTCCTGTTGGACCTAACATCTTATGACCTGAAAAGGCATAGAAGTCCACGTCTAATTCTTGCACGTTGACGGCCATGTGGGGAACTGACTGGGCTCCGTCCACCACCAAGTAGGCACCGACTTGATGCACCAGCTCTGCTATTTCCCCAATAGGAGCCACGCTGCCTAGGACATTGGATACGTGTGCTAGGGAGACAAACTTGGTCTTAGAAGACAGTAGCGACCGCAGGTGGTCCATGTCTAGCTCGCCGTCTTTTAGGGTCACATAGCAGAGCTTAGCACCTGTTTGCTGACAGGCTTGCTGCCAAGGGATGATATTGGAGTGGTGCTCTTGAACCGAGATGATCACTTCCTGGTCTGGCTGGAGAATTTCCTTTGCAAACTGAGCCACCCAGTTAAGACCGGTTGTCGTTCCTCTGGTAAAGAGGATTTCCTTGCTAGACTTGGCCTGGATAAAATCAGCCACCTTCTGCCGAGCCGCCTCATAGCGAGCCGTTGCCCGTTCCGAAAGGGTGTGAACGCCACGGTGAACATTGGCATTATCCTTCTGGTAATAATCCGCCAGCACATCTAGTACCTGCTGCGGTTTTTGAGTGGTCGCCGCATTGTCCAAATAGACCAGCGGCTCATCGTTAACAACTTGGTCTAGGATTGAAAAATCCTTGCGAATGCGTTCCAAATCCATATCTTATCTCTTTGTTAGTTTTTCTTCAATCACGGCAATCAACTGGTCACGAACTTCCTTGACAGGAATTTCGGTAATGACTGCGCCAAGGAAACCGCGAACAACCAAGCGTTCAGCAGTTGCTCGGTCCAGACCGCGACTCATGAGGTAGTACATATCTTCTGGGTCAACCTGACCGATTGAGGCTGCGTGTCCGGCTGTGACCTCGTTCTCATCGATAAGGAGAATTGGGTTGGCATCGGAGCGAGCCTTGTCAGACAGCATGAGGACACGGCTTTCTTGCTGGGCATCTGCACCTTTAGCACCACGAACAATGTGTCCGATACCATTGAAGGTCAAGGTTCCGCTTTCTAAGATAACCCCATGTTGCAGGATGTGTCCGACCGAATTATGACCATAGTTGGTCACGCGGGTGTCAACACCTTGGACCTGACGACCAGATGAAAGGCCGACAACTTTGAGGTTAGCATGACTGCCGTTTCCTTTCAATTCGCTGTCCAAATCGGCAACCACATTTCCTTCGTTGAGCAGACCAATCGCCCAGTCAATCGTTGCATCGTTTCCGAGATAGCCACGACGGTTGAGGTAGGTATCCAAATGCTTACCAAGGCGGTCAATGGCCGCAAACTTGATTTGGCTACCAGCAAGAGCAATTACTTCTACAACAATATTGGCTGAAGTCACTGCTGCTCCGTCGCCTAAACTTTCAAAACGCTCCAGGTAATTAAGCTTGGCATTTTTTCCAGCGATGATGAGGACACGTTTGTTAAAGGCAACTGAACTAGTGCTGTCTTGGTAGAAAAGGGCCTCAACTGGCTGGTCGATTTCAACATTATCTGGTACGTAGAGGACAGCTGTTGCGTTAAAATAAGCTGTGTTGTAAGCCGCTAACTTGTGCTCGTCGTAGGCTACGGCAGCGCCGATGTATTTTTCAAGCACATCTGGAATGATGTCCATAGCCGATGCGAAGTCTGTAAAGACTACACCCTTCTCTACAAGGTCAACCGGCAACTGCTCTAGAACAGTTTGGCTGCCAACCTGTACCAACATAGGATTGTCACCGATAGCAGTAAAATCTGGAACAGCCCCGATTTCATCATTTGTGGCTAGGCTTCCGTCACCCAAATTCCAACGATGAAACTTGACCCGCTCGATAACCGGCAAGTCCAGCTCTGCTATTTTGTCAAAAGCCTTAAGACGCAGGTCTGTCAACCAAGTTGGTTCTGCCTGTAAGGCTGAAAATTCTTGAATTTTTTCTTTGGTCATAGCTTCCTCCAAAGACTTAAATGTCATCTTCTTTGTAGTCAATGCCAAGCTCAGCTGCAACTTGGACATAACCTTCTTTTTCCAAGCGTTGCGCCAATTCTGGTCCGCCTGAAAGCACGACACGGCCTTCCATCATGACATGGACAACGTCTGGTGTGATGTAGTTGAGCAAGCGTTGGTAGTGGGTGATAATCATGGCACCGAAGCCTTCACCACGCATAGCATTAATTCCTTTTGACACGACTTTAAGCGCATCAATGTCCAATCCTGAGTCAATCTCATCAAGAAGGGCAAAGGTTGGCTCCAACATGAGCAGTTGCAAAATCTCATTGCGTTTTTTCTCACCGCCTGAGAAGCCTTCATTGAGGTAGCGCTCTGCCATTTCCTCTTTCATGTTGAGGAGTTCCATTTTTTCATCCAACTTGGTAATGAAATCGCGGACAGAAATCTTGTCCTCATCTTCCTTACCAGCATTCATAGCAGCCCGAAGGAATTCTGCATTGGTGATGCCTGGAATTTCTGACGGGTATTGCATAGCCAAGAAGAGTCCCATACGGGCACGTTCATCGACTTCTAATTCTAAAATATTGACACCGTCAAACAGAATTTCACCTTGGGTCACTTCATAACTTGGATTGCCCATGATGGCTGCTGAAAGGGTGGATTTCCCTGTTCCGTTCGGTCCCATGATGGCTGCAATTTCACCTGTTTTAAGGGTCAAATTCACACCCTTCAAGATTTCTTTGCCTTCAATTTCCACATGAAGGTCTTTGATTTCTAATACTGACATGCTGTGCTCCTTTTCATTTTTGTCCTCTTCAAAAACCACATTAACTGACCAAGCAAACTAGATACACCGATAAGACTCAACTTTGGCAATAGGAAAGAACCCGACCATTCATAGAAGAGTTCGTCAACAAGTCTTTATTTCTAGTTGTTGAGCTGAAACAGTCTATTCCCAGACTGTTTCACTCCACTGGGCTGTTAACCACTACTGCGCTGAGATATTGACGCCAACTTTGAGAAGCGGTGCGGGGCTTGAGCCCAGCCTCTTTTCTTGTTAATGATGATTTTCAGTGAGTGTTAATCTATAAAATAGTCTTTTCTGACAATTTTAATTAACCATATCCACTATATTATATCAAAAAAAGAGCCTGACGGCTCTTATCTTGTTTAGAAAGATTCTTATTTTCTTTTTTTCTCTTCGTAGCACTTTTTATACTTTGCGATTTTTTCTTGACGGTAACTGCTATTACCAATAAAACGAAGAAGATTGAGCAACGGAGTTCTATTGACACCAAAGATGCCAATCAATTCACAGAGAATCTCAATCCCCAGTCCCATGGTCACCAATAGGAGAATACCCCCTATTCGACTCGAAACATTGAGCAAAAGAGAGGTCAGGGAGAATAAGAAAGAGATGGCGTAAATCACCAATACTGTGCCACGATGAGTAAGTCCCAGAGAGAGCAAGCGATGATGCAGATGCATCTTATCTGCTTCATAGATTTTTTGCCCAGACAATTTTCGACGAATGATAGCTACTACAGTATCCGTAATAGGCACTCCAAGAATAATCATCGGAGTAACCACTGCAACAGCTGTCGAATTTTTCAGTCCTTGAAGCGACAAGACTCCAATCATAAACCCAATGAAAAGGGCTCCTGTATCGCCAAGATAAATGATGGCGGGATTATAGTTATAGGGTAAAAATCCTACAATCGCCGCAACCAAAACAAAGATGGTTAAGGTCAAAAAAATATTGCTATCATGCAAAAAGAAATAAGACACAATTCCCATCGTTGTCAAGGAAATAATCGATACTCCCGAAACCAGACCATCCAGACCATCAATCAAGTTGACTGCATTCGTAATGGAAACAATCCAAAGGACCGTTAATAGAAAAGAGAGCCAGACAGGAAATTGAAGGAAAGGTCCTCCAAAAGGAATCTTAAAGCTATCAAAACGAAATTCCGTAAAAATCCAAATGATCGTCGCTGCAGCTAGAATACCAAACATTTTAGGAGCAGGCTTTAGCTCCTTGACATCATCAATGAATCCCGTAAGAACGATAATGCTGGATGCTAGGACCAGGGGCCAGATATAATGCAAGTAAGTGCCATGGTAATTGACACGGGTAACAATTCCTGGTAAAAACCATAGGACAGAAATGGTAAACGCCACAAAGATGGCCAGCCCTCCCGCTGAAGGCATGGGCACCTTATTTATCCGCCGTGCATTTGGATTATCGACTGCTCCAACCCTCAGGGACATAAAACGAACCAAGGGGGTCGCAATGGCTGATATGATCATGGTTGTAATAATGACCATTATGTATTTTAGAGCAAAAGGAATCATACTGTCGGAACCTTCCTAAGCTCCTCGATTGCCGCAAGCGGAAGCATCAAAGTTCCGTGTTCTTGTAAAGCAGGTCTGGTCAACTTCGTATCATTGGTAAATTCCAACATTCGTGAGAGAATGTAGCCTGGATACTGCTTGGAACGATTTTCTACATTGATAAGAACGGTCAAGTAGTAGTGACCATCCATTTTATATAATTCCGATTCTTCTACTGGATAATCAACCGTACCAACAAAAGTAAACAGATCCTCTATCGTTGGAAATTCCAAGATATAGTAAATATAGCGCTCCTGCTCCTCTTCATCTGCTTCTTCCTCTTGCTCTACCTCTTCCAAATGACGAACGGCTGTTGCATCCGGTGCACTTTTCTCACGAACGGTTTGCTCCAAACTCTTGAAAAACTCATCTGGAGTCATACTTGCGACATCACCAAGTTCCGACAAATCTGTAAATTCATCGAAATTCAAGCTCTGATCCAAATCAGACTTGGTAACAAAGATGTCCACCCGATCTGGCTTCGGAGTCACACGAAAACTCAGCATACCGCTTTCTCGGAAAGTCATTGGTAAATCCAATTCATCCAAAACAGTATAGAAGAACTCCTCTGTCTTTTCTTGCGGAATGAGAAAGTCCGAAAGTTCCATTCCTCTCTCTTCCAAATCATCTAATTTTATAGTGATTTTCAAGGTTGAATCACTAATTTGCTTTACTTTCATAACTACCTCATTCATTGATTCATCAATTTCTTAAAATTGATTGATCATTTTCAATACTCATACATATCTTCCACCATTATACTAAAACCAAGCTCGAAAGACAAAAGAAAAGCAGGTCTCCCTGCTCTTAAAATAAAAATGTGATAAAGGCATAAACCAATAAAATCGCACCTAAAATGATACGGTAGTAACCAAAAACTGTGAAATCATGTTTTTTAACAAAGTCTGTCAAGAAACGAATAACAACTAAGGATACCAAGTAAGCCGTCACACTAGCGACTAACAAGAGCCATACCTGCTCCATATTCAGGCTATTGCCATCTAAGAAATATTTAACAGCCTTCAAGCCACTATAACCAAACATGGTTGGAATCCCAAGGAAGAAGGTAAAATCTGCCGCCACAGATCGGCTGGTCCCCAAAATGATCGCTCCCAGAATGGTCGCACCTGAGCGACTAGTCCCCGGAACGATACTTAAGACCTGGAAACACCCAATCAACAAGGCAGTTTTATAAGACATTTTCGCTAAGTCCGTCACCTGTGGCTCTACACCTCTGTTACGGTTCTCAATCCAAATAAAGGCAATACCGTAGACAATCAAAGCAATCGCAATCGGTACCATAAAATTGAAGTGCGCTTCAAACCAATTATCCAACGGGACTGCAATTAGGATGGACGGAATACAGGCAATGACAACCTTGGCCCATAATTGCCAAGTCAATTGAATATCACGCTTGGTTTTTCCAGACTGGAATGGATTCAATTTTTTAAAGTAAATAGTCATAACTGCTAGAATTGCTCCTAGCTGAATGACAATATTAAACATTTCTAGGAAGTTCTTACTTTGGTTTAATTTCACGAACTCTTGAACCAAAATTAAATGCCCAGTTGAAGAAACTGGCAACCATTCCGTTACCCCTTCAATGATTCCTAAAAATATAGCCTTCAACAATTCCAATAGCATAAAAAGCTCCTTTTCATCAATTCTCTACATTATATCATAAAAAAACTCCCTATTCAATAGTACAAGGATATTGAAATTTGTCAGAATTTTTAATAAAATGGTGTAATAGCATTTTAAAGGAGACATTATGAAACGTAAACTCAGTATATTTCTGCTGATCCTAATCGCTGTTTTTTCTGTAACAACAGGGGTTCGGGCAGACGAATACCTGCGGGTCGGTATGGAAGCCGCCTACGCACCATTTAACTGGACCCAAGAAGATGATAGCAACGGTGCTGTTCCTATTGAGGGAACCAATCAATTTGCCAACGGATATGATGTTCAGGTTGCAAAAAAAATCGCTGCATCCATGGACAAAGAACTCTTGGTTGTTAAAACCAAGTGGGAAGGGTTGGTCCCTGCTCTTACATCGGGTAAAATCGATATGATTATCGCCGGTATGAGCCCGACAGAAGAGCGCAAGAAAGAAATCGCCTTCTCAGATAGCTACTACACTTCAATTCCTACCCTGGTTGTTCGTTCTGATAGTCAGTACGCAAACGCAACCAGCTTGGCAGATTTTGCTGGCGCAAAAATCACTGCCCAGCAAGGGGTTTACCTCTATGATTTGATTGACCAAATTGAAGGGGCTAACAAACAGACTGCCATGGGAGATTTCTCCCAAATCCGTCAAGCTTTAGAATCTGGCATTATAGACGCCTATGTTTCTGAACGTCCAGAAGGTCGTACAGCAGAAGCTGCAAATAAAGCTTTCAAAATGGTTGAATTGTCAGACAGTTTTGAAACCAATGCCGAAGACGTGACCATCGCTGTCGGTATGCGCAAAGATGACGCTCGTATCACTCAGGTCAACGAAGTCTTAGCAACTATTTCAGAAGAAGAGCAAATCGCACTTATGGATGATATGATTGAAAACCAACCCGTTGAAGAAGCCAGCGAGGGCGAAACACCTAGTTTCTTCGCCCAAGTTTGGAATATTGTTGTTAACAACTGGCAACAACTTCTGCGCGGAACTGGGATGACATTACTCATTTCCATCCTCGGTACAATTATCGGTACTGCTATCGGTCTCCTCATTGGTGTCTTCCGTACAGCTCCAAAAGCAGCAAACAAGGCACTTGCTATTGGTCAAAAAGTGCTCGGTTGGATTATCAATATCTACATCGAAATTTTCCGTGGTACGCCGATGATCGTACAATCCATGGTTATTTACTATGGTACCGCCCAAGCATTCGGACTCAATCTTGACCGCACACTTGCCGCTATCTTCATTGTATCCATCAACACAGGTGCCTACATGAGTGAGATTGTCCGCGGTGGTATCTTTGCCGTCGATAAGGGCCAATTTGAAGCTGCGACTGCTCTCGGATTTACCCATAATCAGACCATGCGTAAGATTGTCCTTCCACAGGTTATTCGTAACATCTTACCAGCGACTGGTAATGAATTTGTCATCAATATCAAAGATACTTCTGTATTGAACGTTATCTCAGTTGTTGAACTCTATTTCTCAGGAAATACTGTCGCAACCCAAACCTATCAATATTTCCAAACCTTTACGGTTATTGCTATTATCTACTTCATTCTAACCTTTACTGTGACACGTATCTTACGCGCAGTTGAAAAACATTTTGATACAGATACATACACAACAGGTGCAAACCAAATGCAAGTCGAGGTGCCACATGACTAAAAATGTAATTCTTGAAATCAAAAATCTAAAGAAATCATACGGACAAAATCAAGTCCTCAAAGACATCTCTATTAGCGTTGAAAAGGGCGAGGTTATCTCAATCATCGGTTCATCTGGTTCAGGAAAATCAACCTTCCTCCGATCTATCAACCTTTTGGAAACACCAACTGAAGGACAGATTCTATACCACGGACAAGATGTTTTGGCTAAAGGATATGATTTGACGACTTACCGTGAAAAACTAGGTATGGTATTCCAATCCTTCAACCTTTTCAACAATCTAAATGTATTGGAAAATGCCATTGTAGCACAAACTACGGTACTGAAACGAGATCGAGCTGAGGCAGAAAAAATCGCCAAGGAAAACCTCAACAAGGTTGGCATGACCGAACAGTACTGGCAAGCCAAACCAAGTCAACTCTCTGGTGGACAGAAACAACGTGTGGCCATTGCACGCGCCCTATCTGTTGACCCAGAAGTTATCCTCTTTGATGAGCCGACTTCTGCTCTCGATCCAGAGATGGTTGGGGAAGTTCTTAAAACCATGCAAGATTTGGCAAAATCAGGATTGACGATGCTTATCGTAACTCACGAAATGGAATTTGCCCGTGACGTATCTGACCGCGTTATCTTTATGGATAAGGGTGTCATCGCCGAAGAAGGCAGCCCACAGCAAATCTTTGAAAATCCACAAGAAGAACGTACACGTGAATTCCTTCAGCGTTTTCTTGGATAAACTCAATCTGTTCCATAGAAGACTATTACTTACCAGTTTCAAAGCTGGTAAGTTTTTTTATACAAAAAAAGAGGAATCGCAAAATTCCTCTTTTTGGACATCTCTAAATGAAACCATTTAGATTAGTTTTCAAATTTCTTGTGGTTTTTGTCGTAAAAATCAATCAGACCCAAGGCAGTTGCAAATGAAATATTGTCAATCTTAGCGCGACCTTGTGCAAGAGCGATAACTGACATTTCACGAGCATTTGTTTCCTTACTGATACGGTAACCTGTGATTTTCTTTTCACGAACCCAGCCGACAACAGCGGCTACTTTTTCGTAACTAGTCATTAGAAACCCCTTTCTTTTTTATTCGTGCAATTTAGTATAATATGTTTTAACCTATTTTGTCAAGTAAAATGTTCGCTTTTTACCATCATTTTGCCCTAAGAGATGATAGTATTTGCGTCCTTATGTCTTCGATCCCCTCCGGATTCCCCGGAAGGAAGATAGTTTGATTACCTCCTTGTGCAAAATTATTGAGAGTATCCAAGTATTGGTTGGTCAGCAAGATAGACATAATCTGCTCTTCAGATAGGCTAACATTTGATTCTTTCAGTTCACGAATCGAATCTGCCAGTCCGTCTACAATCGCCTTACGTTGTTGCGCAATACCTACACCATGCAAGCGATCCTTTTCAGCTTCCGCTTCTGCTGCTGTGACAATTTTAATCTTGTCAGCTTCTGCCAATTCCTGGGCCGCAACCCGTTTCCGCTGAGCTGCGTTAATTTCATTCATAGATTGTTTAACCTCGGCGTCTGGCTCTACCTTGGTAATTAAGGTTTTGACAATAACATAACCGTAGGTTGACATTTCTTCTGCTACTTGTTTTTGTACCTCAAGTGCAATCTCATCCTTTTTCTCGAAGAGCTCATCCAGGGTCAATTTAGGTACAGATGAACGCAGGGCATCTTCAATATAGGACTTAATCTGTGCTTCTGGGTGCATGAGCTTGTAATAGGCATCCGTCACATTATTTTCATTTACTCGATATTGAGTTGCCACATTCATTGTGACAAAAACATTATCCTGCGTCTTGGTTTCTACCACAATTTCACTTTGCAACATCCGCAATTGAATGCGGGCTGCGATGACATCAACTCCAAATGGTATTTTAAAGTTAATACCTGAAGTAGATGTTTTTTGGTATTTCCCAAAACGCTCAATAATAGCGACCGTCTGCTGCTTGACAACGTATAGCCCTGAAGCAATCAAAATCAAAGCAATCAGTACAAAGAACAAGAAACTACCAATAAAAACAATTGGACCAAGCACCATAATGACCTCCTAAACTAGCATTTTATAAAGCGAATCATTTTCATGAAGATTGATGTACTGGGGATCAAACTCTTCCAAGCGAGAAATAAACTGCGTATAATCTGTTTTATCTCCTAGGGCAATACCGATTAGAACCGGCCCTGTTCCCTTATTGGCACGTTTGATATATTCAAAACGAGTAATATCATCATTTGGCCCTAGAATATCATTTACAAATTCACGAAGAGCCCCTGGACGTTGTGGAAAATTAACAACAAAGTAGTGTTTAATTCCCTCGTAGATAAGCGCACGTTCCTCCATTTCCGGCATCCTGTTGATGTCGTTATTACCACCAGAAATGATACAACAAATGGTTTGCCCCTTGATTTGGTCCTTGACTACCTCAAGAGCTGCAATCGTTGCTGCTCCTGCTGGCTCAGCAACAATACCCAGCTTAGAATAGAGGTCTAAAATAGTCCCAGAAATCCATCCTTCATCCACACCAATCAGGCGATCTACGTATTTCCGAGCCACTTCGTAGGTCGACTTACCAACTTTCTGTACCGCAATACCGTCAGCAAATTTATCAATTTGGTCTAATTTAACCGGACGACCTTTATCAAAAGCCGCTTTCATTGACCGTGCCCCACTTGCTTCAACACCAACAATCTTAATTTCAGGTGCATGTTCTTTCAGATAGGCCGAAACGCCTGCAACCAGACCACCTCCTCCTATGGGAACTAAAATTTGGTCAAAACTAATGGTTTGCTCTTCCGCTTCTTCCAAGATTTCATAGGCTACTGTTCCCTGACCAGCCTGCACATTTTCATCATCGAATGGGTCTATAAAGGTTTTCCCACTTTCCTGAGTATAATCTTGTGCCGCCTTGGCTGACTCATCGAAGGTATCTCCTACGAGCCGAATCTCTACGTAGTCTCCTCCGAAAAATTTAACCTGCCCTATTTTTTGTTGCGGAGTTGTAATGGGCATGAAAATCGTAGCAGGAATTTGCATTTCCTGACAGGTATAGGCCACACCTTGAGCATGGTTTCCGGCCGAAGCACAGACCACTCCGCGTGACTTCTCATCATCTGTCAATTGTGAAATAGCATAATAGGCTCCTCGAATTTTAAAAGAGCGAACACGCTGTTCATTTTCTCTTTTTAAATAAATAGTTGCACCATATTTTTCCGACAAGTATCGACTATAATCCAAGGGGGTACGTACTACCACGCGCTTAAGAACGGAGTATGCTTGTTCTACATTTTTTGCTGTAATCATAGTTCCATTAATTTCTTTCTATATTTATTGTACCAATATTCCCTGAAAAATCCTAGCAATTAGACTTATATTCAAGCTACTAGCATGTTATTCAACAGAAAACGAATGTTTAATTTTATAAAAATCTATTTATGAACAAAATGGGCAAAAGAGCTGGGAAAACCAGCTCTTTTATTCATTTTCGGAGATAGGGGAAAAAGGGAATGACATCCCCTCATCTGCCAACTCAAACCTTAAATGTATTGCCATCACTCAAAGTAAAGCTGACTATCACCCTATCTACCTTGATAGTGTTTAATTATAGATTTTGAATGCGTCGTCATCATTGCGTCCGACAAATGGCATTGCTTTGCGGAGTTCTGCACCTACTTTTTCGATTTCAAGATTCTCTGCTTCTTTACGATAAGCTTCCATACGTGGACGGCCTGCTTTATAGTCATTTACAAAGTCATTTGCAAATTTACCAGATTGAATATCTGCAAGGACTGCCTTCATGTTTTCTTTGACTTGGTCTGTAATTACACGTGGGCCTGATACATAGTCACCAAATTCAGCAGTGTTTGAGATAGATTGGCGCATTTTCTTAAAGCCACCTTCGTAGACAAGGTCAACGATAAGTTTCATCTCGTGGAGAACTTCGAAATAAGCCAATTCTGGTGCATAACCTGCTTCTGTCAAGACTTCAAAACCTGCCTGCATAAGGGCTGTCAAACCACCGCAGAGAACAGCTTGCTCACCAAACAAGTCTTCTTCCGTTTCTTCCTTGAAAGTTGTTTCTAGAAGACCAACACGGGCTGAACCAACACCTTTTGCCCAGTCCATCGCAATATGTTTTGCATTGCCAGTTGCATCTTGGTAAACAGCATAGAGGGCTGGTACTCCAAAACCTTCTTCAAAGGTACGGCGGACCAAGTGACCTGGACCTTTTGGTGCACACATGAAGACATCCACATCTGCTGGTACCTTGATAAATTCAAAGTGAACGTTGAAACCATGGGCAAAACCAAGGGCATTGCCCGCTTCCAAGTTTGGAGCGATTTCTTCATTGTAAAGGTCTGCTTGGATTTCGTCTGGAGCCAAGATCATGATGACATCTGCTTGTTTTGCCGCTTCTGCTACTTCAAAAGTTTCAAAACCGTCTTCTTTTGCCTTATCAAATGACTTACCTGCACGCACACCGATGATGACATCGTGTCCTGTATCACGCAAGTTTTGGGCATGGGCATGACCTTGTGAACCATAACCGATAACGGCGATACGTTTACCGTCAAGTGCTGCTACTGTTACATCTTTTTCATATTGCATTGTTACTGTCATAAGATTCTCTTTTCTATTTTTTTATTTATAAGGTTGGATGCTCAAAGAAAATGAAGGCTAGACTAGGCGAAGTAGGCGAAGATAGAACTAACGTTCATCAAGCCAAGTCAACGCAGTATAGGATTGATTATCGAAGAGGATTAGTCTCTACTAAAGCCAGTCGCACCCGTTCTTGCGATATTCTTAATGCCGTAAGGCTGAATCACGCGCAGGAGGGCGTCAATCTTATCTCCATCACCTGTCATTTGGATGGTAATAGAGTGAGGTGCCACATCGACAACATTTGCTCTAAAGGGTTGGATAATCGCTAAAATTTCTGCTCGTTTTGTTGGCGGAGCTGAAATTTTGACAAGAATCACCTCACGCTCTAAGTGGGGTATGTCCGTTAAGTCACGTACTCGAACCACATCAATCAAGCGGTTCAGCTGTTTGATGATTTGTTCGACCTCATCGTGACTGGCCACGTCTACAATCACCGTCACACGTGAGATGCCATCTACTTCTGTTGGGCCGACGGAGATGGACTCAATATTGATTTGGCGACGAGATAGAATACCCGTAAAGCGGTTGAGGACGCCTGATGAATTTCGTAATTTAGCTGTTAACATTCTACGCATTGAACTTCACCCCCAACATCTCTGCATTACTCTTACCTGCTGGCACCATCGGTTGAACATGTTCACGATTAGAAATATGAACCTCTATGAGCATTGGTTTATCTTCTAAGATAACTTTCATGTCTTCACTTAGAGTCGCTGGATTGTCAAAACTATAATGACTAATGCCATAAGCTTCTGCCAACAATTGGAAATTCGGTTCATCGTCAAATACAGATTGGCTACGACGCTTTTCATAGAAGGATTCCTGCCATTGACGAACCATTCCAAGAGAGTGGTTATTGATCAATACAACCTTAATCGGTACACCATAGCCATTCAAAATAGCCAATTCTTGGTTGGTCATTTGGAAGCCGCCATCACCAACAAAGATGATTACTTCTTTATCTGGATTGGCTAATTTGGCGCCGATAGCTGCAGGAATACCAAAGCCCATGGTCCCCATGCCACCAGATGTTACAAGTTGACGTGCATGTTTGTAGGGGTAGAATTGGGCAGCCCACATTTGATGCTGACCAACATCTGTCACGACAATGGCATCCCCTTGCGTCAACTGACCAATTAATTCAATTGCCGCCTGTGGCTTAATAACCTTTTCATCTTCATCATACCAAAATGGCGCCCGACGTTTGTTTTCCAATACTTGTGCCGTCCAATCAGCATAGCCTGTTTCAACTGTTTCTAAAGCAAGTAGAGCTTTCAAAGTTGCCTTAGCATCGCCTACTACTGGAATAGCCGTTTTGACAACTTTACCAATTTCTGCGGGATCAATATCAATATGTGCTACCGTCGCATTTGGCGCATAGGTTGTTGGATTTCCTGTTAGGCGGTCATCGAATCGCGCTCCAATATTAATAATGTAATCAGCCTGATCCATAGCCATATTGGCAGCGTATGAACCGTGCATCCCCCCCATAGCCAAGGATAATTCATGCTCAATGGGCATTGCACCTAATCCAAGGAGGGTTGAAACTACTGGAATACGGTAGCGCTCTGCAAAGGCAACTAATTCTTTATTGGCATCTGCATAATTGACACCACCACCAGCCAATATTACTGGTTTTTGAGCTTGACTAAGCTGTTTCAAGATTTTCTTAACCTGCAAACCATTTGGTTCAATCGTTGGCTGATAACTTGGCAGGTGTAGAGTTGGGTCATGATAAAAATCAACAACTCTTTCTTGGATGTCTTTTGGAACATCAATAACAACGGGACCCGGTCTACCTGTTGTTGCAATATAGAGAGCTTCTGTGATGACTCTAGGAATATCTGCCGTATCCCGAATTTGGTAATTGTACTTGGTAATCGGCATTGTCATCCCCAAGACATCTGCTTCCTGAAAAGCATCTTTACCGATACCACGTGTTGCGACTTGACCAGTAAAAACTAAAAGAGGAACACTATCACCCATTGCGTCCGCAATTCCAGTAATGGCATTGGTAGCTCCTGGCCCAGAGGTTACAATGGCTACGCCCACCTTTCCTGATGATTTAGCGTATCCTTCGGCCTCGTGGACCGCTCCTTGTTCATGACGAGCCAAAATATGCTGGATTCCCTCATATTGATAGATAGCATCATATAGAGGCAAAACTGCCCCACCAGGATAACCAAAAACAAGGTCTACTCCCAGCTGATGCAGGGTGTCCAAAATGAGATAGGACCCCGAACGCGGTTGGTCTAGTTGAATTTCTTGCACGAATATTCCTCCTCTCTGCAAATTTGTTATCTACTATAATATCACAAGGAAGTAGAATGTCAAGGAATTTTCTGAAAATTCCTACATTTGTTCGTTTTCTTAACTATTTCCTAACATTTTCTTAAGCAAAACTTAAGCAAATCCCTTGACCGGCTTGGTTTCAGCTTGCTTTCAGAAAACATCAGTATAGTAGTTCCACTAAGAAAATTAAATGAGGTTTAGGATATGTATTATGTAGTGATACCGGCTTACCAGCCAGATGAAAAATTAATCCAACTATTAGAAATAATGAAAAACAGGCTAAATTGTCAGGTCATCGTTGTGGATGATGGTAGTACTGGCGCATCCAAAAATATTCTTGAAATCGCCAAAACCTATGCAATTGTTCTACACCATGATGTCAACAAAGGAAAAGGCCAAGCCTTGCGAACAGCCTTTAGTTTCATCCAAGATTTGAGAAAACCAAGTGTTATCGTAACTGCTGACGCAGATGGTCAACACGCTGTGAATGATATTGACCGCATCGCACGTGCAACTATGAATCTGCCAAGTCGCCTGATTCTTGGTGTTCGTCAATTTACCAAAGACATTCCCTTTCGGAGTCGTTTTGGTAACAAACTAACCAGAGTATTGTTTAGACTGCAAACTGGTGTCAATGTGTCCGATACACAAACAGGCTTGCGTGGATTCCATACTGACTTAATTCCATTCATGTTAGATATTGAAGGCGACCGCTATGAGTACGAGATGAACATGTTAACTCAGGCAAGTCAACGCTATAAAATTACGGAAGTCCCAATCCAAACCATTTATATCGATGATAATGCCAGTTCGCATTTTCGTCCCATAAAAGATGGACTGCTCATTTACAAAAATCTCTTCAAATTTGCCCTAGCATCTTTTGGTGGATTTCTAGTTGACTACGGAGTATATGCACTTGCCTTATTGCTACTCACTAGCTTACCAACTGCTGCACGCTTATTGGTCGCAAACACGATTGCTCGCATTTGTAGCGCTACCTGTAATTTTGCACTTAATAAGAAATTAGTCTTTAACAACGAAGAGAGCATCGCACGAACAGGCGCAGGCTACTTTACACTAACCTTTGTCCTCTTCCTTTGCGATACAGCCCTCCTCTATCTCTTCCACCAAATTCTAGGACTCAACCTCTACATTGTCAAACTTGCAGTTGGTATCTTCCTTTTCCTAGCTTCTTGGTTTGTTCAAAAGAATATTATTTTTAAAGAAAGGAAATCATTTTCCCATGAAATTGCTTAAAAAACCCTTTGTCTACGCATCCATCTTCGGAATGCTTTTGACAGGAGGCTTTACTTACTCCATGTTAAAAACCTTCGTCATTTCTGAAGCGATAACAACCGTCTCAGCAAGCAATGCTACTTCTACGAGCGGGCAGAATACGACCGTAGCTTCGTCTTCCACCACTGCCACAACAGCAACCAATGTATCTACCACTGATACTAGTTACTCTGATGATAATATTCAGATAAATTTAGAGACGATTACCACCAATAACACAACTGTTTACGTCGCAGATATTCAAGTCAGCTCACCCGAGTATTTAAAAACAGCACTTGCACAAAACACTTACGGTACAAACGTAACAGCTAAAACCTCAGAAACAGCGGCAGCAAACAATGCCATTCTAGCGGTTAACGGTGACTACTACGGAGCCAACTCAACTGGTTATGTTATTAAGAATGGGGTTCTATATCGAGACACCGTTCGGGACAATGCATCTTATGGCGACTTGGCCATCTACGCAGACGGCTCATTTGAGGTCATTTATGAAAATGAGATTACCGCCCAAGAATTGATTGACAAGGGCGTTGTCAACCTCTTAGCATTTGGTCCATCATTGGTCGAAAACGGCGAAATTGTCGTTGATACTTCAACAGAAGTCGGACGTGCAATGTCATCCAACCCTCGTTCTGCTATCGGGATTATCGATGAAAATCATTATATCATCGTCGTAGCAGATGGACGTACGTCTGAAAGCGAAGGACTCTCTCTCTATCAATTGGCTGAAGTTATGAAACAATATGGTGCTCAAACTGCCTACAACCTTGATGGCGGTGGTTCATCTACTCTTTACTTCAACGGTCAAGTTGTTAACAACCCAACAACAAATGGAAATACTATCTCAGAAAGGGCGGTGAGTGACATTGTCTACATCGGTTACTAATTCAACTACAAGAGTTTCAAGAACATTTATCTCCTACTTAGCAATAACAGCTTTCCTGTTTATTTTCAGTCGAATCTATGAAAGGCTCAGCTATGGCGAAGTCTCTGTCTTTATGCATTATATGTTCTGTGTACCATTAATAGGCGGAGCTGTGCTACTCGGTCTGCTGCAACTTATACCTACTCTTTCACGTCTCGCCTATAATTTGTGGAATTCTGGCGTTGCAACTATTACAGCTGGTTGTCTTCTCCGAGGCATTATCAACCTATCTGGACGTTCAACTACCTTAGATCAACCTTATTGGTACATCGGCGCAGCCTTCCTAGTTCTATCGTTAGTCGGTCTTTTCATCAATCCATCCGCAAACAATCGTCGAAAAACGACCACTTAATCTACAAATAAATGATAAGGGCACTTAAAATTCTTAGGTGCCTTTTACTGTAGAATAAATTGTTGAAAAATTCGGAAATTTCCAATTATTTATCAAATCTTTTATCGTTTCTTTCATATCTATGATATAATGGGTAAAATAAGATATGGAGAAGAAAATTATGACCGATACAAACAAACTTAAAGACTTTCGACATCGCAGTTCTGTCTATGATTCGATGGTCAAGTCACCCAACCGTGCCATGCTTCGCGCAACAGGAATGACCGATGATAGCTTTGAAAAGCCTATTGTTGGGGTTATTTCGACATGGGCTGAAAATACCCCCTGTAACATGCACCTTCATGACTTTGGAAAATTAGCCAAAGAAGGGGTAAAAGATGCAGGCGCTTGGCCTGTTCAATACGGTACCATCACCGTTGCAGACGGAATCGCTATGGGAACTCCTGGTATGCGCTTCTCCTTGACTTCCCGTGACATCATAGCCGACTCTATTGAGGCAGCTATGGGAGGGCACAACGTGGATGCCTTTGTCGCAATTGGCGGCTGTGATAAAAACATGCCTGGTTCTATGATTGCTATCGCCAATATGGACATTCCTGCTGTATTTGCCTACGGTGGAACCATCGCTCCAGGAAACCTCAATGGTAAAGATATTGACTTGGTTTCTGTCTTCGAAGGAATCGGAAAATGGAACAATGGTGACTTAACTGCTGAAGAAGTTCGTCAGATTGAGTGTAATGCCTGTCCTGGACCTGGTGGTTGTGGTGGTATGTACACTGCCAATACCATGGCTACTGCCATTGAGGTAATGGGCATGTCTATTCCTGGCTCTTCTTCTCACCCTGCTGAATCTCCTGAGAAGAAGGCTGATATTGAAGAAGCTGGTCGTGCTGTTGTACGCATGCTAGAACTTGGCATCAAACCATCTGACATTATGACGCGTGAAGCCTTTGAAGATGCTATCACTGTAACCATGGCACTCGGTGGCTCAACCAACGCTACGCTCCACCTTCTAGCCATTGCCCATGCTGCTAATGTTGAATTAACACTGGAAGATTTCAACGATTTCCAAGAACGAGTACCTCACCTAGCTGACCTCAAACCATCTGGTAAATACGTTTTCCAAGACCTCTATAATGTCGGCGGTGTCCCTGCTGTTATGAAATACTTGCTCAAAAACGGCTTCCTTCATGGCGACCGCATCACATGTACAGGTAAAACCGTTGCTGAAAACCTAGAGAATTTTGCAGACTTGACTCCAGGTCAAGATGTCATCATGCCACTCGAAAATCCAAAACGTGCAGATGGCCCACTCATCATCCTCAAAGGTAACCTTGCTCCTGAAGGTGCCGTTGCCAAGGTTTCTGGTGTGAAAGTCCGCAACCATACAGGTCCAGCCAAGGTCTTTGATTCTGAAGAAGAAGCAATCGAAGCCGTCTTGACCGATGAAATCGTAGATGGCGATGTAGTCGTTGTCCGCTATGTTGGACCCAAAGGCGGTCCTGGTATGCCTGAAATGCTATCCCTTTCTTCCATGATTGTCGGAAAAGGCCAAGGTGACAAGGTAGCCCTTCTAACAGACGGTCGTTTCTCTGGTGGTACCTATGGACTGGTCGTTGGACACATCGCACCTGAAGCTCAGGATGGTGGACCAATTGCCTACCTCCGTACAGGTGATTTGGTGACGGTTGACCAGGATACCAAAGAAATCACCATGCACGTTTCTGACCAAGAAATCGAAGAACGCAAGAAAACCACTGTCATTCCACCACTCTACTCTCGTGGTGTTCTCGGTAAATACGCCCACACCGTATCCTCTGCCTCTAAAGGAGCCGTTACCGACTTCTGGAGACCAGAACGTACGGGGAAAAAATAAGGAACTCAACGACCCTGTCCTCGCGGCAGGGTTTTCCAAAAGGAGAAAAATGAAACTAAACGTCGAACTCTCCCGCTTTCGAGTCAAAGAAGGGAAAACTGCCAAAGTGGATGAATGGATGGCCTTTCTCAACGAGCACATGGAAGACACCCTTCTGACTCTTGAAGGAGAGAAAATGTATATCGAAACCATCTTCCGTGAAGTACTGGACGACCGCGAATACCTCTACTGGTACTCTGTCCAAGCCGAAGGAGGGATTGAAGTCGAAGATTCAGAATCCTATATCGACAAAAAACATTTAGAATACTGGGAAGAATGCATCGACCCGAGCTATGGCATGGTCGATTTGGATCCGCAAGTTATCATGATTCCAAAGCCTGTTTATGAAACCATAGAAGAACTAAATAGACAATACGATGAAACATTTAAAAAGTGAGGCTGGACAGAAAGTCCAGCCTCACTTTTCAGAGTTCGTGTCAACATCTCAGCGCAGTGGTTGATTGGCTTTAACAGTCCATTGGACTGTTAAAGGTTGGAGATAAGATTTGCAAAGCAAATCTCAGCAATTCATGTTTTACACTCCAAAACTGACCATTACGACTGTTGCGAACAGAATTCGCTTTATCTCCAGCATCAAACTGTCAGGGAGACAGTTTTGTAGCGAACTCTGTTCGCCCTATCTCCAGCCTCCAAAGATTCCCCGAACCTTTGGAGCTATGCGGAGGTGGGAGTGAAATAGTCCAGTGGACTATTTTAGCCCGAACCAACATATTTGGAAGCGAGGGGAACTCTTTTGATCGTCGAGTTCTTTCCAGCTCCCATTTTCTTTTTATTTCGGACTGATACCAAGCGTAATACGTCCGAGACGGCTGATACGGGTCATCTTCCAAGCAGGAGACCAGACAATCTCTACCTGTGCATCGTTTATACCATCAATCGTTTTCAAGGCTGTAACCAATTCACCAGGCATAGTATCCGCACAAGAACAACCTGAATCTGTAAAGGTCATGACAACCTTACAAAAACCAGCTTCATCTAAATGAATCTCATAAATCAAACCCAAATTGTAGATGTCTAGTTCAATTTCAGGATCGTAAATGGATTCTAAAACCTCTATCAACTGTTCTGATACAGTTAAGGCTCGTTCATTAATCTGAATATCTTCTCTCATTAGCTTTCTCATCTTTCTAATTTGTATCATTTTCTCATATTTTTTATCAATTTTCAAGAAAAATTTGCAAATTCTGAATATTCAAAAAAGAGGTTTGATTGAAACCTCTTTTTAATGATTAGCCTTCTCTAGAATCGACGTAATAGAGAATAGAGAATGGCTAGTGTAACTAAGAAAATGATGGTTTTATAGAAAAGACCTCGTCTTTTCTTATCCGGTTTTGGTTCAACGTAACGAGCTTCTTGAATTTGTTGAGTGATTTCATCTTCTAATAGTTGATTTTTTTTTGTCATCAAAAGCCTCCCCTAGCCTAAGATAGCTACATAGTTTTCTACAAATTCATTACTTGTATGAGTGCGCTGTTCAACGACCTTGTCAGTCAGTCGCCCAGCATTCGCATTCAGTAGTTCTACTAATTTGTGTGGTTCTGCCTGTGGTACAATATGATTTTTAATAATTAACGAAGCATTATGAACAGTATTTTCAAAAGCAAAAATCACCATGTTTTGCTCAAAGGCTTTCCGAACCACTTCCATTACTTGACTTCCATGATTGATATCCAAATAGATGTCACAGGTATCATATAATCGTTCAAGCGCCCTTTGTGAAATATTTGGGTAAAGTTGAACATTGTCCTTGGTATCAAAAGCCATCAAACGCTGTGACATTTCAGTCAAGGCAGCAATATGGAATTTGAAATTCGGCAGAGAAGTCGTCAAATAGTCCAGTTGCTCAATCTGATCCGAGTTTGTAAAAATGAAAATGTCTTGCCGGTTCTGATTCTCACGTCTTTGAGGGTAGATATAGCCAAGATACACTAACTTTTCAGCCTGTTCTGCAGGCAGAAGCGTCCGCATCTTGTCAAAAGTAGCCTTATCCTGAACCACGACGGTCTGGGTGCGTTGAGTCGCACTAGCCAGTAAAATTTTCATATTACCAGGAATGTCATCTCCTATCGTTTCCTGCCAGAAAAGAATATCCTGTCCTGGTTGTGGCATATTGTAAGATAGGAAAAAAGGAGTCGACAGGGAATTATACCAAATTTGCGAAGTATCCCAGCCCATCTCTTTAAAGTAGTGTTTTAAAAATGCTACACGATTTTCAAAAAAATGAGTCTTTCCTTGCCAATTTAGGATAACATCGCCAGTCATAAAGTTTTCTACAATGACTTCCAAGCCTTCGCGAGTAAAATAACTACGCGTTGTTGCCTTTTGTTCTGCAGTAAAATAGGTCCGAGCATAGAGCCAGCCATATTGATTGTAGTGGTCTGTAAAACGAACTTTTTCATTCTTATCCATCCAATCAACATTCTTCACATGTCGTAAATGCTTGGGCTCTGCATAGAAAATTTTCGCACGTTTTTCGCTATATTCCCAGATTTCTCCCTCACCATTAGTACCTGTAATTTCCCAGAATGGTGGCACCTTTATCTGATTAAAATAAAGAGGTTTTCCGTGACCGGCTTCCATCTGGCAATAGTATGAATAAACGGATGTCACACCTTCTGGCAAAAAACCATCATCGTTGATGGCAACAGTAGAGCCTGTAAGCCCTGCTTGCTTCAAGGAGTAGTACAAATCTTGACTAGCTGTATGAAAATAATCAAATAATAAAATCATCGCTTACACCTCCTCGATAAATGTTTGCCAAGCTTCTTCTAGACGACTGGTTAGAAATTCTTCTGCCCGCTTGTAAGAAGCCTGATGCCAGGCATCCAATTGGTTAGATTGATACAGTTGAATCAAGCGCTTCGCAAATTCTTGTGCATAGATAATGGCATCATCTGGGTCCTGTCTCGGAATAAGAGAACCGTTTTTTTCATTTTCAACAAAGGTTTGGTTCCCGTACGGAACATCCAGACCAATAATCGGCAAACCTGAGCCGATAGCTTCCATCAGAGTCAAACCGAAGCCTTCACTAGTTGAGGCTGTCAGATATACTTGATACTGCTGATAAATATCAGTCAAATCATGGTGTCCTTTGAGATGAATATAACTTTGTGCTTGATGTTGCTCAATCATGCTTGCCAACTTCGATTGCTGACCACCAGCACCATAAATATCAAATGTTAGGTCAGGTAGTTGCTTCTGCGCTAAGACGACACCCTCAACTAACCAATCAATATGTTTTTCTGCAGCTAAACGTGAACAGGTAAGAAGCGAGAATGGACGTCTTCCTTCGGCTGAATGACGTAATTTATCTAAACTACCGACTGGCAAGACAAAAATAGCTGGATCTAAATTTGTATATTTTTTAAATTGAGCAGACAGCGTATCTTTCTGAGCCTGGGTGGATGTGATGAAGGCGTCAATTTTATCAGCATTGGTAAACTGATATTCATAATAATTATTCCAGAGAATGGTATCCTCTGTCATTGAATTAATGTTGTAGTGTTCTGCATGAATCACAACAGCAACCTTTGCAGCTCCCTTATGACGAAGAATAGCTTGACCTGTTCCCGTCGCTCGATCCACAAGAATAATATCTTGACTGGTCAACTGCAAACAATCCAACATATAGCCAATCAATTCTTCTTTTGAAAATAAAATCGTATCCTTGAAACGGAATAGAGACTTTTCACCATCACAGTTTTCTTCATAGGCTACACTGCCATCTTCATTGAAGAATGTCCGTTGATACAACTTAGGCTGATTGTCTACTGGTGCATAGTATTCAGAGAACATTTTTGTATAACTAAAATAGTCTTTACGAATAAGTTTCCCTTTGGATAGGTATTCGACACGTTGCACATAGTCTGGGTGATCTTTTCTCAAAAAACCAACGGCTACAATGCCCTTTTCCTTATCTTCATAGCGGATAGAGTCATTGTTTTGTGAGATTTTAACCATGCCAGATGATAAACTCGATTCAAACTGACCAATGGTATAGGTTGTCGATCTGGTTTTCACATCAGTAAAAAATCCATACAGCCATACTACTTCCTCATCTTGAAAACCAATATTAGCTGTATAATGTGCAAGGTTTTCACCTTGGAACATATCCGTAAAAATAAATTTACTGTCTTGCTGAATATTTCTTAGTATGCTCGCGCGATAGGCTTGAGCATACTCAACGCCACTACTGGCCCAACCGATACCTCGGTTGATATTGTAAATTGTCATTCACTTTCCTCACTTCACCTTATACAAAGTAAATAGAGAATCTTCCCTCTTTATCTACTTCGATAGTACTTAACATGATATTACGTACAATTTTCTGCTGAATTTGTCGAGTCATTTCCTTGTAGGAGCGCAAAGATTCTTTGTAGTACTCGGAGACACTTCCTTTTTGTGCTGTTGAACGCGTCGTTATCACACCTTTCAACTGTTGCAGCGTATCTACCTCTTCAATCCAAGCTTCATCAATAGCCTTTAAAACTGCCAATCGATAAAATTCAGACATCCCCTCATGTGTTTGAACAATACGAGCTTTCTTCTTCATTTCCTTTTTAAAGATTAGAAAAAGTAGGTCCTCAATTTGGGTATCACTAGCAAGAAGCAAATCTTCAGGTATTTTTTTAAATTCGTAGGTAAAGTTGTCCAAAATATAGCGTCTCAATTGATGAGGGCTACGTTTGGGATGGGTCTGTAAGAAATCTCCAATGACTTCAAATACAATTTTCTCTACCTTAGCCGACAGATCCACGTCTTCTAACATGAGTTTATCCCTAAGAGTATATACCTTATTCCGCTGGATGCGCATGCTCTCATCATATTCGATCGTAAAACGACGGGAACTAATCGCCCCATCCTCACTTTTTGTTTGAGCATGCGTAAGTGCACGTTTGAAGCGTTTCGATTTTAAGGGCTGTCCATAATTCCTTCGTTCGGTGTTGTTATTTTTCTTAAAGTACTTTTTAACCCACTCAGGTCCATTATTGACTAGCAACTCATCTTCCAATGAGACAAAAAATTGTGACATCCCCGGTTCACCCTGACGTCCTGAACGACCTCGCAACTGCCAGTCCATACGACTGTTGGGCATCCGCTCTGTTCCGATAACTGCTAACCCGCCAAGTTCAGCCACTCCTTGACCAAGTTTGATGTCCGTTCCACGACCAGCCATAATAGTTGCACAAGTTACAGTTCCATATTGTCCCGCTTCTTGAATAATAAGCGCCTCTTTGGCAACATTATTAGCTGTAAGGGTACTATGCGGAATTCCTTCTTGCAACAACATCTTAGAATAAATTTGCGTGATTTCTACAGTTCCTGAAATTAATAATACAGGCTGCCCCTTCGCATGAAGTTTTTTTACCATCTCAATGGTGGCATATAACTTCTCTGGTAGGGTGGCATATATCTTATCCGGGTAGTCAATGCGCTGGGTCGGTTTATTTGTCGGAATAGAAACTACAGGAACATGATACGTTTCAATCAATTCATCTTCAGCCTGATGTCCAGTTCCAGTCATTCCTGCGATTTTCGGAAACATGTTAAATAGACTCTGATAGGTGACTGAGCCCATCGCTCGACTTTCCTTAGTCTTCTTAACCTTTTCTTTTGTCTCGATAGCTTGGTGAATACCGGATTGCAAACGCGTTCCTTCTAATACCCGACCTGTCCGATTATCCAACAGTTTGATTTCATCATCCTGCACGACATAATCAAAGTTTTTCCGATAAAGATAATGAGCGCGGAGAGCCAAGTTAATATGGCGATTCAACTCCCAACTTTCGGATGAGTAGAGTTCATCTATAGCAAAGTAGGATTCTGCATAGTCATTCCCTTTATCTGTCAGATAAACTTCTTTTTTATCTGGGTCAAAAAAGAATTCCTCCCCTTCTTTTAAGGTTAGAATGAACTGATTACAAATATCAAATAGGTTTGACTGCACTCGTGGAAAACCCGAAATAATCAACGGTGTCTGAGCACTGTCTAGTAAGACGGCATCCGCCTCATCAACGATTACATAGTTAAAGTCTCGTAGGAATTTGCCTTCTGCAGATGACGCAAGATTATTAGAGAGATAATCGAAACCAAGTGTTGCACTAGTTGTATAGGTAATATCTGCCATATAGACACTTTCCCTATCTTCTTCTGAATCTTGATTTGTATCAGTATCTTCTTCCTTCGCACCAATCCCAACGGTCAAGCCTAGGAACTGATAGACTTTTCCCATTTCCTCCCCATCACGAACAGCGAGGTAGGCATTGGTGGTTACTAGTATCGCTCCCTTACCCATTAGTGCATTTAGGTAAAGGGGCATTGTTGCAGTTAGGGTCTTTCCTTCTCCGGTACGCATTTCTGCAATACAACCTTGGTGGAGGGCGATGCCTCCCATGACTTGAACTTCGTAGGGAAACTGCCCTAGTATGCGGTAGCAGGCTTCCCTCACAGTTGCAAAAGCCTCTACCAACAAATCATCCAAAGTCTCCCCTTGTGCAAGGCGTTCTTTGAATTTTATTGTCTGACCAGAAAGCTCTTCATCGGTCATTTGGCGATACTCAGATTCTAGTTTAATAATTTTTTTAGTGATACGCCTAATTTTAAACAACCTAATTCTATTTAAAAAAGATAACCTATGGTTCACATTTATTTTCTCCGTAGCGCCTTGACTCCTGTATTAAACACTTCACAAATTCCACATCCTCTGGGTATCTCTCCCGAGCATAATACCCTCTAGCCACTTTCGGCAATCGAAATGATTTTCTTCCTTCCTTACAATAAAGAGCAAGGTGAGAGAATGCAACACTCTGACAGCCAGCACTCTTCAAAGAAATGGTATAGGTATAGGCATCCTGCGGAAACATAAATACCTCCTCATCTTTTTTTAAAATCATTAGTCCAATCGCCTCCCCTTGACGGTTGAAAAAATCTAACTGAAGGTACGCCCGTCCCTCCGGCTCTACCTGAAATTTTTGAACGATAGAGTACGTTGCCCCCGGCTTCAACAAGGGCAAATCAGGTGCCTTACGACTCTGTTGATAATTAGTAGAAGATAACCATTTTTTAATAGTCTTTCCCGATGCAAATCTTTGATTTTCAAAATGTACAAGTTTACCTACACGGTGAATAACAGAACCATACAGATAGTCCAAACCACTCGCTGTATCCCCCCAATATATATTTTGAACCAAATACCCTTCCATTGGTCTCACTCCCTTCCAAAATCATTCTTCAGTATATCTCGATACTGAGCGCCAAACCATCGGTTTATCGCTCGGCTGTTGTCATTATGACGCCCTTCATATCCCTTCGCAAAAATATGAGCCTCCGTATTTGCTAAATGTTCTACCAGCCGTTCCAAAGCTCGACCATCGTAATCATCTTGCTCCATATAGGCAATCGCAAATTTAGTTCGTGCAAAATCTACCGGGGCAAATGTATCCCAGAAATATTGATTAAAACGATCAATAGCCATTTGATCTGAACCACCAACAATATTTCTCATCATATCACCACTTGTTTCAAATTCATCTGGTCTTTTCAGCTTTAAATTAGCTACAGTATCTCCAAGATTTGTAAAAGGTTTGCCGACGACTACTGCATGTGGTTGAAAATGCGCTGCATAATACAAGGCACCAAAAGCTCCCATGGATAATCCCGACAAGATTAACTGGTCCTTACGAAAACTCAAATAATCCAGAGCATTCTGTACCGCTGCTTTCACATAATTTTCCAATTCTTCCGTCCCTGAATAGAAACAACCTCCTTCAAGACGTGGATCCGCAAAGAGAATAAAAGGTGCCTTCATCAACTTCATCATGCGGAAACCTTCAAATCCTTCTGCTCCGCGAAAACCTGAAAAATAAACATTTAAAGGCGGTTTCAAATCTCCGGGATTAAAATAAGAAAAAATCTCCTGCCTTCGACTATCCGAATAACGTGTCCCACCAAGTACAAACCTCCCCAAACCTTCTCTGGAATAACGCCAATGCGTGACGCCACATTTTAAACGTCCAGTACCTTTTGCTGCTAGTGAAACTGCATAATAGCCAATCATAGCATCACTTTCTAAAACATAGGGTTCTTGGAGCTGAGATTCTTCAATATAATAAGTTTTATAAATTTCTCCAATTGATCCTTTTACAAAAGCTGTAACTTCTAAACGGATATGACAATCTCCTGACTTTATATATTCAGGCCACAATTCTAATGACATAGAAAAGGATGGTAGATTCAAACGAAAAGTAAACAGGTTTTCAAAATCCGAACCAAAATCACCATCAAATACCACTCCAACATTTCCATCATAATGGACAGCTCCATTAAAATTAGGATTCACATCTATTTCTGGAATTTTTAACTTAGCTCCATATTGACCTCTAAATAGATTTTTTGACAAATAAGCTATCAGATCACTAGGCTTATCAAATTGTGGTACCTCTCGCAAAACTTTTTGACGACAGATCCCCATCGCTTCTTGTTCCGTAACAAAAACACCTTGTACTTTGAACAAGGAATAAGCCTCAATGGCATTGGAAAGCCCCTTAAGACTATCCTCTTTTACCGAAGATGTCAGTAAAACACCATCAAAATGCAGATGAGGTTGTTGTGATTTTTCTAGCTCTTCTACTGATAATTTTTCTAAGGCTGCAGTTTCTAACTGATGTAAAAATGCCGAAACTTGCTCTTCCTTTACCCAGTGCCATTCCACTGCTTCCGGTAAAACAACTCCTTCCGACCAGTCCTCTTCACCAATTTGCAATAACTTCATTGTCTATCTTCCAATAATTCTTTCCATTTTGCAATAATACGACCACCAGTATAGTCACCCATTTTCTGAACAGCGTAAACCAGAGAACGATTCCAATTACTCAAACCATCAAAATAGAACTCAATTGCCTCTCCTATTTCTGTCACATCTTTGACAATCCAGCCATTTTCACCATGCGTTACATATTCTGTTGAGATACTATTAATTTGAGGAATGCCTGCACTAATACTAGCAATTTGCGTATATAAATGCGGAGTGAGACTTAAGTCAATAACTATCCTTGTCAGGTCTAACTCCTTAATAATTTGACTTTCATTTGTAAAAGCAGAAAAAGTAATAGCTGTCAATTCCAGCTTTTCATCTTCCTCTAGATTATTTTCGCCAACACCCTCCGACACTGATGTGAAGCGTTCAAGAGAATGGTGTTGACGAATTTCCTCCAGCACTTCCTCCGACAATCTATCCAAGTGATGAGTCGGTTCATAGGTTACTACATGAAGTTCTATGAGCGGATTAGCGGCCATTACGTTTAATAAAATCGATATCGCTGTACGATATACGGATTCTTCAATGCCATCAATCAAAAAATAAATAAGCAATTCTTTCACCGTCTGACTCTTTCCCAAACGAAGGCGGGTATCAAATGGCGTTACTCTCGTCACATTTCTAACTCCAAGAGAATGCTTATTGATCTCATCCAATAAAGCAACTTCCGTAGCTTCCGAATCTGTAACAACTAGACTAGCATCTTCTAGCACACGCTTCAGCGCTGATGTATCTGTCAAATCGAATCGGTATCCAAAAAAGGAGAAAATTTTTCTATAACCACTAAATTGCTGAATCATCAAATCATTATGTCTATGATCCGCTGCAATAACCAAGGTATCATCTGGCAATAACACTTTCTGCTTAAAAACAGTCAAACGCTCACGAAATAGCTCTTCCCAAGAATCATAAAATTTCTTTCGAAAGCTCTTGTCTGCTTCAGAATGAATTTCTATCCTATGCTGTTCTTCACTCAAATACTCACGTACCTGCCAGACACCAAATTCATTCAAATAATCCTGATGACTAGCTACCCCATTTGAAAAGTACTTTATGCTAGATAGAAAACCTCTATCATCAAAGAAAAACTGTTTTACATCTCGCCCCTCTTCCAAGAAATGAATACGAAGAAGATTTCCATCTTCTGCAAAATGTATATCTGCCAAGTGTTTATTACCCAGTCGCGCTATGACCATAAATGGTGTATAAGTAAAATTCACTCCATGCGGCCAACCTAACTCTTTAAACTGGATAGACCTTGTATCTTCTCTATGAATATTTTGAATATCATCAAAAAATGACCAATATTTACTATTCAGCAGATCCTGCTTATGTAAAAAATAACGTAACTGTGGTTGATAACAGAGAAGGATGAAAGCTGACTCCTCTTTAAAATCTTGAAACATCTTCATCTGGTTAATAGAATCGTCAAAACTCATACTCTCGAAAACACGAAACCATAGTGGCGCTTCCACAGACCATTGACGCTCACCACTATACCATGAAGGAATAAAATAATACATGCATGCTCCTCTAAATCAAATCACCGTACCGCTTCCACGTTAGCATAACATCAATTTGTTCAATAACTCCCAACATTAAGGTGGTTATGATATAAATATTATTAACCAACAAGGCAATCCCCACCTGTCCCGATTGCTTCCAAACAAAGACCATAGGAATCCCCCCAATTAAACAGGTATAGATTGCACCAATGACAGCCAGCCTCCATATATAACTTTCAATATATTTCTTCGTCGCAAGACCGGGTCGAACTCCTTCTATAAAATCTCCATTCTTTTGCATTTCTTCCGCAATTTCACCTGAATCTAAATTAAAATAGGCAAATCCGATAGCGAGAATAAATAAGAGGAAAATATAAAAGAGAATTCCTGGTAAATCTGATAGTCCGAATTGCAGCGAAAGATCATGAATCCATTCTTGCTTAGGAAAAAATGTTCCTAGTGCAGAAAAAACAAGTGTTGGGAGGACCATCAATGTCATAGCATACATGAATGGCATCCCCCCTGCAGGTGTAATTTTAATAGGTATGTAAGTCTCTTCCGCCAGCGAACTGACAATCATAATCCTTCGAATTGGAATACGGTACTCTGCTCGATAAACTTTAATTGTAAGAGCAATCAGCAGACTAGAACCAAGACCAATCAATAATAATACAAGCATCCATTCGACTATACTGAAGCGACTACTCTTAATCAGCTGCACCACATTTGTCAAAAATGCTAATGTCATATTCGAAATAATAATGACAGATGCTCCTCCTATCCCTTTTCGGACATTTAGATTTGCTAACCACATCAAAACAAAGCTTCCTGCAACCATCACAACTATTGAAGTCAAACGCGGTAACCACTCGCTGTTCATTCCCAAAAACGAAACATTGTAAAAATCACTAGCATAGGTAAGGCCTAAAGATTGAATAAACGCAATAAGAAGCAATAAAAACATCTGACTAACATGGAGTTGTTTTCTAGTCCCCGTCTTTACTAAGTCAAACAGACTTAAAAAACGCCATAAAATCATACTTGTCATCCAAGGTGCAAGTCCTAGTGAAAATAAATTATATGTAGAAAAATTTCCTCCCGATACCATGGCGAGAGCATCCAATGAATTAGTTAAATTATAGCTGTGGACTACTCCAGGATGAAGCGGTAGAGTGCCTAGTGGAGTATACTTTCCCAGCATATAGACTAAAACAATCCCTATAGCCCAGATTATCTTCTTCAAAACTAAAGACCCTTGTATTTTTCTAGCTAACTGTGCAAGCATTTTCTTCTCTTCAATCTTTCCATCATATCTGAAATACTATCTATTCTACACATAAGAATGATTCAAGTATGCAATTTTATCAAACCAATCCATCCTATGACTCACATCAGCCCAAGATAGATCCTTTCCACCTCAACGACTCCCCCACTTTTCCAGGATAGTTAGTATCTGCATGCATTTTTTGTACTCCTGCATTTGACCTGCTACTAAAAAACTTTCCTTGTGAAGTTGTAGCCTCCACTTATAGGCTATCAGTTCCTCTTTTATATCAAAACCAATCAGGCTGAGTAGTGTCACGCGCTCTTCTATACTCCGAAGCGGAAAAACCTGAGTCCTATTTACCGTCCTTGTAACACTTGTTGACCGTTTGCGGTGGTAATATAAGGCTACATTGCTAAAAACAATCCTATCTGCCACCAAGTATAATCTCCATGTTGTATAATCATCCTCCACTTGTTCGTCCTCTGGATAAGAAATATTCTCAAACAGTTCTGACTTATATAACTTCCCCCAAGGAACTGTAAAACATTGACAATGACCATTGTACTCCTGCCTAAACCATTCCTGTGGGGTATAGACTGTTTGAAAGTAGTCTTCACTACGAATATGAAATGCAAAACTACTTTTTTCTTCTATAAACTGCGTAAAATTCACAATAGCAATATCCGCAGCTTGCTCCTTTAAAGAATAATATAAATATTCAATATAATTTGGTTCCAACCAATCATCATTATCAACAAAGAGAATGTAGTCTCCCGTGACCATGGACAGGGCTGTATTCCGAGCCGCTCCTACGCCACTACCGGGCTTTTTGTGAACTAAGCGAATACGACTATCTATCTGGCGGTAGGACTCACAAATCTCTGCACTGTTGTCAGTAGAGCCATCATTGACCAATATCAACTCTATATGTGAATAGGTTTGCTGAAGAATACTATCAATACACTGGTTTAAATAAATTCCTGCATTAAAAACCGGTACGATAACTGACACTTTCTCCATTAGTTCCCTTTCTTTTGATACGCTTCATAAAGTTCTAATTTTGTACAAATCATTCTGTACAATTCGATTTGTCCTGCATATAAAGCATCGCTTCGGCACTTCTTCAAGCGTCCGACATAAGATTCAATTTGTGCTGAAGGATCATAACCCAATGCAACCAACAGAGTAATTCTTTCTTCTGCATTGGACACCATGGAAGCAATGTCCTTATTCATAGTCGTCCGCGATAAGCCTTCAGGGCGTTGGGAATAAAAGTATAACCCCTCATTGATAAAATGAATTTGATTAGCTTTCAAGTATACCTTATATATTGTTGCATCATCTTCTCTCAAGCGCCCCACTGGATAACGAATCCCTTCGAACAATTCTCGCTTAAAAAGTTTTAAATGGGAGAACGTAAAAGCAAGATGCATGTTATACCGCATAGTCCCTTCTAGGTCTAACCATTCTTGTATCGTATAGATTTTCTGAAAATAATTATCTTGATTATGGTAAAACATAAAACTTTTTCTTTCTTCATTGAAGGAAGTAAAGTTTGTCGCAGCAATATCTGAACCTGTCTCAATAGCAGCGTCATACAAATGTTGAATGTAGTTTTCATCTACAAAGTCATCTGAATCAATGAAAGTAATATAAGTTCCCGTTGCCTCTTCGATTCCTCTATTGCGAGCCGCCGAGACCCCAGCATTTTCTTGATGAATGACTCGGATACGACTATCTTTTTGGGCATATTCTTCTAAAATAAAGGAAGAGCCATCTGTAGATCCATCATTAACCAATATCAGCTCCAAATTATTATACCGTTGTTTAAGCAAAGAGTCCAAACAGCGTGCGAGATAGGTTTTTACATTATAAACAGGGACAATCACACTAACCACTTCCGAAACCCTTGCCCCATTTCCTGCTTCCCTAGGGATTTCTACCCCAACACATGACACAATTTGCTTAAAGTACTCATCATCAGCAACATCCTCAATATTTTCATCATAATTAAACTCTGCGGTATGCTTATGAGATAACTTCACTTTCGTCTGCGCATTCATCTTATACCATTCATATTCCGAATCAATATGTCCCAAATCAATTGCACGATAACCTCTTTTCGACAATTCCACTGTCAATAACTTAGCTGTAGGTCCAAGCATAAGAAGAATCAATTTTTCTTGACCATATTTCAAAATTTCATCTATAATTTGATCGTAAAAAGAAAAGGCATCATGAGACGGACAAATAATACGAGACACTGACTTAGCCTGAGCAAACAAATCGTTTCCCATACCTGAACGCGAAGTTACACCTTCAACTAACAAAATGTCTTTCCCACGCCAGAGTTCCTTAATTGCTTCAAAATATTCTCCTGATTGAGTTTTATCTTTCAAATCTATATACGGACGAGATAAGAAGGTAGAACCATACCAGTCTGACTGACACTCTTTCTCATAAAATTCATGGTACTTAGCAAAATGTTGCTCCCAAAAATAGCGTGCATTGCTATTATAACGCTCTATCTTTTGAAAAACATCGGGTAGACAAACCAGCAAATCCTTATCGCTTGGCGTCTGTAAAATGAATTTTAAGGCCCTAGCCAAATCATTATTGTAGGATTGATAAGGAATACTATTCCCCATAATTAAATCAATTTCACCATCTCCAAAACGGACAACTGAACTGTTATTTTCCTTAATATAGTTGAGACTTTCCAAAATGGTGAGCACTTTAATTTCTTCTAGTTTTTTCATAATTTCTATTTACATAAAGCTTTATAAACAGCGTCGACTAAGACTTTCCGGGTAAAGAAGCCCTGTCGCACCATAGGACTGAACTCTCGAACACATTCAACCATTGTCTGATAATGTTCCGGTCTCATAGCCTCTATCATTCCAGTCGCCTCTTCCAAACTGTCAACTAATATTCCTAAACGATTGCGCTCAATGATTTCCTGATTGGCAATACCTTTCTGCACAACAACTGGAATTCCTGCTGCAATAAACGCACCCAACTTATATGGACAATAGAGTTTTTGATACCCCTTATCATGATCGTCCATCCAAACCAGTCCAAAGCCACCCGCTGACATTTCCAGAAGCAATTGCTCATCCGGTCGATAGGAAAAATGTTGAACTCGTTCAGGCAAATTCTCTGCCTGTCGTGCATAGAGATTTAGTTGAAGACTTGAGGACCAACTTTTGACAAAAGAGAAACGTTCTGGTGAGCCTGGAAAATGAATTTCCTTTTTGAAGTGCGCAGGTAATTGAGGTGACTGAGTCGGATGATCCCACATCCCTTGGATGATTATTTTTTCCACGGATAGACCGTGTTCGCGCAATACTTCAAACATTTCCTGACTCGGTACTATGACTACATCAGCCTGATTATAATAAGCAATAGTACGATCCATCAAATAATAGTTACCCGCAAACATAAGAGGAACGACATCGTGAATAAAAACAATAATCTTTATCTGATAGGCACGCAGTTTCTCCATCACCTTTTCGTCAAAAGCAGTTGTATTCCAAGTAGGCGTTTGGAAAATAACGACATCCCCTTTGCGTAAACCTGCAACTATCCCATCTAAACGCTTACTCAATTCTTTAGGACTATCTATGTCTATAGGGTATGCGTGAATCGCCATTTCTCGATAACCTAATGACATAGCGATATCCGTTACCATATTTTGACATATTTGAGCTGTGCTGGAAGCCGCATGTCCGTTTAAATTTGTAATATATACTCGCATTAATCTTTCCTATACTTATCTAGTAAACGCATCCGCCACTCTAATTCTCTGTAAGCAGCAATATCTCCATTTTTTAATTTACTATCCCGATTGATTTGGGAACGCCATTTAAACGCCTTGACTTCTTGAGAAATATCAAACCCTATTAAAGAAAGGACTTCAAGCCGTTCTGCAACAGGAATTGTTGAATAGATTGTCGCCAGGTCTGCTTGCTGAGTCATGGAATTTCCACTAATCCGATAAACCAAGCTAGCCCTGTGCATATAGGCAATTTTATTCGCAAGCAAATAGAGTTTCCATGTCGTCCGATCATCCTCTCCAAAGCCATCTATCGGATACTGGATAGTATCAAATAAAGATTTTTTATATATTTTTGACCATGGTACAGTAAAACACATACTTAGATTATGACCTATCCCATATTGATAGGCAAACCATTCCTCGGGTGTATATACCGCTTCGTAATAGTCAACTGGCGCAATATGTAAATTGAAGCTACCTGTAGACTCATCAAATTGAGTAAAATTGCAAATAGCAATATCACTATCTGTCCGTTGCAATAGACTGTACAAATCACTAATATGATTTGGATCAACCCAATCATCTGCATCAACAAAAACAATGAATCCGCCAGTCGCAACCTCTAATAATGTATTTCTAGCCGCTCCAAGCCCTTCATTCCTTCTTTTATGCACAATTCGAATCCGACTATCCTGTTCTCGTAACTGTTCACAGATAAAGGCGGTTTTATCCGTAGACCCGTCATTGACAACAATAATTTCTAATTCACTGTAATCTTGTTTTATAACTGATTCTACGCATTGCCTCAGGTATTTTTCCCCATTATAGACTGGGATAAGCACACTAATTTTTTCCATTTACTTCTCCTACTCTCCCACTTAGCATATCACAGAAAGGACATTCCCTATATTCAATATGATGCAGTCTATCCAAAATCTCTGTTTTCCTTTTCTCACATATCCTATACCATTTCAGATAATATCAATAAGAACAAGGGAAATCCACATTCAAGCCTCGCTACTTTGTTTCGCTCACTATAACCTCCATTTTTGTAATTCCAATCAAATAACCTTGGTTATAACTATATAAACATAGATAAGACGACGCAACACCATCACTTTCTTCACTTACTCAAAAAAACAAAAACTATCCTCACTTTAAAACTAATTGATTGTGACTAGTATTCGATTTGGTCAATATCACTCCGTTTATTCTTATTCCTACCATCGCAATCTCTTGTTCATTATACTAATTTACCTGAGTTGATCCAGTAACGTTTCATAAAGCATCCAAGTCAAATACTTCTCATCATCTGTCAAACTATTATTTACAATATTACTTGCATTTGGCGGAAGATTACCACTCAATATACTCTCTGATAGTATTGGCGGAACTGCCGCTTCGCCCTCTGTTCGTTCAAGGCTTTCTATCAAATATCTATGAAAACCAGTATCACATGCTGTATACATAAAAATATCTGATTCTCCTTTGTCTGCAACATTGTTGCTTCCTAAATAAGTCGTCTTACTAAAATTAGAAGACCCTGTCGCAACGCCTGTAATTTTAATTTTTCCTATAAAATACCTTAGCGTAGAAATATTAACATCAATTTCATCAGGAAACATACACTCGCTATCAATCACTTTTCCCAAAAACACCATTTTCTTGTGATCTCTATTTGTTGCACAACTATGATTTTTTTTAAAATTTATAATATTTATTTGCTTGTTTCCTAACTCTGATCGGTGATTAGCTAAATTCCTATCATTCCCATTTTTATCCACCCCATTCATTCCTGCCGTAATTCCCATTATCTTATACTGACTCTGCTTGCACCATCCAGATAGCAAATCATCCAGAAATTGTTGCGTGGTAGTAATTCGATTACTTAAGTAACCTGGAGAAACAATGATAATCTCAGGTCTAGTATTACATATATAGTCCTTCAATGTCGTCGTTAAACGAAATGGCGCCTGTTCTCTTAATCCTTTATGAGTAAATAAAGTATACATACTATTCCTTTCTTTTCAGCTCATTAAATAACACCCAGTATTCTTTTCATTGATTTCGGAAACTTATCCACCAATAATCACTAGAGATTACACAAAATAATACCTTTACTTTCTTTAGTTAGAGCATCTTTTAACATGAAAACTACCAGCCGATAAACCTTCGTACCTTTATTGTATCACCACTTATAAAAATGTCAAATCATATTAATGCATGCCGTTAAAATAGAGGCGAATGTGCATCTTCTCCTCTACATTTTTTATCCATTCCCAATTTTCCTTAAACAGCACTTTTGATTCAAACACTATCATTCTTGTCAGTTTTCAAAAATAAAAAGCGTCCTCGAGACAATCTCATGAGGACTACAAAAGATTTGCATCCGTATTTGCGGAACAGGACTGCTGGTAATCTTATGGCGGTCTTGATTTACCATATAAGCACACCACAAAAACATGTATTATTAAATATAATAGATTAAAAAAGACAACTTAAGAAGAAAATTTCAGGAGCTACCATTATTTTATCACAGAAAAACACAAAAGTATTCCTAATTTCTCGGACAAAGGAGTTTTACTTATCTAAAACAACAACTTTGCTCAATTGGCATTCAATACCAACCGTGAATTGTAGCATCAGTCAAAAGTGTAAGATATTCCCAAAATATGGAACAAGCAAGAACACTATTTCAGAGACTCTAACGCATAGCGACACTATCACAACGAAGACTTATGTCAATACTTCAAACATTGTTCCAATGTCTGTTGGCGCAATTGCCTACCGCAATCTTAAAAAGTAATGGTGTGAATTCGGTGTGAAAAGTGGTGTGAATTTTGCTAAAAAAAATTCAAAAAAACACCCCATGGTGGCAACCATGAAGTGTTGTTCTGCTGTATTGTAGCTGGTTCTTAACGTTTAGAGAACTGGCTAGCTTTACGAGCTTTCTTAAGACCTGGTTTCTTACGTTCAACCATACGAGCGTCACGTGTAAGAAGGCCTGCGCGTTTCAATGAATCGCGGAAGTCTGGGTCTACTTGAAGCAATGCACGCGCGATACCGTGGCGGATCGCACCTGATTGACCACCGTAACCACCACCGTTCACGTTAACGAAAACGTCGTATGAACCTTGTGTTGAAGTTACTGCGAATGGTTGGTTGATAACCAAACGAAGGTCAGCGTGTGGGATGTACTCTTCTACATCTTTTTTGTTTACTGTGATTTTACCAGTACCTGGGACCAAACGTACGCGTGCAACCGCGTTTTTACGACGACCAGTACCTGTGTATTGTGCTTGTACCATTTAGATTACGTCCTTTCCCTTAGATAAGACCTGAAATATCAAGTACTTCTGGTTGTTGTGCAGCGTGAGTGTGCTCAGCACCTACAAACACTTTCAATTTCATGCCTTGTGCACGACCAAGTGTGTTGTGTGGAAGCATACCTTTAACTGATTTTTCAATCAAACGAACAGCGTTTTTAGAACGCAATTCACCAGCTGAGATTGATTTCAATCCGCCTGGGTGGTTTGAGTGAGTGTAGTAGATTTTATCAGTTGCTTTTTTACCAGTCAATTTCACTTTCTCAGCGTTGATAACGATAACGAAGTCACCAGTATCAGTGTGAGGTGTGAAAGTTGGTTTGTTTTTACCGCGAAGAACGCTAGCAACTACTGCTGAAAGGCGTCCAAGAGGTACATCAGTAGCATCTACTACATACCATTTACGTTCAACTTGGCCTGGTTTAGCCATAAATGTTGTTTTGTTCATGATTTCTCCTATACGAATCGTTTTTGTTTACTGGGCGGATGTTCCGGTCCGCGGGTATTTGGAAGGTTCCGGGGCCTTTCAAATGGGGTAAACAATACCGTCTACCATTTTATCAAATCTACTAGTCTCCGTCAAGCTATTTTACTTTACTTTTTTTATTTTTTGAAAGATAGCAGAGCTGCTGAGAATGAAAGCCTTATCAGTTTTATTTTCCTTACTGACCTAGCTGTCCAGGCAAGACCAGCTTTTCCTTATAAGGGAAGGTTTTATCAAATTCTTCCAAGACCAATTCATCCACCGTGTAACCCGGCGGATCTGTAAACCACCAGTCCCGGCCTTCCAGAACTTCTGGTCGGAACAACTTGACCAAGAAATAATCAGCTTCTGGGTCCGCCTGATAGCGAATGCCGACCTCCTTACCCTTGACAAAACCAAATTGACTGTAGTAATCAGGAGAGCCTGTAATAGCCACCAAGACTGCTCCGCTATTTTCCGCCAAAGCCAGCGAATACTCCAAAAGTGCCTGACCGTAACCGCGGCCTTGCTGGTCTGGCGAGATGCTAAAGGGACCAAAGGTCAGACTGGGCAGGCGAGTGCCGTCCGCTGTGACCTCCGACGCGACATAGAGGATATGCCCCACCAGCTGACCGTCGGCTTCCGCGACAAGATTGAGGTCTTTTATGACGTGTTTTTGCTTTCGTAACTGATGCACAATCAGATGCTCAGTAGCACTCAGATAATAGTCCTTCAGTTTACTTTTAGTACAAGGCAACGAGTTGCAGACAGTACTGGAGTACGGCAAAACGAGTTAACGATGTAATAAAAGATAAACTGACGGACGAAAGACATTCCAAAAAGCCTCCCGTGTTGGCTCTTCAACCGCCCGATGATCCTTTTCTTCTTCTTTTCTGATGATTAGTGACATCTTATCTCCTTTTGATTATCCTATTCTACATAAGTCGTCATCACACAAAAAGGGACACATCTTTGCAAGAAATATCCCTTAGAATCTAGGCTCTCATTTCTGTCCCAATTGATAAAATAGCTAGGACTCCTGTCCCTGTATGAGTGGCAATAACTGGTCCTAATTCTGTCAATAGAACATCAGAAACACGGTCGTCTTCCAATAAACTAGATTTGACGCCCTCTGCCGCCTCAATATCACCCGTATAAGCAACCATGACTGTAGAATGATCCAAGTTGTCCAAGGTCAGGTTCAGCATTTCTTTAATTCCTTTTTTACGACCACGGATTTTAGCAATAGGCACAAGTTTCCCTTCTACATCTAGCGAAAGCAGAGGTTTGATATTCACTAAGCCACCAATAAGGCCTGCTGTTTTCGATAAGCGACCACCACGCACCAGGTGGTTAAGGTCATCGACCAAGAGGTAGGTCCGTAAGCGCGGCACCAAATCTTCTACGATTGCCTTAGTTTCCGTCAAAGTCTTACCCTCAGCACGCGCCTCAACGGCCTTCATGACCAAGTAGCCTTCTCCAATGGTCGCTGCCTTTGTATCAACGATGGTGATGATTGCTTCTGGATATTGATCCATAACCATATCTCGTGCAATGACTGCACTCTGGTAGGTCCCTGAAAGAGCTGCTGAGAAAGCAAGATAAAGCACCTCTTGACCTTCCTTGGCTGCTGCCTCAAAAACTTCTTCAAACTGACCAACATTGACCTGACTGGTCGTAGGTTGACTGCCAGAAGCCATTTTCTCCAGCAAATCTGCTGAGGTCAAGCGGTTTTCACCGACTGTTTCATAGGTTACGCTGTCTAGGTTAATGGTCAAACCAAGCACGGTCACATCGTTTTCTTGGACCCAGCTGATTGGCAAATCCGATGTCGAATCGGTTACGATTGTAAATGTCACTCTTTCATTTCCTCCATCATTTCTCTTAAGGCTTGAAAATTCCCATCTGACCAGGGATTGAGCCGTGGGGTGTAGAGCTCTACCTGATCCACAAACTTGTCCAAGTCCTTTTTGATGACCCTGGTTCTTTCCTCCAACTCACGCGCCGAAACCCGTAAGGCCCCTTGTGAAAAGACCACCCATTGTTCGTTGAGGTCGCTGGTTGCGACGGAAACCTGCTTGCGACGGTCACTATTGAGCTGGGCACTGAGCCGTTCAATGTAGCTATCTGCCGTCTCTTCCTCTTCTGTAAAAATGACCGATACCTTGAATTCGTCATACTGCTGGCGAAGACCTGGCACATGGTGGGCATCAAAGACACAAATCACCTTGATCTGTTCAAAAGCTGCGTAGTGAGACAAGGTGCGAAGCAAGGTCGTTCTGGCCGCATCCAAGTCTCCCTTTTTAAAATCTTGCTTGGTGGCCTGCCAAAAGGCAATCATGTTGTAGCCATCTACAATGAGAACTTTTTCTTTCATTTAGATTTTCTTCCGAAATACTTCGTACATCAGCACGGCTGCTGCTACGCTGGCGTTGAGAGATTGGACATGGCCCTTCATAGGAATGGTAATCATCTCATCCACCTGCTTTTTGATATTACTGGAAATCCCTTTACCTTCGTTACCAATAATGAGGGCTAGTTTGCCAGCCGTATTCCACTTGTGGCTTGGGGTTCCGTTCATATCGGTACCAAATACCCAGAAACCTGCCTCCTTGAGCTTATCAAGGGTTTGGCTGAGATTGGTCACTCGGGCAATTGGGACATGGGCCACCGCACCTGTGGAAGTCTTAGCCACAACGGGCGTCACGCCAACTGCTCGGTGCTTGGGAATGATGATGCCTGCTACCTGAGTGGCATCTGCGGTCCGTAAAATCGAGCCCAAGTTGTGGGGGTCTGTCAGACCGTCCAAGATGAGAATGAGAGGATTGTCTTCCTGCTCTGCTTTTTCCAGAATGTCCGAAAGGTCTGCATAGGCGAACTCGGAGACCCGCAGGACAAAGCCTTGGTGGACGGCACCTTCTGTCATGTCGGACAGGGTCTTCTTCGGCGTCCAAGAAATCGACACCTTCTTCTCTGCCGCCAATGCCTTGATTTTTTCTACATTTTTTCCGCGCAAATCATCCTGAATGTAGAGCTTGTTGCCAGTGTTGGCCTCCAAACTCTCCACCACAGCATGTACGCCGTATACAATATCATTATGTTCCATAAGAGTATTATAGCATAGGTCGAGAGGATAAGAAAAGAAGAGTCCTCAAACTCTTCTCAGTCTTTGATTCTCCCCTCCCAATCAATCGCACCATTTTCATAGGCTTCTTGGTAGAGGAGTTGGGAAAGGGTGAGTTGGTCCAGTTGGGCGTAGAAGGCCGCTAGACCGTTTTCTAGGGTGGTGCGAATCTTGTTCTCACTCTCTTCGACATGGGCTTGGTCATCAAAGATGCTATGAGAGAGGTGCTTAAACTGAATGGTGTCCTCGTGGAGCTGCAAGGCATAGAAGACATCTTTCAGACTAATCTCCTCAATGGACCGCCCCAGCTGGTAACCGCCTGCCTTGCTGGCATTGGCAGAAACCAGACCTGCTTTTGAGAGTTTCATGAGGATTTTTTTCAGGTAAGAATCCGACACCTGTAAGACCTGGCTGAGCACGTGGCTCTTGACAGGGCGGTGATCTTCTTGTAAGGCTAGGATAATCAGTACATAGACTGCTTGTTCGACACTTTTGTTGATTTTCATTGATCCTCCAAGGCACGTTTGCCTGCTCTTAGAATGGTGGCATAGAGGGTCTTAGCCATTTTCCCTGCTAGGCGGTTGGCTAGCTTTTGACCGACTGGTGTGAGCACCTCAATCTCAATAGTCCAAGTGACATTTGTCTTCTGCTCTGCTATTTTTTCAAACGCAATCTCCGTAAAATCCTGACGGACAGCTGGAAAGGAGTGATTGACCTTGTAAGAAATTGAGTCGTTGGGGCTGACGGCCGTGATTTCCTCTCGATACCAACCTGCTATCATGATAATATCACGCTGGGAGCCTTTTGTCCATCGGCTTTTTCCCAGCCAAGCGGAGCGAAAAACTATGGCCGAGGCCGTAAAGTTTTCGGACTGGTAAAACCAGGTAAAGACTTTATCGAGAGGAGCCGCGATTTCCTGACTGATACGAACACGTTCGACCGGCATTTATTTCACCATTTTTGAAACCAGCTCGTCTGCCACCTCGGTCACCAAGACAGGTCTCATGTTTTTCACGAACAGACCAAAGAATTTGAAGACAGGAACGAGTTTAGCGAGGGCATCGCTGCGGCCATTACCATAGACAACTGTTGGCTCAACCACCTCGGTGCGAATGCCACTGGCACGGAGTTGGTCTGCGATGTGTTTTTTGCCGTCTAGGAAGGATTTTGGTCCCAAAAGACCGCCGATAAAGCCCATAGCTTTGACTTGCTTGTCCTTGGCAATCTGCAACATAACCTGAGCTGGCTTGTCATTGACCGCTTTAAAGGCAACTGGGTCGCTTTCTGGGCGACCAACAAAGTCCACAATGTAGTCAACTTGGTCTGGTAGGACGGCTGCCACTGCTTTATAATCCGACACATCCATCGCAAAATTATAAATACGAGAGTTGACAAGCTGGTTTTTGCCAGAGCGTGAGATGACATAAAAGACAGCACTTGGGTCTTTTTTGAGCCATTTTTCTGTTACATTGCGGCCGATATAGCCGTTTCCGCCGAGTAATATTACGTTTGTCATATTGTTTTCCTGCTTTCTTTCTCTTTCTTAGGACTTTTAAAATCCTTGGTTATCAGTATATATCCAAAGACTTTTTTTGTCAACGGTTTTGTTTGTATTTTTGAAAAAGAAATTTTAACATGTGATATACGATGTGGTATGCTAAGCTTTATCAACTTGTCCGTACAAACGGACGCAAAAAGGAGAATGTATGACACTTATTTTGGGAATTGTGGCAGGGCTGATTGCCTTTGCTATTGGTGGTTTATGGTATGGTTTGATTTTCCGTGATGCTTGGATTGAAGCCTCTGGCATTGACATGGCTAAGGTAGAAGCTGACCGTCAGGCTGGGAAAAACGGCCAAAAGGAAATGATGATTGCCTTGACCATTGAAGTTTTGACTGCTGTTGTGGCGATTTTCTTCATCAAGACCCTTGATGTTTCACCACTCCACGCAGCTGGCGGCATGGGCGTGATTGCAGTGCTTGCTTCATTGAAAAACTATGTCTTTGAGCAACGCCCTATTAAACTCATCCTCATCAACGAAAGCTACAAACTGGTCTGCTACTTGGTAGTCGGAATCATTGCCTTGTTTGTATAAATCAACAGTCAGGGGAGTGACTGTTGATTCTTTATGGTACAATAAAAAGAAGACTAAGACCAAAGGAGCCCCCATGTCCCTCTCCCTCCGAACGATTAAACTAATATTTGCTACCGTACTGGCTATTTACCTAGCGACCGCCCTAGGTTTGTCCTATGCGACGGCAGCTGGCATCATCGCCATTCTCAGCGTCCTCGACACCCGCAAGTCCAGCTTCAAAATGGCCCGCAACCGCCTCTTTTCCACCCTCCTGGCCCTGACCATAGCCGTCCTTACCTTCGCCCTCTTTGGCTTTGGCATCTGGACCCTAGGCATCTACCTAGCCCTCTACGTCCCTCTGGCCTACCGATTCAACTGGGAGGCTGGCATCGCCCCCTCGACCGTCCTCGTCACCCACCTCTTACTAGAGCAAGATATTTCTCTGATTTTTTTAGGAAATGAGCTGGCGCTTTTTCTGATTGGGGCAGGACTGGCACTCTTGTTTAACCTCTATATGCCCTCGCAAGAAAAGAAAATCGAGGCCTACCACGACCAAGTCGAAGACCTGCTCAAGCAGATTCTCCTCCGCTTTGAAGCCTTTCTGCTCAACGGCGATGGACGAAACGAGGCAGCATTGATTACGCAGCTGGATAAGACCTTGGATGAAGCCCTCAAAGTCGTCTATCTAGACCGCCACAACCAACTCTTCCAACAGACCAACTACCAGGTCCATTACTTTGAAATGCGAGCTGCACAAAACAAAATCCTGCGGACCATGGCAGGAAATATCAACAAATGTTTGCTAGAAGGCAGAGAAAATGTCATCCTGTCCAGCCTCTTCGAGCGAGCAGCCCAGCAACTAAGCCGAGAAAACTCCGCCAAGGAACTGCTCCTGGACATCGAACTCTTCCATGCCACCTTCCGCGAGCGACCTCTGCCACAAACCCGAGAAGAATTTGAAACCCGTGCCACCCTCTTCCAACTCCTACACGACATGGAGGCCTTTATTCGCCTCAAGGTTGACTTTTATGAGGTTTATAAAGATGAAGATGAGGGTAGTGAAAAAGGAAATTAAGATGAATCGCAATTTTTACTTCTATCTTTCAAAATTGATGTGCCTCTGTAAATAAATATCTATGACTACTATATTATACGGAGGGACCATGACTATTATTACTTATGCACTGATTCTCGGTATTTCAACAAGTATCGATTATTTCCTAATTTTATTCCTTTTATTTTCACAGGCAAAAAAACCAGGTGAAAGACGCACAATCTATTTTGGACAACTACTTGCTAGTTTTATACTCATTCTCTTAAGTTCGACCCTTAGCCAAGTTGCCAATGTTTTTCTAGCTGACTGGATCCTTGGTCTGCTCGGCTTCGTCCCTATTCTACTAGGGGTTAGAATCCTTTTTGAAAACGAAGCAGAAACAGAGATTCCTGATAGCAAAATCGGACTACTATCTATCATTTTTATTTCATTAGCATCGGGAGTAGATAATTTAGGAATATTCACACCCTATTTTACAACTTTAAGTACCTTAGAAACGCTCTTAACTGCTGGCCTGATCTTGCTAGAGACAGTCGCCATTTGCTACCTAGCAGAAAAATTTGGGAGTCTCCATAGCATTTCTGAATTCATAGAAAAATATGAAAAAATGATTCTTCCAACCATTTTTATCATATTAGGAATCTACATTTTATTCGAATTCGGAACAATGACCTACCTACTGCAATTACTAACATAAGAAAAAGAACCGTCAGTTTAAACCGACGGTTCTTCTATTTTCCCATAAAATTCATCCAATACTTGATTGTGCAAATGCAAGAAAGACAAGCCCATCATGACCGTATTCCCTGCGACTGCAATGATAAATTCCTCCTTGGCGGACACCTTCCCTAGCCAAATGGATATAATCAAAATGAGATTGTAAAGAAAGATATAAAGAGCTGTTAAGCGAATTTTTCTAAGTAGTATCTTCATAGGAACCCTCCTGTAAGTATCTTTTCTATATTTATTATATAGAATTCAGTAAACAAAAACAAGGAATTATATGTTCCTAGCCAAAAACCGCCAGATTTTCATCTGACGGTCAGGTGTTTTATGAACAAATTATAGAAGATTAAACAATGGCTTGATCTGTTTCATCATCAAAGAAATGAGCTTTATTGAGGTTGAAGGTCAAGCGCACCTTGTCTCCTGGATTGTGGTAATCACGCGCATCTACACGAGATACAAATTCTGTATTTCCTACTTTAGAGTAGAGCATGGTTTCCGCACCAAGAAGCTCTGAAACGACAACTTCTGCTTCCACGATAGAAGATGGATAAGTGTCCAACTCCAATTGTGAAGCTTTAATGTCTTCTGGACGGATACCCAATGTAAATGATTTACCATTGTAGCCTTTTTCTTCCAAGTGCTTGCGACGACCTTCTGGAAGATCTACTTTGAAACCATCTCCAACAAGCACACCCTCTTGAAGAGTCACTGTAAAGAAGTTCATTGCAGGACTACCGATGAAGCTGGCAACAAATTTGTTTACAGGTTTATTGTAAAGCTCTTCTGGGCTACCAATTTGTTCGATACGACCGATTGTACCTGTACCTGCTTCATTCTTAGTCGCAGACATAATAACAATACGGTCAGCCAAGGTCATAGCTTCTGTCTGGTCGTGCGTTACGTAAATCGTTGTTGCACCAATACGACGGTGGATTTTAGCAATCTCTGTACGCATGGATACACGCAATTTGGCATCCAAGTTTGACAAAGGCTCATCCATAAGGAAGACTTTTGCATCACGGACAATGGCACGACCCATGGCAACACGTTGGCGTTGACCACCAGAAAGGTCAGCAGGTTTACGTTGCAAGAATTCTGTCAAGCCAAGAATTTGTGCTGCTTCTTCCACACGTTTTTTGATTTCATCCTTGCTGTATTTACGCAATTTCAAACCGAAAGCCATGTTGTCAAATACAGTCATGTGTGGGTAAAGGGCATAGTTCTGGAATACCATGGCAATATCACGGTCTTTTGGTGCCACATCGTTCATCAACACGCCGTCGATGTAAGCTTCACCTTCTGTAATATCTTCCAATCCAGCAATCATACGAAGAGTAGTTGATTTACCGCATCCTGAAGGACCTACGAAAACAATAAACTCTTTATCTTTAATATCTAGATTAAAGTTTTCAACGGAATAATGCTCGCTATTTGGATATTTTTTATAAATATTTTTTAAATTAAGTTGAACCATGTTCAAGCCTCACTTTCTTTGATAGTTTTATTGTAAATGAAAGCGTTTTATTTTTCTAGGTCAAGGTGAACAAAAAGAACACAATCTTTTGTACAAGTTGCACAAAAGACTGTGTTACTGAAATAGTTTACTTTTCAAAAATTCAATGAGCCCTTTGGGATTTTCAGGAGAAAAAGGGACGATGCGATGGGCGGCATTCTCAAAGGCTACAACGCTTTTCTCATCATTAGCCCTATTAGATACTTAAATCCATGATAACCATGTAGCAAACTGCCAAATCCGTCAATTCCTTGAGCTGTAATCCCGTCCAATCAAACCATTTGTCCAAGCGATACTGCAACGTATTTCGATGGATATAGAGAGACTGGGCTGCCTTGGTTATGACCGCACCTTCTTGCCAAAGAGCTACAATTTCCTTTTCTAGCTGCTGGTGGGCAATCAAACTAGCAAGTCCTTCTCTCAAAACGGGGTGGAGTTGACCTGCCCAAAGATAGAGCTGACCGAAGGTAAGCAACCGTGATTGATGATGGCTGCTTCGCCAATGGTGAAAAAGGGATTGTTCAGCTTCGATTAATTGTGGCCAAGAGTGTACCAATTTGGCTGGCCAGATTTGCCCTAAAAACAATGTGATTCTTAGACCAAAATCGAACTCCATGGTAGCAAGGGTGTCACGCAGTATTTCTTTGACATCAAAAAGAGGTGCCTGATGTAGAATGAATAGGTAATCCTGTCCATTGCCTGTATAGTAGCCTTGGAGATTGGGGAGGAGTTTGGCCATCATATCAAGCCAGGCTACCTTTCCATCTTCATCGGATACATGGCCTACATGAGCATGAATAACCTGTAGCTTTTCCAAGGTTTGTGGAAGAGGACCTCCCCCTTGGAAATAGCGTCCCCAAGGATGACCTTGTTCTGCGCTCGAGTCATTCATCAGCAAGTCAATCAGTTCGATTTCTCGATCTGTCAAATCCTTGCGTTCAACGGAAAACCAAGTATGATCAGCCAGAGGCAACTGGATACTTGCTCCGCTTTCTGTCTTTTCAAATACAAGCCTTCCTTTTGGAAATAGGTGCTGCAATTCTTCCCTTTTGCTCATCTCGCCTCCATCTCATTCTGTCTGTAATTGACCGATTTTCTGTCGGTAATTTTTGGGAGATTCCCCACAAATGCGTTTAAAAATCTTATAGAAGTAGCCCACATTCGTGTAACCAACTTGAAAACAAATTTCTTCGATTCCCAACTGACTGTTCAAGAGAAGCTGCTGGGCTACCTTGATTCGCTGATGATTGAGCAATTCTGCAAAAGTATGCCCAGTCTCTTTTTTGATAAGTTGACCTAGGTAAACCGTATTTAGGTAGAGATGAGCACTCATATCTTTCAAAGACAATTCCTCTGCAAAGCGTTCACGAACAATCGTAACAACTTCCTGTACATGAGGACTATAAGTGGAACTCTCGGAAAATTTTTTCAGATAATGACAAAAATACTCCATTAGTTGATGTAAATCTCGACTAGCTTCTACCTTTACATAGAAATCTTCCAAGCGCTGATGGTCTTCTTCATTAAAATAGTAAAACACATCCGACATCATCTGATTAAAAAATTGTTTTGTTAGGTAGACTGCCGGAGTGGTTTCTCGCAATTTATCAGCCAAATGTGGTAAAACATCAACGATTTTTGCCAATTTTCCTGCACGTAGAAGCGGTTCCATATCTTTATAGAGTTCTGTGGTAGTAGCCGTTAAATCTTCTGATAGTTGCCTATAAAATAAGCGCCTCTCTACCTTATCAATCAACTGCCGTATGGTCATCGTCGGGGTGACTTCTTCTGTATATAGACTACCCTCTGGTCGACTTTCTGTCAACTGAAAATAGTAGACTTGATGTAAAATATTTTTTTCACGACAGTAGCCCATTGGGTTTGGAGTCTCTCTAGCGGCAAACCATGTTTTCTGGGAGTGACTTAATAACTCGCTCGCTGTCAGGGTTCCTGCCAAGAAGCCCTTGGTATATTCCCTATCTGTCTCTTTCTTCAACGTTGGTAGCTGTTGGAGCAGCTTAGCCAGTTCTTGTTTATTGATGGGCTTAAGGAGATAATCCATTGCCCCGAGGGAGATAGCTTTACGGGCATATTCGAATTCTTGAAAGCCAGACATGATGATAATATGGGTATCAGGCGATTGTTCTTTCATTCGTCGAACCATTTCTAGGCCTGTCATATCTGGCATGCTGACATCGGTCAGGACAAGGTCCACAGTATGCTGTGAAAAATAATCCAGCGCTTCTTCGGCGTTCTCTGCCGTATAAACAATCTCGACATTGTATTCATGATAAGGGAGAAGATGCTTCATCCCTTCCAAAATCATATATTCGTCATCAACTACTAACATCTTATGCATCATGCTCATCTCCTCGGGGGAAGACACCTTCAAATAAGATTGAATAGGTCACCCCTTCCCCTTCTTTAGAATCTAATTCTATCTGGTAATGGTCTCCAAAATAGAGAAGTAACCGCTCGTGAACGTTTCGTAATCCGATTGATTGTGACCGATTTTCTTGCGACAGTTCTCGACTTGCCAAGAGGTGTTTGTAGGCTTCTAGGGTTTCTGCGTCCATTCCCTTACCATTATCTCTGATGAGAATTTCCATATCCTGTCCACGCTTGAGAGCTTTGACACTAAGCGCATTGTCTTTTCGTTTGAGGTCTACTCCATGGACAAAATAATTTTCTACAAGAGGCTGGATGACAAAACGAGGAATTTCAACTCTTTCGCACCCAGGATCCATTTGATAGGCATAGGCAATGGAACGAGGATAGCGGATTTGACAAATGTAGCTATGTTTTTCGCAAAATGAAAGTTCTTCTGCCACCGTTGTCATTTTTGCCTGTGTCACACTACTGCGAAGCAAGCTTGAAAATTCATAAATCATATCCCCTAGCTCATCCATCTGCTTGCTGACTGCATACATACGGAAAAATTCCAAGGTATTGTAGAGAAAATGGGGGTTAATTTGGGCTTGTAAGGCTCGCATATTGGCATCTTTCTGAGCTAACTGCAAGCGATAGATGTCTTGAATACTCTGGTCCATAGCATCCAGCATCTGATTGATTTCTGATGAAATGACATACATTTCCTGCTCTTTATTGTCCGTCTGTAGACGAAGATGCCTGTCTTCGCCACGAATCTGTTGCATGGTATCAACAATGTCCAGTACTTGGACTTCATATCGTTTAAACACCCTTCTCAGGACCAGTAGTAAAAGAGCAACGAGGCAACTACTTCCTAGAAAAATGATTCCGACTAGGCTACCAACTTTTTCAATAGCATGTTGCTGGTCAACTCCAACTGCAATTTGCAAATCCCCACTCATTCGATAGGAGAGCGGAGGCGAGGCAACATCTGGTCGTAAGCTATAAAATTCCCGATCCAGAGAATCTTGAACTCTAACGGTCATGGGGAGATCCGTCTTACGTTGGATATATTGCTTCAGTAAATCCGCATCGATGGTGACATAGATGGTCGCAATACCTTCTGTTGTCGACGGAGAAAATAAGGTCATCGAGATACTATGTTGCGGAGCCTTGTAATTTTCGGCCGTGACCTTTTTACCAGACTTTAAGTCAGAGGTAGAAACAAAGACAGTATTTGCATCCATCGGAGCAATATCGACTCCTTCTACGAAGGGATAATAGAGATAAAGAGTGCGAACAGAATCCTGCAAGGAAATCCGTTTGACCATCAGGTGAGGGTGACTCAGTAACCAGACCTGGTACTGAGAAGGAGATAATTGAAAATAGTGATAAAGACTGTCTAGACGATCCCTGTCCGTAATGTAGTCTGCTAGATAATTCCCAACCCGTCCTTGATAATAATCCAACTCCTCTTTTAGACCATCTGCTACTTCCTGTTGAATGCGGATGCGATTGGTGTCATACTGATACCAGCTGATGTAGGAAAGAATACTGGCAAAGAAAATGACAATCCCAATCACTAATAAAGAATAACTTTTCAAAAGAGTATGAATTAAAACTTTTTTCATAAGTAATCCTTGTCAACTTGCTTGTACACTGGATCAAAGGCATCATAGAGAAATAAGAGCCATAGGACCGGTAGGAAGAAGAATAAAATCAAGGGAAGTTTGAATAGCATGAACCCACAGACGAGACTGCCTAACAAAAATTTGACCAGGGCTTTCCAATCAAGAAAAAGCGAGACAGCTGCCAACTGTAAGCCTGTTTTTAGACTAAATTCAAAATGTACTTGAAGTTTTAAAAAGAGAGCATAGAGCGCAAAAACATAGAAAAGACCAAAAGCATTTGTAATAAGAACTGCTGGCATCCACCAGGTCTGGGGCAATTGAATCAAGAGCCAAATGCCGCTAAATAAAAGACCAATCAATAAGAGGACAAGACCGAGGCCAAGGTTAAGCCGAATAAAATGCTCTTTAAAATAGCCAAACGCCTCTCGAAAATGGTACTTAGATGCATCCATATGATAGTTATCGTAGAGGTAAAGTATCGTTCCATTTGCTGGTGAAATGCCCAGCACTACGCCTCCTAGCAATAGAAGAACCAAATAGATGGCACTCAATTTCATGAGGAAGAAAAGAAGAGTAAAAAGCCTGTCTAACCACCCTAACATTGTATATTCCTCCTTTTTTATCTATTTTATCAAAAATCGGTGTTTTTTGTATATATTAACATAAAACAAATGCAAAAAGGTTGGATGTTGAACCCAACCTCTTTTCACACTTCATCACCTGTATCAAATTATTTATTCGCTAAAAACTCATCGTATTGTTTTTGCATTTCTTCTTTTACTTTTTTGTAGGATTCTTCTGCTTCCAATTTTTTCAGCATTTCTGGAACAGCAACATCAGGATCCACAGTACCAGTATTGATACTTGCTGCATATTGGCTCATGATATTTTGGATACTTGTAATTTCAGTCTTAACTGCATCAGCATTGAAGTTGAAGCCAAGAAGTGGAGACTCTTCTGCACCTGCCAGCAATTCTTCTGCTTTTTTCACATCTTCATCTGTTACCTTGTCAGTGATGTACAGAATTTGGCTATTACCTGTGTTCCAAGCTGACATACGAGTATCGCCTTTGTAACCATCCAACAACTTAATACGATTTTCAGCACTTGGGTCTTTTTCCCAGTTGACTCCCTCTGGACCAAATACCAAGCCGTTCAGCAATTCTGGATTTGTATTGATAAGAGTCAATACTTCCATAGCTTTTTCTTTGTTCTTAGATGTTTTTGAAATGACAAAGTTTGCTACTTGGGTAGAGCCGCTTGTCTTATAGGCAGATGTGATTGGTTTAGAAGTAATCTTATAGCCTGCAACTGTTGAAAGGAGGCTATCACCAAAGTCAGCTGGTCCTTGTGTTTCTTCACGAACGAACCAGTTGGCTACATCAAGTGAGAAGGTTGCGTCAGTAGTCGCTGCATCTGCCATAATGTAGCCAGCCTTATAGTATTTGTGAATGGTACGAAGGTTATCCATGTGACGGTCCACTTCAAATGGGTTTACCACTTTTGTAGTGTCGCCTTTCAAGTCGATAGCAAATGGTAACTCATTTCCAGCTGGATATTCCAAACCGTCTGTTGATGGTTTGCTAGATTTTACCCAGGCAAATGGTGTCACATCTGCTTCTTTTTCTTTGATGGTTGCCAACATGCTTTCCACATCATCGTAGCTATCTACTTTGGAAATGTCAAAACCATACTTATCAACCATGTCTTGGTTGAAGGAAAGCATCTGTTGACTAGCTACGTTACCGATGACAGGGACTGCGTAGATTTTCCCGTCGATGGTATTTCCTTTGATGTAGGCAGGGTCAATAATGTCATAGAGAGCCTTGCCTTCTTTCTTGTAAAGTTCTGTTAAATCAGCATAAGCTCCTTTTTGCGCATTGATAATATAGTTGTCTGCAAAGGCAATATCATATTCCTCACCAGATGAGGTAATAATGGCCATTTTATCCTTATAATCACCCCATGAGATATACTTGATGTCTAGATGGGCACCTGCTTCTTTTTCGATAATCTTATTGGCATTTTCCAAAAGAACATCAATGTTTTTCGGTGCGTCTCCGATTTGATACATGAGGATGTTTGTCAATCCATCTTCTGTTGTAGCGCTACTTGATGCGGTCTTATTTCCAGTCAGACTACCACAAGCGGCAAGGGCAGCTGCGGACGCAAGTGTCACGCAGGAGTAGGCAAATTTTTTCCATGTTTTCATTTGGCTGTTCCTTTCTATTTTTTTAGATAATGAAGTATGGAATACGATTGTTAAGATAGAGTGATGTCTCTACTCCTTGACTCCGCCAATTGTCAAACCTTTGACAAAGTAACGTTGGAAGAAAGGATAGAGACAGGCAATTGGTAGAGTCGATACGACCACAATAGCCATACGTGTTGCTTCTTTTGGAAGGGCCCCTGCAACTTCTGAGGACATGGCCGCTGCCGCGGCAGCATTTTCAGAAAGATATTGAATGTTTGCTTGAATTTTCATCAGCAGGTATTGGAGGGGGAAGAGGTTATCGCTCTGGATATAGAGGAGAGCGTTGTACCAGTCATTCCAAAAAGCGAGGGCTGTAAAGAGAGCGATGGTTGCGATACCTGGTAGGGTTAATGGCAAGCAGATTTGGAAGAAAATCCGAAATTCACTGGCCCCGTCAATCCTGGCGGATTCGATAATAGACTCAGAAATAGTCTTTCTAAAGAAGGACCTCATCACCATGATATTGAAAGGAGACAGTAGCATGGGTAGAATCAAGGCTGCCACTGTATCTTTGAGATTTAAAAACGAGGTCATGACGATATAGGTTGGAATGGTCCCTGCGCTAAACAGCATGGTAAAGAGAGCCATCAGGGTAAAAAATCGTCTGTATCTGAAACTGTTTCTCGAAATGGCATAGGCGTAAAGAACGGTGAAGAAGACATTCAAACTCGTCCCTACAATGGTCACAAAGAAGGTGATAAAGAGGGCTTGGAGAATCTGATCTTTCAATTGAAAGAGATATTCATAACCCGCCAAACTCCATTGCTCTGGCCAGAAAGAATAGCCGTTGATAGCCAAGCTTGTCTCATCTGTCATAGAAATGATGATAACAAATATGAAGGGAAGGGTACAAGATAGGGCAAATATCCCTAGTAAACTTGAGAAAAATAGATCTGTTTTCTTACTAAATGAATGAATAGAAACAGAAGTGATTTGTTTCTTTTTTTTCATACTCCCCTCCTAGAATAAGGCTGATTCCTTATCAAAGCGACGAACAATCAGGTTGGTCACTACCACCAAGATACAGCCGACAACAGATTGATAGAGACCTGCCGCGATAGCCATACCGATGTCCCCTGTTCCTGCAATGCCACGATAAACGTAGGTATCAAGGACTTGAGTCACATTGAAGAGAGGACCTGAATTTTTCGGAATTTGATAGAAAAGGCCAAAGTCTGCTCGGAAGATATTTCCGACAGCCAGAATCGTTAAAATAGTCATCAGAGGCATTAACTGAGGAAGGGTGACATAGCGGATGCGTTGCCACTTGGTCGCTCCATCCACAATCGCAGCTTCATAGTAGGTTGGATCAATGCCCATAATGGTTGCATAATAAATAATACTGTTGTAGCCCAAACCTTTCCAAATTCCTAAGAAAAGCAAAATGAAAGGCCAATAGGTCGGTGTGCTGTACCAGTTGATAGGATCCATCCCCATGCCTTTGAGAATATTGTTTATCAATCCTTTATCTGGACTCAAAAATGCGTAAACGAAGAAACTGATAATGACCCATGAAAGGAAATAAGGGAACAAGGTTGTGGTCTGGTAGATCTTTACCAGCTTCTTCGACCGCATCTCACTAAAGATAATGGCAATACCTACTGCAAATATTAGCCCTAACACGATAAAACCAAGATTATATAAGATGGTATTTCTTGTGATGATATAGGCATCGGATGACTGAAATAGAAATTTAAAATTATCCAATCCTATCCACTTACTTTGGATGAGACTATCCCAAAAGCCGTTTCCTGTATGACGATAGTCCTTAAAAGCAATCACATTGCCAAATACTGGAATATAGAAAAATAGAATGAGCCAGATGACTCCTGGCAATACCATTAGGAAAAAAATGGCATTTTGTTTTAGATTTTTTATGAGGTCTTTCATCATAGCTCCTTTCTATTATGAACCTTTACATTATTAGTTTACTCCTGATTGGGCCAACTGTGAATTGCCACATTATAGGCAAAATTCTACAAATTATAGGTGTATATAACAACCGATATATCTTCTGTAAAAAACAAAGAAAATCTGGGTTGCCAATCAACATTTGCATAAAAAATCGAGCCCTTTCGAGCTCGAATATCACTAGGTTGTGTAGATGGTCGAAGCCGTCGCAATAATCTGCCATTGGTTGGCAGTTGTCGCACGAAAGCCCTTGTCCTGATGGAAGTCATCGTAAGGGAGAAGAGGCACTTCTAGTTCATCTAGTTTAGGCACTTCCTTGTTCAGATAGGCTTGCAAGCGCTGGATTGCTCGGCGAATGCGGGCATCCAAGCCCCCTAGGCGAATGTCCACCGTATCCAGACCAAACACCTTCTTCTCTACCATCCATTGGTAGCTGAGCGCTTGATAAAAGCTTTCTAGGTCTATTCTTAGTTGCTGCAAACCGTCAACTTGCTCTGCCAAGACCTGACGATTTCCTTCCTGATAGGCCTGACGAATATCTGCCGAAATTGCCGCCTTGGTCGCCAAAACCTGACACAACTTAGCCTGAGTATCAAAGAGATAGGCATAGCCCTTGGCTCGGCTTCCAATCTCTGCCAATCTAGGCGCTAATTCCTGATAAAAGGCACTGTCTTTTTCGGCATCAATATGCTCTTGCAACAAGGGGCAGAGAATATCCTGATACAAGATATAGCGACTAGGGTTGAAGCCGTGATGACCTGGACCAGGGTGGCTAGGTGTCTTATTTGGCAAATCCAATTGCTGGAAGTCATCTAGGGAAACTTGGTGTAGTTGATAGAAATGCCCAGCCAGACAGTCCAAATTTCCTCGGTACTGGAGTTCTGCCCAGGCATGAAGACTCGGCAAGATCGAGAAGGTGGCGCATTCCCCACCATTATCTCCCCAAGCAGTCACCGTCACTTCTTGGACACCATACTCTTGGCAGGCAGCATGGGCTTCTGGCGCAATCCGCATACTGAAATCATTATCAGGAGTAAAACCAATCCACTTCCAAGCCCCACCAGCAAAGGCAATCTGTTCTCCCAACTGCTGATGACTTGCTAGTTTTTGAGCATAACTCTCACGACTGGTCTGATAGTAATCCCAATAAATCAAGGTCACTCTGTCCTTGAGGCGATCCAAGTAAGCCTGAATTTCCGAATCAATTTCCAACTGACCGGTGTAATCCTTGCTCGCTGTCAACAACTGGAAGAACATATCACTCCACATACTACAATGGAAGCCATACTTGTCAGCAATATCCAAGACCCGTTCCAAGTGTTGACACATAATCAGACTTCGTTTCTGATAGCCATGTTGATTGAGGTATTGACCCAGCCCAACCAAGTGAGCCTCATCCATACCGATGTTAATAGTCCGTGTTTTCAGATGGGACAAGGCCTCAAACATCTTATCAATCAAGGCATAGGTCCTCTCATCCCCAATCAAGAGAATATTGTCCACATCTCGAATGGCCTGAATAGATGATATATTCCACTTGAGGTAGGCAATCAGATGGGCCAAGGTCTGGATGCAGGGGATAAATTCCATACCGTAACGGTGGCACTCCTCCTCAATAGCCTGCAATTCTTCTCTTGTATAGGCTCCTCGGAAATAGCCAAAATAGGGTTCCTCACGCAGTTGGTAGGTATCTTCCATATAAAGTTGGAAATGGCTGTAGCCCATCAAGGCCAGTTGTCTAATCAAAATCTTACTGGCTTCAACCGTCAGGACAGCATTTCGAGAACAATCTTCCATAAAACCGAGTTGACGGTAGGCAGGTCTTTCCTGGATCTGTATATCAGTCTCGCCCTGAGCCAGCTGACTGGCCAAAGCAAGCAAGCCTCGATAAATCATGTGTTCTTTGGGCGCACGGACACGGTAAGAACCTGCTGAACCTTCAATCCGCAAACTCTCCTTGCCATCGACTTCAAGTTCTAACTGGCAATCCAAACCCAGCCCAGAACAAATCTCTTCCAAGACCCTCTCCGACTGCTGTAACGAATGGTTTATCTGTAACATCATCATTTCTCCTTATTGTAGGGTCTTCATATAAGCACCCATGAGATTGGCATCCTGCTGATAGTGACAGGCACGAATAGCAGGTAGATAAGGAAATTCTTCTGGATATTCCCTTTGTATAGCCTCTAGTTGCTCCTGAATGGCTTGGATAAAGACTAGACTCTGGCTGATAGAGCCGCCGATTGCCAGCACTTCTGGCTCCAGGAAATAGGAAATATTTAAAATGCCATAGGCCAGATTGCGTGTCATTTCTTCAATGGCTAATTGACATACCTCATCTCCCTGTTCTGCTAGTTCAAAAATCCGCTTCCCATTCCAATCTTCCACAGCTTCCTCATATTGACTAGCAACCTGTCTGACCAAACTTCCAGTAGACGCAAGTTGGGACCAGTTTTTGAGAAGTCCCTTTCCAGTAGCAATCAGCATATAGCCAAATTCGCCACCGAAACCTTGTTTCCCACGGATGAGTTTTCTATCCACAATCAAGGCACCACCAATGCCTGTCCCACAGACGACACAGGCAAAGGTCGATAACTGGTCATCAACAGCCAATTCACTCAGACCGACACAATTGGCATCATTTTCCAAATATACAGGACAGCCATACTGACTTAATAAGTCATACCAAGATACACCATGGATATAAGGAACGGCACTCAGCCCCTGGATAATACCTGTTTCAAGGTCTACCGCCCCAGGTATACTGAGGGAAATGGCCTCCAAGCCGTCTACCGGCTGAATAAGACTGTCCATAAGCGCCAACAATTCTGCTAAACTGGCCGGTGTTGCCCATTCCTGTCGATGGTTGATCTGCTTATCTGAACCAATCAGGGCCGCCTTTATGCCCGTACCTCCAATATCAAAACAGGCTACTACCATATTCTTTCTCCTTTTCAAGATAGCCAATGACCTCTGTTCGGATTGCCTGAGGTTCAATCCTAGCCGGCAAAACCTCTAGTGGTTCTTCTAGCAAATCAACCCCTTCAGTCCACTCACTCCAGCCTGCTAACTGTTCCTGGCTCATATTGTAGTAACGGAGCAGAATGCGGTCCGAAGTTTCTGCCACCTTCAAAGAAGTCACGCATAAGCGGTCCTCTTCCAGTGCTGGATGACTCAAAAACTGATGATCACACGGCAGATGCCCACTATGGCTGGTTACTTGTTTGGTTAGCAGGTTTCCTTGGAAGGCTTGTGCTCTTTGGAAGCTGGCAAAACCTTCCTCTACCGAGCAAATTTCAAGGGCATAGTCCAACTGACATTCCCTCAAACACTGGGCTTCTGGTGTTGGGAAGTAGCCCCAATCTCCCAGCTCTCCAGTCGCACGAAGTAGTGTCAAAGCTATCTTGCCCCTGTCTAGGATTTCATACTCATGTAGGCCCTTACTCGAAACGGTCATGGCTTGTCGACCATCTGATAGACAAATAAAGCTGCGGTGACGCTGAGGATTGGACGGATTTTCCCAGGCTCGATGAGGCTGATTTGGACGTTCAACGACTTCAAAGATGGAATCCGCCAAGTGGTTCTCAGCTTCTATACCAATATCAAAGACTGCTCGTAAGCGATGGTCCTTGATTTGGTTGTGGAAATTGGTCTGGATGCGGATTTGTGGTTGATGGCGGTAGAGGGTCAGATAGGTAGTAAGAAGCAGGTCTTTCTTTTCCTGACTCCTTTGAGAGGTTCGATGTTTAAATTCTACCAGGCGCTTCTGTTCATCTTCCAGACTTGTTTCCATAGCTATAGGCAGTCGCAAACGATGAATGACCTTGGCAATGCTGACTGCTTCTGTTTGGTAGACAAGACCGAAGTCCTCTATCTGACCATAGATCGGTTGATCATTTTTAGGCGCCATAAAGATGTATTCATTACCCAAATCTCCACAATCTTCAAACCCTAGCCAATCTTTATAGGCTTGACCAGTTCTCTTGTCTTCTAGCAAGAGCTGACCATCCACCACGTCGATACGGTAGTAATCATTCTCAAACTGTTCACTTAAACGGCTATTCACCCTAGTGTTACCAATCGGCTTGACCTGATAGGTCTGCCATGAAAATGGTGCCTGATTTTCCACTACAAAGCGGACACGAATCTGACGAGCAAAATTGGCAGAGCGAAAAGCATCTTTTGGTAAATCGTAGCGGAAGTTGACACCTAGATCTTCAATTGTTGCCTCAAGCTCTTGGCCTTGACTGGTAAAGAGACCCAAGGCTGGCAGAGAAATAGCTGCCATGGATTGGAAGTGTTGGTCTAACTGCCCATCTCGGAAATCTTCCTGTTCAACAAGCAAATCAACTTCCACTAGCTGGGTTTGTCGGCAGGCTGTAGTATTGAAAACCGTAAATAGCAAGCCGTCTAATTGGCTAGAATCCACCTGCTTTTCCCACCTGTCTAGGGAGCGCTGGCTCAGGAAATGAGCGACTTGCTTGACCTTCTTAAAGCGAGTTTCCATCTCACTATGCACCTGGTCTACGCTACAGCCACAGATGCTATCATGGGGGGCATTCTGCAACAAGAGTTTCCAGGCATAGCGCAACTCATCTCTGGGCACCTTATCTCCTGTCATCACCACCAAGGGTTCTACAACTTGTTCCAAGAGCTGACTGGCTTGGTCATTGGCCTGCTTGAGATAGATTCTCGAAGAGGCCGTATTTGCCAAGGTGTACCAGCCATCTGTTTCCTGGCTAGTCAATTCTCCCTTGACGCGGCTAAGGTCCTCGGGTAACTCTTCCTTGACAGCAGCTATGTATTCTTCAAAGCTTGAATGAACAAAGTCTATATCTGGGTACAGTTTTCGGGCCAGTCGTAATGCTTGGCTGAGATTTTTCTGGACAGGCTGGTGATCACAGCCATTCATCAGCAGATAGTGGGAGGTTGAAGCGTATTTGCGGACATCTGCCAATTTTTTCTCCCAGAAAACACGCGCTTCCTCCTCATCAACTGGGATTTCATTGCCATTGCTGTACCAGTTAGCAAATAAAATTCCCAGAACCTGACTGCCATCTGCCCCCTCCCAAATCATCTCCGAGAAAGTGGACTGGAATTGGTCATCTCCCAGAACCTGATTATCAAAGCCAACTGGTTTGACCCCACGACCAAACAAGGCCACATCTATACCAGCCTGACGCAGTAGCTGAGGAGCCTGACCCATATTTCCAAAAGTATCTGGATAGTAGCCAATCTTCGGAGCCCGTCCCCACTTCTTGCTTTCCAAGTGGCCCAGAAGGGTATTGCGCATATTGGCCTCGCTGGTGATGAGGTAATCATCCTGCAAGATGTAAAAGGGTCCAATAATCAGCCGACCGTCCTGAATGTATTTCTTCAATAACTCTCGATTCTGCGGACGAATTTCCAGATAGTCATCTAGGACAATGGTCTGACCATCTAGATGAAAACTCCGAAACTCAGGATCTGTTTCAAATAAGTCAAATAGGTCATCAAATAGCTCTACTAAGCGCATCCGATGTTCTTCCAAAGGAAGATACCACTCCCTATCCCAGTGGCTATGTGAAATAATATGAACCGTTTCTTTTCCCATTTTATTCCTCCGGTCGTATATCATAATAATCTAAAACCAATTCGCAAAACATCATATTTGCCCAGGAGAACCACTCCCTAGAGTAAAGCGTCGGATCATCCACATGGAAACTCTCATGCATCAGCCCAGTACCGCCATCACAGGCCACCATGGTATCCAATAAGCGCGCTTTTTCTTCCTTGTCATCCGTCGTCAATCCTTGAATAGCCAAGGCAATCGGCCAAATATAGCGATAGAAGGTATGACTGGAACCAAGACCCGCAGCATAGTCTCCCTCGTAGTAATAGGGATTTTCTTGACTTAAAATAGTCCGACGGGTTGCCAAATAGATAGGATCATCTTTGGAACAATATCCTAGATAGGGAGCCGCCAACAAGCTAGGGACATTGGGATCATCCATGATCGACTGATTGCCCAATCCGTCCACTTCATAGGCAAAAATAGTTTCTCCCGCCTGATTCTTGGTCAGCCCGAAGGTCCGAATCCCCTGGTCAATTTCCTGCGCCAACTGTCTGGCACCTTCAGCCAAATCTGAGAATTCCTCACTGGCAAACAGCTCTGCTATTTCTCCTAAATAGCCCAAGACGACGACCGCAAACATATTTGAGGGGATGAGGTAAGGGTAGATACAGGCGTCATCGCTTGGACGAAAACCAGACCAGGTCATCCCTGTATAGGCGCAGGGAGCACCTTTCCCTTGGTGCGTGAGGGTATCCTCTAGCCGGTCAGTGTCCCGTTCAAAGCTATAAGGGGAGTTTTCATGGTGTTGCTCCAATTTCCAGAGTTGAACAATTTTTTCAGCTGCCCCAAAGAAGGTCTGGTTAAAATGACTGGTTTCCCCTGTCGCTTTCCAAAGTAGATAGGCTAGTTGAAGGGGGTAGCAGAGGGAATCCACTTCATATTTCCGCTCCCAAATCCAGGGACCCATCTGAGTGTGGTCGGTCTGGTGCCCCCGCCCATTGGCTGCCTGATTAAAGGCATTGGCATAAGGATCCATCAAAATAAAGGCCATTTGCCTCTCTACCAGACCTACAATCATCTGGCGCAATGTCTCATCCTTGCCTGCTAGGGCTAGATAGGGTTTGACCTGGGCTGTCGAGTCCCTCAACCACATGGCTGGAATGTCCCCTGTTAAGACAAAAGTAGTCCCATCCTCCAGCTGACTAATGGTCCTATCAAGCGTATCCGTATAACACCTTTCAAATACACTCCCCCAACTTGGGTGGTCTGCTGTTTTCTTCTGAATGTCCGTTAGCCAGTGCTCTATGATTTCTTTTGTGTAAAACATGATTTCTCCTTTTCATCCTTTGCTCAGACTTCTTCCAACCTCTATCTGGCAAGTCCCTATCATTTTCATTAGACACAAGGTTCCTAGTATCAGTCTATACAATTCCATATGCAAATCCTATACACAAATTAAACGCATTTTTACACAAATATTGCCAGTTTCGGAAAACGCTTTCTTTTTGCTCGCTTTCTCTATATAATAAGGAGACACCACTTATTATCAATATCGTCTTTTAGTTTACTTTTAATACTCGCTTCAAAGGTTTGGGGAACCTTTGAAGGCTGGAGATAGTGCGAACCAAGTTCGCTTCAAAAGCCGCAGGCATAACTCAATGCTTTCTTGTTTCTAGGCATTGACTTGAAACAGTCCCCCAGACTGTTTCAATCAGGCAAGGCGAGTTCAAACAATCCAGTGGAGTGTTTGAAGTTGGAAATAAGGAAACGGAGTTTCCTCTTATGTCTAAGTAATAAAAGTCAACTAAATGATGATAAAATAAAAAAGAAAAGGATAACCTATGCATACCTCCATCGTTTCAACCATTGACACCCGCTATGGTACTTATAACTCACATGCCTTTTCAAATGGAAATACCCTACCATTGACAGGGGTCCCTTTCGGCATGAATTATTTTGCTCCCCAGACCAGCGACCAGACTGGAAACTGGTGGTTCAATCCCTATGAACCTGTCTATCAAGGCATTCGCTTGACCCATCAACCCAGTCCTTGGTTGGGAGATTTTGCCTCCCTCCTATTGACGCCTGTCACAGGCGAATTAAGCCGAGATAGCCTCTTTCACCGTCAATCTAGCTACCAACTGGATCAGGCTGTTTTCCGACCTGACCTTCTTCAATTACAATCCAACCGCTATCGCTTGATAAGCCGTTTAGCTCCCAGCCGATACGGAGCCAGTTTTGAGATAGCGTCTTTTGCTAACCAGCCTGTCGGAATAGTCTTCTATTCATCTGGAAAATCCATTTATCGACTGCTCAATCCTCATCAATTGCTCATTCAGATTTTTCAGGTCAGCGCCTGCCAATCCCCTGATTTCTGCATGTATGCTCTCCTAGAATTTGAAGAGGAAATAACAGAATGCTATCATCTGGTCAAGGATCGCAAGATAGCTAAAACGGAAGTGGTGGGAGAAGATTTGCACCTTCGCATCAACTTCTCAAACACTTCTATCAAGGGGCGTTTGGCTACCTCTTTTATCAGCCCTGAGCAGGCCGCCTTTCTATTGAAAGATGTTCCTGACTTCCCCCAAGCCCAAAAACAAGCTGAAAGCACCTGGAACCAACTACTGGGCCGTATTCAGATTCGTGACAAAAAAACAGAAGACATCAATTTCTTCTACCACTGCCTCTATCGTTGCCTACTTTACCCACAGACTTTCTATGAACCTAGTCCTGATGGACAAGCCATTCATTTTGACCCCATCAGCAACCAGGCCAAACTAGGCAAATTTTTCACCAACAATGGCTACTGGGACACCTTCCGTTCCTCCTATCCTCTGCTTTCACTTATCTACCCAGACTATTTGGAAGAGTTTCTCCACGGCATTCTCCAACACTATCGAGATACTGGATTTTTACCCAAATGGCTATCACCAGACGAACGCGGTATCATGCCGGGAACCCTTGTAGATGGAGTCATTGCTGATGCGGCCTGCAAGGGACTTGTTCCTGATTTGATGGAAGAGTTTCTCCAGGCCATGATTGAAACCAGTCAAAAGACCGATGCAGATCAACGTTACGGTCGCCATGGCAGTCAGATTTACCGCCAGTTAAACTATCTCCCTCTTGATTTCAATGAATCTGTGAGCCATTCTCTTGATTATGCCTACAGTGATTGGGCTATCAGCCAAGTAGCAGAAAAACTGGGGAAGGACCAACTGGCTAAGCAGTACGCTCAAATGAGCCTGGGCTACCGACAGCTGTTCGATGACCAAGCAGGGTACATACGCGCCAAGGATAGACAGAAACAATTCCGAGCAGACTTTTCCTCGCTAAGCTGGGGAAGAGACTATGCCGAATGTTCTGCCCTACAAGCAACCCTGTCCGTCTTTCATGACATCGATGGACTGATAGAATTGATGGGCGGAAAAGAAGCCTTTACCACCTACCTCATCCAACTGTGCAATCAGGAAGCTTATTTCTTACCTGAACAATACGGCTATGAAATTCACGAAATGTCGGAAATGGCGCAAGTCAATCTCGGTCAGCTGGCTATTTCAAATCAACCGAGCTTCCATATCCCTTACCTTTTCCAATGGTCCACCAAACCAGAATACACTAGTCTGCTCATTCACAAAATCAGACAAACAGCTTTCAAGACAGGTTTTCAAGCCTATCCAGGTGATGAGGATAATGGTAGCCTTTCAGCCTGGTACATTTTCTCCTGTCTAGGCTTCTATCCTGTCTGTCCAGGAAAAGCTGACTACCAAATCGGACTTCCGCATTTTAAGGAAGTAGACTTGCTACTTGCAGATCAGCACACGCTGACCATTTCTACTCCAAAGAGCGATGCAAATTTCCAGTTTGTCAAGCAAGTTTCATTAGACAAACAAGTCATCCAAACCATCAAGCATAATCAGTTAGTGACAGCTAAGTGTCTGGAATTTGACCTATCTATACTTCCAAGCATAGAGGCATACTCTTAGAAAAATAAATAGTCAGGGAGCAAACCCTGACTATTCATTTTATTCACCTTGCTTTCTGAGCTTAGCTAACTGAGATAGGCCAGCCAGAGCCATACCAACTAACCCAAGAAGGACATACTTCTCCTGATAGGTATCACCAGTTTGTGGAAGACCGCTCTTCTGCAGAGAAGCATCTCTGATCTGCTTTTCAACCTGCGGGCTATTTTCTACCATTAAAGTCTTCTCCTGCTGGATAGGCAAACCGCTGCCGACCTCCACTATTTTCGGCTGACTCTCATTAGCAACTGTTCGTGAATACAGCTCGCGACGGCCATCACTATAGACTAGGTGAGCTACCATCATTTGACCATCCGCCCCCTCCTGAACAATTCGCTCTTTGCCCAGTGGCAAATCAGTGCTGGTCCGTTTGATGACTTGTCTCGGCACCAGCTCATAGGTCAAATCCATCCTCGGTTTTTCAGGAGCCAGTAAATTCTTAGGTTCCATCGAATCTCTTGTACCGACATGCGTTACCAGACTAGACTGTTCAAACAAATCAGTCCATTCATTGAGCAGCTCCTTCATCTCATCTGGACGAATACTATCTGAACCCAAAATTTTCTCAGTTTTTTCAAGTAAAGAACTCAGCTCAGAAGAATTTATAGGCGTATCTATTCCTTTCACCTCTTGGATTAGCTGATTGAGACGCCCAAGATCTGCTTGGTAAAGTTTCTCCCCATCCAGCTCCCCTAACTGTTTCTCTAAAAGAGTTTGAGCGGCTTCAACCTGCTCGACTGTCCGATTGGTATCTGCTACCACAGACTTAGCTTCTTCCAAGGCAGTTTGCAAGGCAAGTTGTGTCTGCTCACTAGAATAGAGATAGGCTGTTTGAGTTTGTAGAGCCTCAATTTCTGCTATTTTCTGTTTTAGATACTCATCATTGACGATTGGCTTCGGTGAAACAAGGACATCAAATGAAGTCTCCAAACCAGCATACCGCAAACCTAGGCTCTGACGCCCCTCTTTACGGGAATCGAAACCAACAATTTCTACTCCAGCTTCTGTCAAAGAGAAGGACTGAGTTGACTCATCGTCATAGATAATAACAAATCGACCATTTGTGACATCCAAATCATCTCCTACAACATACTGCACTTTTGGTAACTGTTGGATTTCTAGACCGACTGCTTTTTTCTCACCTTGGGCTATATCTTCAACAACATATACCGTCAGTGGCTGAGCAAGTGTTTCGCCTAGATAAGAAACGGTCAATGTTTGTTCACCTAATTTTTGCGGATCATATCCCCTTACTGTAACTGCCGGATTGGTGGTATTCACTCGTTCAGCAGGCCAATCTCCTTCAAAAGCTACACGGAATTGTGCTCCTGCAAGCGATAAAGGACTACCTTGTCGGTAAACTTTTTTCTCTAGGGGAGCTATCCATTCCATCGCTTTCACGACTTTTTCACCTTGCGGTACGCGAATGGCCAATAGATTGCTCCAATCCTTTCCTTCCTCCAGAGTACGGTAGTAAATGAACTCAGGCAGGGACTCAAAGCGAATCGGGTCGAATATAAGATTTCCTGACTCTGTCGATTCCAATTCTGCCAGTGGTTTTACGGCATCTGGGCTAGAATAAAGCGCTATTTTCCGATTGGCAGGGACATCCTTGAAACCTACTTGAATCTGATGATTACCGAGATGGCGAGCAACAGCATGGGTCATCGGAATGTTTGGTGTCTCCATGTCCAATTCTTCATACATGCGCCAATTATAAATACGAATGGCCTTCCAAGGAGTACCATTATCAGAAGTCAAGACATCCAAACGCCATTCCTGCGCTCGAATTGGCTTGTCCAATACGATGTCTGTCACATGATCACGATTGCCACGAACTTCTTTGGCTAACACCCAATCACCATTCTCATTTTTATAATAGAGATCGAAATCCTTGGTGTTCATTAAGCCATCATTGACCGATTCACCACCTGCACCAGCATGATCCATAGCCCATCGCACGACTGTCCGAGGTTGGGTCAAACGAATATCTACATGGCCACTCAACTGATGGGAAGACCATTTATCTGACAGACTGGTGATGGTCCCATTCAACATGCCCTCAATGCCTTCTCCACCTTCTTTTTTTGCAAAACTTGAACCGATGACTTCTGCTCCGAGAACAATGTTTTCTGCCAATGGTTTAGGAAGGCTAGTATCTTTCACCGTCATTTCCCAATCAAAGATAAACTCCCCTGCTTCCGAACGCAAACCGTTTTTCCCAACGGCATGAACTTTCAAAGCTTGGGTTCGACCTTCTGCCTGAGCAGAACGAACTAGCTGAGGGAGGTAAATCCTTGTATTAGAAGAACCTGTCAGCAATTTCCACTGTCCGTCAACCTGCGCATAGACTTCATAATAGTCTGCATCATCTGTCCCTGTAAAGCTAATCACAGCTTCAGCATCTTGGGCATTCTTCAATCGCTTAGCAAGGACTTGGCCATCTTTCGGTGCAGTAGGTGAAGTTTCTTGGTCATAAATAGCCAACTGCCCTAAACGAAAATCAAAATCCGACAGCGCTGCTTCATTTTCAACAACCACTTGGATACCGTACACTGTCTTTCCTGCCAGACTAGATAAATCAAAGGTCTGATCTTGCCAATCTCCTGATAGTTTAAGCAAGCGCCACGCTTCTTTATTCGCAAATTGATAATCTGGTTCAAGCGCTAGAGCTAGGGAGATATTTGCACCTTGCCCTCCTTTGTGCGCAACCCTTAAACGACTTGTTTCTGATAGAGGAATCTTGGTGGAATACAACTTAACTTCCTGCTTACCATTTTTTTCCAAATCGCCTGTAAAACGAAGAGAGTTGCCCCCATTATAGGCATCATCAAAATCATAAGCCGCAGCAAGCTTTTCACCACTTGCTTCAATCCACCACCGCCAGGTTGGTAAAATACCAGACACAGAGCGATAATTCCATTCCCCATCTTTGGCAACCTTGCCATCTACAAACCATTTTTTCCCGTGCCCTGTATTAAAGGAACTATTGAAATTACTGCTTGTAATAGCCGTCTTATCCGCAATGAGATTGGCCAAGCCATACCAATTTTTATCCGAAGGTTTCTGCTTGGTTGGATCACCTTGATAGCCTGTAAAGAAGATATTCTCGTTCTCATGATAATCCTCACCCGTCGCACCCAAACTTGTAATGGTATCTGGCGCAAACAGACCGAGTGATAATTTCAATTTCCCATTTTCATCAAACAGAGCATCCCAGTTAATTTGCGTTTTGTAAGAGCCTCCCCGTTGCAATTCAAATCCAGCAAAAATATCAAATGGATCTCGACCGATTCGTTTCGCCACTTCAATTGAATAGTTATTTTTCGCCCGTGTCCAGTTAAAATTCGCAAAGAAACGATCCGCAGGGACCTTGTCTCCTTCCTTTTCCATAAACGGATAGTTGTATTCACCCAAACCATCTTCGTGATAGCGACCATATTCGTAGGTCATGGCATCATACCAAGAATACGTAATCGGATAACCAATCGATTCTGCATATTCCTTGGTATAGAGCATGAAGTTTCTCATTGTTTCCCCTAGTGGTTGAACCAAGCTTCCTGTAGTCTCTTGATTAATGAAATAACCATCGAAACCATAGTATTTTGCCATATCTACCAACTTACGAGCCACAGGAAAACTTCCATCAGGATCCTGTCTCATAGAAGCCACAAACTTCTCTTGGTCTTCAATACTACTGGACCAATTGTAGAAAATCGTTCCCAAAACAGGCACACCATTACGGTGTCCAGCATCAATAACGTCTGGGCTAGGAATCAAGCCTTCCCAAAACACCATTGAATCAATATACTGCCAATAATCAAAAGCATAGGCTTTAAACTCTTCTCCCCCAACAGAGGCATGGTCTTTCGCCTTAGAGTTGGTATTTGAAAGAGCTTCTACCTTTGCATTCTCATTGGCTCTCTCATTGACGACATGCCCTCTAAAGCGCTCAACCAACTCTACAGAAGCGCGGTTCAAATCATCATCTGGACGAGCCCCCGGCTCCCAAGCAAGCACCTGATCCCAGTTATCAAACTTAATCTCTTTCGGACGAATTCCTTGATCCTCTACCTGAGGAAAATCAGAAAGCAACAGACCAGAATCCGAAGAATCTACCTCTTTATCTTCCGCTTCCTCTGTTTCCTCTAGTTTATTTTCTGGATTATCAGACGGAGTTGAAGGCAGTTTTTCTTCGTTACTATCTGATACAGATGCTTCTCCATTCAACTCTTCGGTCACCGCTTTCTCATCTGCTGAAATTGGTGATATTCCTTCCTCAGCTTCGGTCTTTTCCACATGTTCGTTCCCTACCGAAGAGAGCTCAACAGCTGGCTCTGACAAGCTGTCCACATTTTCTAGCTGGTCCGCAGAAACCTGTGTTCCAAATAAGGTCGCACCAATCAAAACAGAACAGGCACCTATTGTAAATTTTCGAATACCAAATCGCTCACGTTTGTCGAAATCACATTTTGTCATATTTTCCTCCTACACAATTGTAGTGCAACAGCTGTTCTCACTTTCCTCCTTTCCAGATCATAGTTGGCACATGCTACCTTTGATAGAATAGCTATCACACGAAGTTTATCAGGTTTTATTAATTCCATTGTACAGAGGAAAAATATGACCTTCAAGCCCTCATGGTCCCCTTCTTTAAATCAGATAAAAAGAACTTTAGTTTAGAGAAAACAAAAAAGAGGAAGTTTCCCTCCTCATTGTCTTAGTTAATTATTTTCTACAAAATCAATACACCAGCCCACCAGTTCATCCAGGCGTTCCATCTGCTCGGTCATGTGCAAATAGCCCAAAACCGCCTCAAAACCTGTGGACATTCGATAGGTGACTACGTCCGCATTCTTAGCCTTGGTGTGGCTATGGCTATTCCTTCCCCGCTTGTAGATTTCTTCCTCTTTTTCGGTCAATAGCTGAGCTTCTAAGAGGGCAGAAATCAGACTTGCCTGAGCCTTGGCCGAGACGTATTTGTTAGCCTCACCGTGCAATTGATTGGGCTTGGTCAGCCCTTTGAAGATCAAGTGCCGTCTGATATACATGGAATAGACAGCATCCCCTTCAAAAGCCAGGGCAATTCCATTGATGAGATTGACATCTACTGCCTTAGTCACGTGTCCACCTCACACCATCCTTGGTATCCAAGAGCTTGATGCCCTGGGCCGCCAATTCATCACGAATGCGGTCAGCCGTCGCAAAATCACGATTGGCACGCGCTGCTTGACGTTCTTCTATTAATGCTTCAATCTCGCTGTCCAAGACTTCTTCTTCAAAGACAATACCGAACACTTGCAGCATGTTTCCAAAGGCTTCTTTTACAGTTTCATCGTAGTTGCCAGAGTTGATCCATTTGGCAAAGTCAAAGATAGCCGTAATCCCATTTGCCGCATTGAAATCATCATCCATTGCCGCTTCAAAGGCTGCCAAATGCTGATCAAGAAGAGACTTATCCACAGAGTTTTGCACAGGTTGTGTATAAGTATTTTTCAGATATTTGAGATTGATTTCCGCATCTGAAATAGCCTTCTCAGTGTAGTTGAGTGGACGGCGGTAGTGCTGGGTCGATAGGAAGAATCGCAAGACCTGACCGTCAATTTGCTCCAACATATCATGGGCTGTCAGGAAATTGCCCAAGGACTTGGACATCTTCTCATCATTGATATTGAGCATGGCATTGTGCATCCAGTAGTTGGCAAAGGTTTGCCCTGTTTTGCACTCAGACTGGGCGATCTCATTGGTATGGTGAGGGAATTCCAAGTCCGCACCACCACCGTGAATATCAATGGTATCTCCCAAAATCTCTGTCGCCATAACCGAACACTCGATATGCCAACCTGGACGACCTGCTCCCCAAGGACTTTCCCAAGAAACTTCGCCTGGCTTGGTAGTTTTCCACAGGGCAAAGTCGAAAGGATGCTCCTTCAATTGACCTTCTCCCTCAACACGACCAGAAGCCCCAGCTTCTAAGTCAGACAGGGTTTTGTTGGCCAAACGAGCATAATTGGCTGCCTTTTCCACACGGAAATAAACATCGCCAGCCGCTTCATAGGCGTAACCCTTGTCAATCAAGACCTGCACAAAATCAATGATTTCGTCCATGTAGTCAATAACGCGCGGATTTTTAGTTGCTGGTTTGACACCTAACTTTGCCACATCTTCCTTGAAGGCTGCGATAAACTTATCAGACAGTTCCTTGGTTGTCATGCCAGCTTCATTAGCAGCTTTGATAATCTTGTCATCCACATCCGTAAAGTTAGAAATGTAAGCTACATCAAAACCACGGTATTCAAAATAGCGGCGGATGGTATCAAAAGCCACGACACTACGGGCATTTCCGATATGGATATAGTTGTAAACCGTCGGACCGCAGACATACATCTTGACCTTGCCCTCTTCCAAGGGCACAAAGTCACGCAAACTGCGAGTCATGGTATCGTAAATTTTAATCATAGTTTCTCCATTACTTCTGAGTATTCTTTAGGACTTGATACTTTTGATACAATTTTACTAGCCAATAAGCTGTCACTGCCAGCCAAATCATCCCTAGCTGCCAGTTTCCTTGGGAAAACTTAAGGATAGATAGAATTGTTCCACCGATGGAGGTCAACACATAAGGCCAGTTTTGTCTTACTAATTTTTTTAACATGATGTACTTTCTAATTTTCTTGCAACGGTCTTATCCGTCGGTTCAATAACTACAGGACTTGATTCAAATTCTTCTAGAAGCATATCAACCTTCTTTCCTACAAATGCGACGAATGGTGGCTGGCTTCTCGTAATTCTGCAAGCTTAGTCGTGTAGTGTTCACGGCCATCTTCCATGTCATGAATGACCTTCTCATCTTTTTGACCATGCACACGGACAATCTTAGCTGGCATGCCGACCACTGTCACATCTGCTGGAACATCGGCTAGGACAACGGCAGCTGCACCCACTTTAGCATTTTCCCCGATTTCAACAGGTCCAATAACCTGTGCGTGTGCAGAGACAAGAGCACCCTTTCGGACAGTTGGATGGCGTTTACCCGTATCCTTTCCCGTTCCACCAAGCGTTACGCCGTGGTAAAGCATGACACCAGACTCAATAATAGCTGTCTCACCGATAACCAAACCAGCTCCATGGTCAATGAAGACCCCCGAAGCAATCTCGGCACCTGGATGAATCTCAATATTGGTCCAAAAGCGCCAAAATTGGCTGTGCATCCGAGCCAAGAGTTTAAAGCCTTTTTTCCACATCCAATGGGACAGACGGTGGGCAGCCAAGGCCTTGACACCTGGGTAGGTCAAAAGAACTTCCAAGGTCGTCCGTGCTGCCGGATCTTTTTCTTTTACAATCTCAATGGTGTCCTTCCACCAACCCATAGTCACTCCTTCTAGCGAGAAGACAAGCCCGCTACCGAACTTGTCTACTCAGCTTATTTCTTTTCAACCTTGTGGAATTTGAATTCACCAAAGTTGTTATCTTTTTTCTCTTTGTTGTCTTTATGACGGCGTGGTCTGTCAGAACGTTCACGTTTTTCTGGTTCCACGTAGCCTTCTGGTTTTGGTAGAAGAGCTTTCATAGAAGCATCAATACGTCCCTTATCATCAATTTTTATCACCTTAACATCTACAACATCGCCAACCTCAACCAAATCTTCTGGTTTATTGACACGTGTCCAAGCCATTTCAGAAACGTGAACAAGGGCATCTGTCTTGTCAAAGAGGTTAACAAAGGCACCGAATTTCTCCAAACGAACAACTTTTGCCTGGAAGACTTCGTCCACTTTTGCCTCACGAACAAGACCTGCGATGATTTCCTTGGTCCGCTCAATCGCATCGCGATCTGGTGAGAAGATCGCCACAAGACCGTCTTCGTCAATATCGATTTTCACGCCAGTTTCTGCAATAATCTTATCGATGGTTTCGCCACCCTTACCGATAACAATCTTAATCTTATCTACATCAATCTTGATAGTGTCAATCTTCGGTGCAGTTGGTGCCAAGTCAGGACGAACTTCTGGGATCGTCGCTTCGATAACATCAAGGATTTCAAAACGTGCCTTCTTAGCTTGTGCTAAGGCTTCTTCCAAGATTTGTGGTGTAATACCGTCAATCTTAATGTCCATTTGAAGGGCTGTGATACCGTCACGGGTACCCGCCACCTTGAAGTCCATGTCGCCAAAGTGGTCTTCAAGACCTTGAATATCGGTCAAGACAGTATAGTTGGTGCCGTCTGAAATCAGACCCATGGCAATACCTGCAACTGGTGCCTTGATTGGCACACCACCTGCCATGAGGGCAAGGGTCCCAGCTGTGATAGAAGCCTGTGATGAAGAACCGTTTGATTCCAAGACTTCTGCTACCAAACGGATAGCGTAAGGGAAGTCTTCCAAGCTAGGCAATACCTGCTCAAGAGCACGCTCACCAAGAGCACCGTGACCAATTTCACGACGACCTGGTGCACCATAGCGACCAGTTGAGCCAACTGAATATTGTGGGAAATTGTAGTGGTGCAAGAAGCGTTTCTTGTACTCATCATCCAAACCGTCGATGATTTGGGTTTCGCCCATTGGAGCCAAGGTCAAGACAGAAAGAGCTTGCGTTTGACCACGGGTAAAGAGACCTGATCCATGAACATTTGGCAAGAAGTCTACTTCTGCGTCCAGCGGACGAATTTCATCCACACGACGACCGTCTGGACGGACCTTGTCTTCTGTAATCAAACGACGAACTTCTGCGTGCTCCATGAGTTCCAAGATTTCATGGACATCACGCATGATACGGTCAAATTCTTCGTGCTCAGCGTATTTTTCTTCGTAGGCTGCGATGACGGTCTCACGAACGGCATTGGTCGCATCTTCACGGGCCAATTTTTCTTCTACCTGCACCGCTTTTTTCAAATCGTCATTGTAAGCTGCAACAATCTCAGCCTGCAATTCTGGATCCACTTGAAGAAGTTCCACATCTGCCTTTTCCTTGCCGACTGCTGCTACGATTTGATTTTGGAAGTTAAGGAGTTCTTGAATGGCCACATGACCTTTCAAAAGAGCTTCCAACATGATGTCTTCTGACAATTCTTTGGCACCAGACTCTACCATGTTGATGGCGTCCTTGTTACCAGCTACTGTCAAGTCAAGGAGAGACTCTTCCATCTGTGCCTTATCAGGGTTGATGATGAGTTCACCATTGACATAGCCGACCTGGACACCTGCGATTGGACCGTTGAAAGGAATGTCTGAGATTGCCAATGCCAATGAAGAACCAAACATGGCTGCCATTGGAGCAGAAGCATCTGGATCATAAGAAAGCACTGTGTTGATGACTTGTACTTCGTTACGGAAGCCTTCTGCAAACATTGGACGAATCGGGCGGTCAATCAAACGAGCTGTCAAGGTCGCATCAGTTGACGGACGGCCTTCACGCTTCATCCAGCCACCTGGGAACTTCCCTGCGGCATACATTTTTTCTTCATAGTTAACTTGGAGCGGGAAGAAATCGCCCGTCGCCATTTTCTTGGACATAACTGCCGCTGTAAGGACTGTTGAGTCGCCATAGCGAACAACAACCGCACCATTGGCTTGTTTGGCAACCTGGCCAGTCTCAACGACCAATTTCTTGCCAGCAAAAACCGTTTCAAATACTTGTTTTGACATGAATTGTCTCCTATTTTTTCTGAAATTTTTCTTGCGTGTTTTCTACAAAAGACAATCAAACAAGCTTGTTTCACTCTCTTTTGCACAAAACCACGCATACTTCTTATTTTATCATATTTGACGGAAAATGTGGGGAATTGAGGAAGGAATTTGGGGGAAAATATAACCTGCTATATAAACAACCGAACGAAACGAATACTCTTCAATCAAACGAAGAACACCCAGCTTTTTCCGAGTACTACACTTCCATAATGGAACATAAGAAAAACTGCCAATGTCCGAAGACATGGCAGTTTCCTATATTAACGACGGAGTCCGAGTGAGTGAATCAATTCACGGTAACGGTTTACGTCTGTGCGGCGTAGGTATGCTAACAAGTTACGACGGCGACCGATTTTTTTCATCAAACCACGGTAAGTAGCGTGGTCTTTTTTGTGTTGTTTGATGTGGTCGTTAAGGTGGTTGATTTCCCAAGTAAGTACTGCTACTTGTACTTCAACTGAACCTGTGTCGCCTTCATGACGAGCATATTGTGCCATGATTTCATTTTTTTTCTCTTTTGAGATTGCCATGATATGTTCTCCTTTGTTTTGAGCCTAATCCGAGTGACAGGTTGGCGACCTGTAACCAAGAAAAAGCTAGATTTGTCCTTCAGGACCTTATCCATTCTATCAAGGAATGGCTCTTTTGTCAACTGATTTGAGAAATAGCTGAGCTGCTCTGCTATTTTCAAAAAAGCCAGCCGAAGCTGACTTTCTGCTTGTATATCACATTTACTCAGCCTTTTCTGCTTTTGGCAAGATAAGATTGAGGATAATACCTACAATGGCTGAGAGGGCTGTTCCTGAGAGGGTGATGGCACCGATGTTGAGAACTGCTCCACCAAGACCCAATACCAGCATTGAGCTTGCAATAATCAGGTTGCGGACTTGACCGAAATCAACACGGCTTTCAATCAAAACTTTCAAACCGTTTGAGGCGATAACACCGTAAAGCAAGATAGACATACCACCAAGAACGGCACTTGGAATAGTTGAGATAAGGGCTGTAAATTTACCCAAGAATGAGAAGGCAATGGCAATCAAGGCTGCATTACGGATAACCGATACCGATGCGATGCGAGTCATACCGATAACCCCTGTATTTTCACCATAAGTCGTGTTAGCAGGTCCACCGATAAAGGCAGATACAGCAGTCGCTACACCATCTCCAATCAAGGTACGGCTGAGGCCTGGGTCTTTCAAGAACTGGCGGCCGCAGATTTGGCTGAGAACGGTGTGGTCACCGATATGCTCAGCTACTGTTACAACAGCAATTGGTAAGATAGCAATCATTTCTGGACCGAAGTAGAAATTGTACGACTTGAAGGCACCTGTTTCAAATGGTAGGTAGAAACCTGGTAATTCAAACCAAGCTGCTTCCAAAACGGGTGTGAAGTCAACCAGGCCAAGACAGAGGGCAATCACATAACCACCGATGATGGCAATCAAGAAAGGAACAATCTTGGCGAAACCTTTCCCTTTGGTATTGACAAAAGCAGCAATCAAGAAGGTTGCAATCGCCACGACGACGTTTTTCCAGTCGCCGTCTGCGACGAAGCCTGCTGAAGTCACGGCAGAGTTGGCAAGACCAAGTCCAATCACGATAATCATTGGTCCGATGACAATCGGTGGCAAGAGGCTGTCAATCCACTTAGTACCGATAACTTTGACAAGTGCAGCGATCAACACGTAAATCAAGCCGACGAAGAAAACACCTGTCTGGGCAGCTGACACATCCCCACCCATTTCCTTGATAGCAAGCGCCATAGCTGAGATATAGGCAAAGGAAGAACCTAGGTAAACCGGCACCTTAAACTGTGTCGCTACTTGGTAAATCAAGGTCCCGACACCTGATGCAAAGAGGGCAACCGATACGGGCATACCGAGAATCAGCGGCACCAAAATCGTCGCACCAAACATAGCAAACACGTGCTGGAAACTCAACAAAATCCCTTGAAGCGGTGCTGGTTTCTCATGGACATCAAACAAAAGATTGGCTTTTGTACTCATAATTCTCCCATTCTGGGTACACAAAAAGACCCAGACTTTCTAAATATACATAGTCATAGGCCCTTAATAATTTTTCCTGTTGTCTTTCTCACCTCACGGGATGAGTTTAAAAACCTACGCTTTTGGTATTGTAACACAAGCCCTTACTTTTGGCAAGAGATTTTTTATTTTTTGTTCTCTTAGGGGAAATGGCAGAGCGGGATGAGAACTCCATTGCTTATTCGAGTTCATCTGCCAGCTCTTTTTCCATCTGCTTCTGACGGTACTTATTCGCCCAAGAGAGAAGATTCGCCAGTAAGAAAATGAGACATGTGATAGAAAGAAAGAATATCAAAATCACCACCCAAAAATGCCAATCCCAGATACCAGTATAATGCTGTCCATAGGTCTGGTAGTTGGTCCAAGCCATTACAATCGTTGTCCCTGCAATCACCCCTCCTAAGTAAAGGTAAGCCTGCCAAGTAGTTCCTCTTTCCATATCAAGCCCCTTCCTCCAATAACCGTAAAAGAGATAGATTGAAACGACCAACATGGCAATCAGTTCAAAAACATAGGTATCAAACGGCCATTTTAATACCAGACTTTTGATGAGAAATGAGAGAGGCAAAAGAATATTCATTGTCCTGCCCACCCAGGCAAAGACTTGGTTTTCTTCTTGTTGAACACGTTCATCAGTCACAATTTTTTTCATCAGTTGGTTCCTCCCAAAATAATTGATCTAAACTTTTTCCTAAGCAGTGGCAAATCGATAGACAAAGACTTAGACTAGGATTGTATTTCCCCGCCTCAATCAGACCGATGGTCTGGCGGGTCACTCCAATAGCCTCTGCCAGATCCCCTTGGGTCATATCTTTTTCCACACGCGCCAACTTTAACCGAAGATTTTTCATGCCATAGCCATCCTCCTGTACATTCTTATAACCTTATTATACACTATATTTTTCATTTTGCAATATATACATTGCATTTTGTTTGATTTTTTTAGCAAAAAAAGAAGACAAAACTGCCTCCTTAAAATATCTATGCACCTCTCCGCTTATTCCACACTCTTAATCCGTTTCTTAATCTTCTGACTAAACTCAATCATTCTCCGCTTTTCCTCCGGCCAGATTTTGGTCACGCGGTCAACAGCAATTATGAAGATGATTACCGCAGCATAGTCCTTGGCTTTTTCAATCAGACCAACACTTTCAGCAACTACTAAAAGTAGATAGAATGTGAATAAAATAGTTCGTTTGGGCAGAGCCATCAAAAACTCAATCCCTGCCTTATAGCCCAGATAAATCTGCCGATTAAGCCCTTTGGCCTTTTCCAAACGACGATTGAGAAAGGCACGAATCCGCTTGTAAAACCAATCCGAAGTCAGAAAAAGTGATTGGGCACCAATTACAATCAAAGAAACATTATTGGCATGTTCTTCCTTAAGCCCGAGCGCTCTAGTCACAACGTAGGTCCAATCACCATTATCAATACAGATAAAAATAGTAAAGTAAACAACCGCTCCCGCTACTATAACAAGGGGAAGGGCACGGATATATTTCAACATATAATAACCTCTCTTGGACAAATCTTAGAACCTATATTCATAAACAAAGTGTTCTTATGCAAGAAATCGTTTTTGCTCATCAAGGCATTTTTTGAAGGAATACTGACTCTATCACCATTTAGTTTCACTTTATTGCTTCGACGAGTAAAAAGCTCCTGTGGCTGTTTTCGCCTACCACCTAATTGGTCAGGAATTTCCTTTCCTTATCTCCACCTTCAAACACTCCAATGGAAGCGATGAATTGTGAACACAGGTTCTTATATATATTGTAATATGTTATACCAAATACGGTCAAGCAGGGGCTAGAATTTCAGATACGACAACTGTACATCCTTAGCATTTTTTACTTACCCTAAAAAAAAAGAAGATCACATATGGACCTTCTTCTCTTTTCATCTAAGTAAGCTAATAAAATAACTCTTATTTTTCCTCTTTTAGCACCAGATTTAATACCAAGGCTGCCAAGGTCCCTGTTGAAATACCTGATGAGAAGACCATTTGAAGAGCTGATGGAAGATGACTCAATAATTCTGGACGAACGGTCACTCCAATCCCAAGCGCAAAAGCAATAGAGATAATCAAGAGCTCACGGTCCCCAATTTTAACTGTTGCAAGAGTCTTAATCCCTTGGGCAGCAACCAAACCGAACATGATAATCCCAACACCACCAAGAACAGGCTGGGGCATGATGGAAATCAAGGCTGATAATTTTGGAAAGACACCAAGTAAGGTCAAGATAATACCTGCTAAAATCATGACATGACGACTAGCAACTTTTGTCAAAGTAATGAGGCCAACGTTTTGTGAGAAGGCTGTATTTGGACCAGCCCCAAAAATACCGGCAATTAAGGAACCAACGCCATCTGCCAGAACACCATTTGCTGCCCGCTCAGAAGAAATCTTTTGATTTGAGGCTTCTCCAATGGCCATCATAATCCCCACCGTTCCAATCAAAGATACAACATAAGCAGGAATAAAGGCTAGAATAGAAGATAGGTCAAATTTCACACCATAATGGAAAATTTTAGGAAGAGCAAACCAGGCTGCTTCTCCAACAGCAGACATGTCTACTTTTCCAAGCAGAATACAGAGGACATATCCAAAGACCATCCCAAAGAAGACTGACGCTGTTTTCAGCATTCCTTTACCATAATGATTCAATGCCAGAGTAAAGACCAAGACGATAAAGGCAATACCGATATTTTCAACTGAAGCATGGTCTGAAGCGCCAGCTCCACCAGCTGCCCAGTCCATACTTACTGGCATGAGGGTAATACCGATGAGGGAAACAACAGTCCCCGTAATCAATGGCGGAAAGAAGCGCATCAAGGGTTTGACAAAACGACTGAGAGCAATCTCTACAAATGAACCAGCAATGGTTGCTCCTACAATACCAGCAATTCCCAACTGACTACCAACGCTGATTGCTGGATTGGCAAAGGTAAAGTCCGTTCCCATCATACCAGAGACACGTGAACCTACTGGCCCCAAACCTTTAGATTGCAAAATGGTAGCAATACCAGCAACAAAGATAGAGGCTGATACCATAATAGAAGTATCTTCTACCGATAATCCCAAGGCACTTGCAACGACAAGAGGCACTGCAATGATTCCTGCAAAAGCAGCTAAAATATGCTGAAAAGCAAGCAAAACTGCCATCCCTTTGGGTGGTTGTTCATCAATTCCGTAAAGCATCCCTGAGGAATGTTCATTTGTTATTTTCTGAGACATGAGTTCTCCTTCTTTATTCCTAAATAATGGTATTAGTCTATCAGAAAACATAATCATTTTCAATACATTTCACTACCCAAAACACAAAACGTTCGTGTTTTTTAGAATTTTTTGTCAATGTATACAACATTTCAATCCGAAAATTCGTTTATTGTTTTGATTTTGGCAAAAAAATGCTATAATACACAAAAGTAGCATTTGGAGGAGAAGATAAACATGAAAGCTTTGGAAGCACGCATTTTAAAAGATGGTCAGGTATTAGGAGAAAACATCTTAAAAGTTGACTCATTCTTGACCCATCAGGTTGATTTTCGCTTGATGAAAGAAATGGGGCAGGTCTTGGCAGATGCCTATCGCTCTAAAGAAATTACCAAGGTTGTCACGATCGAAGCCTCGGGTATTGCACCAGCCGTCTATGTTGCAGAAAGCTTAGATGTGCCAATGATTTTTGCTAAAAAGCATAAAAATATTACTATGACCGAAGGCATTTTGACCGCCGAAGTCTATTCATTTACCAAGCAAGTCACCAGCACCGTTTCTATTGCAAGTAAGTTTTTGTCGCCTGAGGACCGTGTTCTAATCGTTGATGACTTTTTGGCCAATGGACAAGCAGCAAAAGGCTTGATTGATATTATCAAACAGGCTGGGGCGCAAGTGGCCGGGGTTGGTATCATCATCGAAAAGTCCTTCCAAGACGGTCGCCAGCTCTTACTGGATGCAGGTGTCCCTGTTACTTCACTCGCTCGTATTGAAAAATTCCAAGATGGACAGGTTGTTTTTGCAACTGCGGATATTTAAAAGGACTTGCTTCCAATCGGGAGCAAGTCTCTTCTATATATCTATAATTCCACACCAAAGACTTCTAATTGCTTTAATTCGGCAGCAGTCAACCTGCGGTATTCTCCAAGCGCTAATTTTGAATCTAAGCGAAGAGGCCCCATGGTCAATCGTTGCAAGTCTGTCACCGTCTTTCCGCAGGCCTGTACCATGCGTTTGACCTGGTGAAATTTCCCTTCTCGGATGGTGATGTCAACGAGTGAAGTCTGCTTAGCTTCATCTGTAGAGAGGATGGTCAACTGGGCTGGCTGACAGGTAAAGTCTTTCAGCTCTATTCCTGCCGCAAATCGTTCGACATCCTCTTGGGTCATAATTCCGTCAACCTGGGCACGGTAGAGTTTATCAACATGTTTTTTCGGAGAAAGCATGGCATGAGCCAGCTGACCGTTGTTGGTCAAGAGGAGCAAGCCATGGGTATCGATGTCCAAGCGCCCAACTGGAAAAACTTCCTTCTGGCGAGCTGTATCATCTAGCAGGTCCAAGACAGTCCGATGACGGTCATCCTCGGTTGCTGAAATAACTCCTTTGGGTTTGTTCAATAAATAATAAACAAAGGTCTCATGGCTCAAGACATGGCCTGCTACTGCAATCTGGTCCGTCTTTTCGTCAATCTGTTGCTTTGGGGACGTCTCTACTTGGCCATTGACTGTGACTTGCTTGTTTTTCAGGACTTTCTTGACTTCTGTCCGACTTCCAACACCACAATCCACTAAAAATTTATCTAATCGCATACGAGTTTCTTTTCCATTTTGATATAGTCTGCTTGCTGTTCTCTTTCTGTAAATCCAAGAGCATGAAAGAGGGTTTGAGCTGCTTGATGAAAGGTGGCAACTATCAGTTTGATACTAGCTGGCTGAACATGTTCCACTATGTAGTCTTCAATAGTCTGATAGAAAGCCCTGCCATTTCCCTGACCTGTCAAAGAAGGTTTCATGCCCAAACGAATGTCAACGGTCTCGCCATCTTGATCAATACAGAAATAGCCCATGAGGGCGGCATTGCGAATGACTGCAAAAAAGCGGTCCCCACGCGCCTCCGGTGAAATCATCTCTGCATAGGTATCGGGATCTGCACTAATCGTATAGGCATCCAAAGGTGGTTGATAGCGCCATTGGTTAGCAATTTCCAATGCCAGATCCTGGGGCAGGGGCATGATGTAAAAGTAATCCATTCTTCGGAAATTTTTTGCCAAATTTTTAATCCGACGGTTTTGGGTGGCGTAATTATCTGTCTGATAGACATAATCCACATAGCCCAACTGATAAGAGGGAATCATGTCTTTAAAAATCAACTGAACATCCTCGGGAAAACGGAGTATTAATTCATTTAAGCGGTTGTTTTCTAACATAGGAATATTATACCAAAAGAGGCTGGGCTCAAGCCCAGCGGCTACTACTCAGAGTTCGTGTCAACATCTCAGCGCAGTGGTTGATTGGCAGATTTGTTCGTGTATTACACTCCAAATCTGACCTAATCAACTGTGCGGGGGTGAGAAGACGAACTCTTTTTTAGACCAGTCGAGTTCTTTCTCACTCCCACTTCTTCAGTTGTTTATAAATCAAGCCAGCGCTTATCAAGGCACAGCCGATGGCATAGATACCAAAGGCTCCTGTTGGGGTTGGGTTGAGTTTTTCCAGATAAGTCGGCAAGATAGCAGATGTGGCACCACCGATATTGCAACCCATAAGGACGATTGTCATGACCGCATTAAGCAGGGCCTTAGGCGCTCGGTCTGTTACCTGACTAAAGACAATGGTTAGAATGATGCTGTAGAAAAATCCTGACACCATGCCACCGAGTCCCAGCACCCAGAGATTATCCGCAAAGGCAATGCCGACAACCGCAAGTCCAAAAACCACGTAGGAAACCGCTAAAAGCCAGCCCTTCAAACGACCAACCAGGCTACTAAAGACCGTCCCTGCCACAATCCCCATGACCTGCATAAGACTGAGAATCAGACTGGCTTGCTGAGCAGTACCGATGTCCTTTGCCAAAACAATCTGAGGAATACGAATGGTCAGGAAGGTATTGACATTGATAACAAAGAAGGCTAAGAATGCCAGATAAATGCCCATCATCCACATGGTCTTGTCCAGTTTGACCTTGGGCGCATTCTCCTCAACCTTTACCTCCATACGAGCCAGCAATTCCTCCTTGGGAACAAAGAGAAGGAAGAGAGCCAAGATGACCAAGGCAAAAAGGTAGACCAAGAAGGCAGGTTGCCAACCAAACTGGGTCAACCAACCGACAAGGAGGGTAAGCCCTGCGCTTCCCAAAACCTCTGCTGAACCACGCAAGCCCATCATCTGCACCCGCTCCTGACCGGTGAAAAAATTACCGATGATATTAATAGCACGCGCATTGATCAAGCCAATCCCCAAACCAAGCAAGATACGAGCCAATAAAATCAGAGGATAAGCAGTTAGAAACATGGGCAAAGCTCCGCCGATGGCCATAAGCAAAAGCCCTGCAATGATAATGTTTCGTTCTGATAAGAAACGGACAACTAGACCGTTTGCCAATAGAGTAACCATAATAGCAAAGGAGGTCACCGTAATTAAGTTTTCCACCTGGGCCGCTGCAATTCCCTGCTGGGCAAAATGCTCAATCATCTGCGGAATAGCTGGCGAGACAGCAAATGTCGAAACCAACATGGTGGATAGGGCCAGCAAACTGGCTTTTTCTAAAATTCTTTTCATTTTTCTCCCTTTCAACGTTCGTCTTTTACTAGTATAACAGATTTGAAAGCGAATGGATAGAAAAGTCCGACTTTTATTCTCTCCCATTTCATGCTATACTTATCTTAACTATATTCAAAGGAGAGAATCATGTCTGTTATTGAACGATTGACAAAAGCTGCCCATTTGATTGACATGGATGACATCATCCGTGAAGGGCATCCAACCCTACGCCAGGTCGCTGAAGAAGTTGCATTTCCCCTATCTGACCAGGAAATTATTTTAGGCGAAAAAATGATGCAATTCCTCAAACATTCGCAGGATCCAGTCATGGCGGAGAAGATGAAACTCCGTGGCGGAGTTGGTCTAGCAGCGCCTCAGATTGACGTTTCCAAACGCATCATTGCTGTCTTGGTTCCAAACCCAGATGACGAAGAAGGCAATCCACCTGCCCAAGCCTACTCTCTACAAGAGGTTATGTACAACCCTAAAATCGTGGCACATTCTGTCCAAGAAGCAGCTATGGAAGGGGGCGAAGGCTGCCTATCTGTTGACCGCGAAGTCCAAGGCTACGTAGTCCGCCACGCGCGCGTGACTGTTGACTACATGGACAAAAACGGAGAAAAACACCGCATCAAGCTCAAAGGATTTAATGCCATCGTGGTCCAACACGAAATCGACCACCTCAACGGTGTCATGTTCTACGACCGCATTGACCCAGAACACCCATTTGCCGTTAAAGAAGGCATGTTGGTGATTGAATAAACATAAGAAACTGACTGAAAAATTTTCGGTCAGTTTTTTTTATGAAAATAGCAGAGCTAACTGCCTAAAAATTTCCTGCCCATCCAAAATCAGGTCTTGAAAGAGGAGGTAGTCCAGCAGAGCCAGCAAACCAGTTAGCAGGATGAAGACGACCAAGCGGTTTGAAAAGCGAACCTGCAAAAGATGATTGAGACTGGCTAGAACAATTTCCAAGACAAGCAAGCCAAGCACCATCCACAAGAGATAAGGGGCATTTGGAAGGAACCAAGCCCAGAGTTCTTGTCCCCTCAGGTGTTCTAGAAAAATCCCCCTCTCCGAATGGGAAAGCAAGACAAGACCATCTTCCAGATAACCAATTCCTCCGACCAGACTATTAACTAGGAAAAGGCTGGCTAGAAAGAACACTGTAAATCCTAGTGCCTGCCCCAGTCCCAGCAACCACTTGGTGACTAGAACCTTGCGCAAATCCACAGGCTGGGTCTGATAGAAACGCCAGTTTTTCCCTGCAACCTCCACCGCCTTACCCCGACTGCCAATCCAAACCGCCAGCAAGAGCACCAACAAATAGGCCGGACCATCAAAGAGAGAGCGCAGACTGCCAATACCTGACAAATCTCTGGAGCGGTCCCAAGAAGGATCGTCTACTGGAACTAAGGCATCATTGGTATCAAAACGATTTTCCAAGCTGGTCAAAATAACATCCTTGCCCCGCTTAGTTGCAGGCACCCCAGCCTCCATCAGCTGTTGCCAGTAATACTGACTGACCTGATTGCGAGTCTGGTAACAGCGAAGATTATCTACCGTCTGGCTGGCCCCAATATCACCATTGGCAAAAGCCTTTTCCTCTCTAGCCCATAGATAGACCTGCTCTGCCTCCAGCATAGCAAGGTGACTAGCTGGCAGAGCCTGAGGTTTTTCCTGATAAACCTGCCATTGCTTGACATAGAGGTCCTTATAGACACGATATTCTTGCAAGAGACCAAGCCTCAGCTCCAACTCCTCCTGATAGCTCGTGTCCTCTTTGACCAACTGCCTCAGACGGTTGATTTCCGACTGCAAACTCTCCACATAGGCCCCATCTTGCTCATAGGACTGGGCAACCAACTCCATCGAAACCCTCTCCTCCTGGGCAACCTCTTGCTTTCCTAGTCCCGTCAGTAGGGAAAATAGCAGAGCTAGGATCAAGTTTCCTAAGACGAGCCCTTTCCAAGAATTGAGCCGACTAAGGATGAGAACATCAAAAGACCAAACCCTGTCTAAAGGACCTGTGTCTAACTCCTTCTGATGCTCCACGGTCAGAACCAGCCTTTTCTTTTCTGTCAGCAGATAATAAGCCACAAAAAGTCCAATGGTCAGCAGGAGAAAGACATCCACCGCTACAAAGACCTGTGAAAATGCAGCTGTGTCTAAAAAACCAGGAAAGGCAAGCAAGGGCAGAATTTGACCTGACCAACCAGCTACTGCACCTGCCTGATAGGAAAGCCCCAGAGCTAACAGTAACCCCGTCACCACAAAAGTCAGCCGACTAGCTAACAAGTGGTCCAAAAATCCAAAAAGTAGGCAAATAGCTAGGAGTAAGATTAGCCAAAAACCAAGCAAGATAAGCCCGTAAAGCCAAGAGCCTATCAACTGCCTCTGACCCAAAATCTCAACAGGAGCTTGAAAACTAGATACAGCCAACTGACCTGTCAGCCCATCATAGACCAGGATAAAAAGTAAACCTATCCCCACAGCCAGCAAAAGCGAAAGCAAGGAAGCAACCAAACGCCTCATCCCCTGCAAACTCAGACTATCCCATTGTCGCAACTGCCAAACTTGATGCGCAGGTGTCTTTTCTGCCAGCTGATTGGCAAGCAGAAAACCAAGCACCAAAAATACAGGAAGAAAACCAAACAAACTTTCTAAGTAGGCTTGAACAATACGACCTGTTGACCAAGCCTTGTTTTCAGGACCATCAGGCAATTGGTAGGCAAGCAACCAGTCATTCCATCTGGCCAAACGCTCGACTTCACTAAGCGTCAAGGATTGCCGCGTTTGAAAAAGCTGCCGATTGCGACTGATAAAATAGTCCAAATCCTGATACATGAGTTTGCGGTAGTTGGGGATAGCTTCAAACTTCCCATCATCTAAGGCCTGACCGACACTTTCTATATCGGATTTCAAGCCCAGCATCCGTGGTGCTTCTTCTGACTCCTCCTCAATTTTTATATCTGCCAAGACACTAGCCAATTCACTCAGTTCTTCTTTATAGGTTTCCACATAGGTCACTTGGTGGACTTGGCGCTGAGAAATAGGAAGATAGGCCAGACCTAGAAAACCCAGCACGAGCAAGCAGTAGAGAGGCGACCAGAGAATTTTCTTGATTTCAAAGTTCAGCCTCATATCCCCTCACCACCTTCCTCCACATAGAGATCACGATAGAGGGATTCCATATAGTCGCTGGCTTTTGTAATCCCAGTCACCTGCTGGATTGGAATACGATCCAAACAATCCAGTAAATCTCGCTCGGGTAAGAAGATTTCCACCAGACCCTGCTCTGCCTTTTTCCACAAGAGTTGAGGATAATCCCGTAAAAATTCCTGAACCTGTTTGGAGTTTTCCACAGCAAGATGGTAATCATAATCCGCCGTCAACTCCACTTCTGTGGCAATCAACTTGCTGGCCTTGAGAAAATAAACCTGATTGGTCAGCTTCTCAATCTCCGACAAATGGTGGGAAGAAAGCAAAATCGCAACACCTTCTGCCTGTAAATTCAGAAGAAATTCCCGTTGCTGGATGATATTGGTCGGGTCCAAGCCGATGTGGGGTTCATCCAGCAACAAGAGCTTGGGCTTGGGAAGGACAGCCATGGCAAAGAGCAGCTTCTGCTTCATACCCATGGAATAGCCAGCCACCCGCTTTTTGACATAGTAGCCCATCCCCAACTCTTCCACTAGGACATCCACTTCCTTCTTCCCCATCTTATGGGTCGCAGCCACATAGGTCAGATGGTCATAACCCGTCAACTGTGGATAAAGTGCTTGGGCATCCAACATGACAGACATGTCCTGAAAAATCGCTCGGTCACTATTGGGCCGACTATTGATAGTTACCGACCCACGGTCAGCGGTTTCTATATTGCTGATGATATTCAGCAGAGTGGATTTCCCCACACCATTGGGACCAACTAGGGCCACCAAGTCCCCCGCTTGCAACTCAAAGGACACATAGGACAAGACCTGGTGGGCACCGTATCGCTTGCAGACATCAACTACTTTTAGCATAGAAACTCCTTTCTTAGAGAAATGGCAGAGCGAAACAACAGCCTTTCATCAGCTTATTATTGGCTAGACTACTTCTTGAAAGCCTTATACAGCAAATAAAGCCCCACAAGAAAGCCTAGACTAGCAGCAGGTTTTAAAAATAGCACATGGATAAATGAATTTAGCCAGAGCCAAATCTCTCTATCTACAATCTGAATCGGGTCCATATGAAACAATAGGACACTACACGAAAGAACAATGACACTACTTAAAAATAAAGTATTTTTATCAATCTGTTTCATTAGGTTACTCCTTTTATCAGCCTATTTTCTATATACAAAAAACAATATTTTCACATTATTATGATATACTATTTTTGTAAATATTGTTTATTTTGTTACATATTTTCACAGTTTTTGAAAGGAGTAGTTTATGCGGTGGGATTACGGAAGTGTTTATAAAAGCATTCGGAAAAGCAAACGTTTGAGTCAAGAGCAAGTATGTGGAGATTTTATCAATCGGACTACTTTGGTTCGTTTCGAGAAAAATCAAACTATTCCCAGCTACGAACTCATGCGATTCTTGCTCAAGCAAGTTGATATGACCTTCGAGGAATTCGAATACCTCTGTAACTACTATCAACCTAGCCAACGCCAACAATTGCTCTATGATATAGATAATCTCAGGAATCCTACCACTAAGATGATGGAGGATTTGATAAAGCGTTGCCACGACCACTTGAACAAAGAACCAGATGATGGTCCTATCCGTCGAAAATGCCAACTTTTAGAAACCGTAGTAGCCATTCGAAAAAGCACTTCTTTCAATCAGATTTCCGAAGAAGCTGAAACCCTTTCAAAACTTCTGTGGTCAGAGCTAGAACGATATGACAACTGGTACCATAACGATATTATCTTGGTCGGCACTCTTCTGTCTAAGATTTCTTCACTTGATAGCCTTGAAGAAACTGCCAATCTTCTTCTAAAACGATTAGAAAAATACAAGGATTACAAGCGAATCCAGCCCACCATACTATCTTTCTACCAACAACTATCCCTTTTTACCCTTGAACAAAAACAGTACAGCAAGTCTACTTTTTTTGCCACCAAACTCATGGAACTAGCCAAGCAAGAAAAACGCTATGACCAACTAGCCCGTGCCTATGTCTACCTAGGCATAGCCCAAAACAAGCAGGAACTGATTGACAAAGGACTACAAATCTTGGAATTGACGGACGAGCAAGCACTTCTCGACAACCTCCAATTTCTTATCAAACAACACCAAACTGACTGAAATCTTCAGTCAGTTTTTTTGTGGTACTAAAAAACGACCCTTTCGGATCGTTCTACATTATCTTAATAATATTCCCCTTGTCTATAGTCCCAAGAGTTGAAGTGGTCTGACAGGTGCATCATGATTTTATCGATGTCCAGACCCTTACGGATGACAACTGGGCATGGGCTGATAGAACGGCTATCTGCACCTTGTTCTGGAATCAGTTTACCATCTTTGTCTACCATAGATACCATAACCCCTTGCTCATAGCGAGTTTCAATGGTCTTGTCTGGTTGGATAGATGCCACATAATCATCCGCCTCAATAATCAAGTCTACTTTAGACGCGATACGCTCACCGATACCTTCTACCTTACCACGATTTCCCTTACCTGACGGGTTAGCAGATGAAGCGTAGACCATGCGGCCTTCTTTTTCCCACATTTCCTTGGCAATTTGCTCGCCAGCCACACCAAACTTGATAACAAAGCAAGAAGTACCACGAACGTCGGTCATCAACTCTTCACGACCATCGCCATAAGCCTGCAACTTGGCATAAGCCTCTGGTTTCCAAGGCAGGATACAACCCAACAAAATGTCCTCATCCCAATGTTTTTGGTAGAAGGCATCAATCTCAGGAGTCAACTGAGCCAACTCACGCAGCTCCTCCATGCTACCACAAAGGACCACGCCCGGCTTATTACGCTTGCGCTCTTTAGCGTCAAATTTACGTTCCAAACCAGCCTTGTCAGACGTCATGATGATGTAACCAACCTTAGTCGGACAGACAATCACGCCCCCCTCGCCCTTGATAATGTCAAGACCTTCTTGTGAAAGTGTGCCATCCCAGTGAATTTGTTTCGTCATAATAATTTCCTCTTTTCCTTTATTTCATAGCAGAGCGACCTGCATGTTTTCTAATATATTTAGTTTTGCCAATAACTAGGCCTGCTCCCCTCATACTCAGCAATCAAATCCTGATACTGTAATGTAATACCAATATCATCCAAGCCATTGAGCAACTTGTGTTTCCAGTCCTGTTCGATGTCAAATGGGAATTCCCCAAAAGGCGTCCGTATCAATTGGTCTGCCAAGTCAACCGTGATTTCTTGGTCTGGAGCCAGCTGAGCCAGTTGGTCCCTGACTTCTTTGGGCTGGATAATGGGCAGAATCCCATTGTTCAAGTCATTGTTGTAATGAATATCCCCGAAGGAGCCTGCAATGATGACCTTGAAGCCATAATCTGCCAGAGCCCAAGCAGCGTGTTCCCTAGAGGAACCTGCTCCGAAGTTATCCCCAGATATGAGGATACTAGCCCCTTGATACTCAGGCTGATTGAGAATGAAATCAGGATTATCCGTGTAGTTATCATCCAAGTACCGCCAAGCATAGAGCAGATACTTGCCAAAACCCTTTTTGTCAATCAGCTTGAGAAACTGCTTGGGCAGGAGCTGGTCGGTATCAATATTATCATTCATGAGCGGAACGGTCGTTCCTGTCCATGTGGTAAATTGGTGCATTAAACTCCCTCCTTGAGAATGTCTAGCTGTCTAGTGTCGACAAATCGTCCATAAAGCGCAGCTGCGGCAGCCATAGCAGGACTACACAAGTGGGTCTTGGCCCCAAAGCCCTGGCGGTCTTCAAAGTTTCGATTACTTGTGGAGGCACAATGCACACCTGCAGGCACCTTGTCTGGATTCATACCCAGACACATGGAGCAACCTGGATCTCGCCACTCAAAACCAGCCTCCATAAAAATCTTGTCTAGACCAAGCTTTTCTGCAGCTCGCTTGACAGGGCGACTGCCTGGTACGACAATAGCCGTAACCTGCTCTGCTATTTTCCGCCCCTTAACAATCCTAGCTGCCAGCTGCAAATCGCTGAGGCGAGCATTGGTACAGGAGCCTAGGAAGACATAGCCGACGGGAATGTCCGCAGCCTTTTGCCCAGGAGCTAAGTCCATATAAGCGTAGGCCCGCTCGTCGTTGTGATCACGGATAGCTGGGAAGGTTTCATCGAAACTAACCCCCATAGCAGGCGTCGTTCCCCAAGTGACCATCGGTGCTAAGTCTGACACATCAAGGACCAGGTGCTTGTCATAGACCGTGTCCGCATCCGAGTAGAGCTCCTTCCAGTCTGCCACCGCCGCCTCAAAGTCCGCTGGTGCACACTCACGACCTCGCAGGTAGTCAAAAGTGGTCTGGTCTGGAGCCATAATGCCCATCTTAGAGCCGAACTCAATGGACATATTGCAAATAGTCATCCGCTCTTCCATGCTGAGTCGGTCGATGACTGGACCAGCAAACTCCACCACATGACCCAAACCACAATCCACGCCGTAGCGGGCAATCAGAGCCAGGATAAAGTCCTTGGCATAGACACCTGCTTGGGCCTGACCGACAAACTCCACTAGGAGTCGCTTGGGTTTGACCTGCCAAATGGTCTGGGTAGCGAGAACGTGCTCCACTTCAGAAGTACCAATCCCAAAGGCAATGGCACCAAAGGCTCCGTGTGTCGCCGTATGACTATCTCCGCAGACAATGAACTTACCTGGCTGGGTCCTGCCTGTTTCTGGTCCAACCATGTGGACAATCCCCTGATGTTCCGAACCGTGGGCTGCGTGGGGAATGCCGAAATCTTCTATATTCTTCGCCAAAGCATCCATCTGAGCCTTGGAAATGACATCACGGATATTGTGAATATCAACGGTTGGCACGTTGTGGTCAAAAGTCGCAAAGGTCAAGTCTGGTCGCCGAACCGGTCGCCCTGTATCCCTCAATCCTTGAAAGGCCTGGGGACTGGTCACCTCGTGGACATAATGCTGATCGACATAGAGGAGCTGGGGCTGACCTTCCTGCCCTGTAATCACATGGCGATCCCAGAGCTTATCGAAAATGGATTTGCCACTCATGGTGACCTCCTTTCAAGCTGTTCAATAACGGCCGCTGTCATTTCTTTGGTAGAGGCGGTCCCACCTAGGTCTTTAGTGAAAATCCCCTGCGCAAAGACTTCTTCAACTGCCTGGCGAATGCCCTGACCTGCTTGGATCAAATCAAAACTTTCTTCCAGCATCATGGCAACAGATAGAATCATACTGACAGGATTGGCAATGCCCTGACCTGCAATATCGGGTGCCGAACCATGGATAGGTTCGTAGAGACTGGGACCTGCCACCGCATGACTAGCAGAAGGCAGAACCCCTAGCGTTCCTGTTAATACGCTGGCCTCATCCGACAAAATATCTCCGAAAAGATTTTCCGTCACCAAGACGTCAAATCGACTAGGATTGGTAATCAAAAGCATGGCTGCACTATCCACCAACTGGTGCTCTAAGGTCACATCTGGGTAGTCCTTAGCCACCTCATCCGCTACCTTCCGCCACAATTTTGACGTCGCCAGTACATTTTGCTTATCAATGCTGGTGACTTTTTTTCGTCTTTTTTGGGCTAGGTCAAAGGCAGAGCGGACAACTCGTTCGATTTCCTCAGCTTGATAGGTATTGCTATCGCTGGCTTGGTCTGTCTCCAGAATATGCTCTCCAAAATAAATCCCACCTGTCAACTCCCGTACCATAACCAAATCCACACCGTCCAGCCGGTCGGCCTTCAGAGGAGAATAGTCTTTTAGGCTATCAAAAATTTTGACCGGACGGATATTGGCAAAGAGACCCAATTCCTTCCGAAGTTGAAGCAGCCCTTGTTCTGGGCGAACAGCTGCATCATCATATTGAGGGCTACCGATAGCTGCTAACAAAATCGCATCCGCCTGACGGCAGGCTTGTAAGGTAGCATCTGGTAGAGGATGGCCAGCCGCATCAATCCCAGCGCCACCAAAAGCCCTCTCCTCAATCTCATAATCAAATCCTACTTGCCCAGCAACAGCCTCGAGGACTGCTAGGCCAGCCTCCATGATTTCAGGACCGATTCCATCACCAGCCAAGGCTACAATTTTTTTCGTCATATTTCCTCCTAGCTAGTTGGCAACTCTTTCTCAGATAGTTTCTTATCAATCTGTCCGCTATTTTCTTTCTGTACCATGACATTGGCATGAATATAGGCAATTGCAGAAGCTTTCAATACGTCAAAGTCAATACCAGAGGCGTTAAAGACGGTTTCCGTTGCCTTGTTTTCTACGGCGACAAGCACACGCGCTTGGGCATCAATTCCATCGGTAATGGCATCGATATGGTAGCATTCCAAGCTGATCTCTTGGTGGAAGAATTGGTCAATGGCATTAAAGACAGCCTCAACCGAACCCTTGCCTGATTCCACAACAACCACTTCTTCCTCATCTTGATTGATAAAGATGACCTGAGCCTGAATACTTCCGTCAGACTGACTATCCAAACGCAAATCTTTAAATTGGAAACCATCACGATTGCTGATTTCTGTCCCAGCTACCAAGGCACGAATATCTGCGTCCGTGATTTTTTCTTTCTTGTCCGCCAGATTTTTAAAGCGAGCAAACAAACTAGCAACATCACTTTCTTCAAAATACAAGTCTAATTCCTTTAGCTTTTCCACAAAGGCATGGCGACCAGATAGTTTCCCCAGTGGCAGAGAATTTTTCTTGACCCCTACCAACTCAGGTGTAATGATTTCATAAGTCAATGGATTTTTCAAGACACCATCTTGGTGGATACCTGACTCGTGAGAGAAGGCATTGCCACCGACCACCGCCTTATTGCGTGGAATGGCAATCCCAGAAAAGCGAGATACTAATTCCGAAGTATTGAGCGTTTCCTTTAGGACAATCGGACTGGTCACATCGTAAAAATCTTTCCGAATTTCAAGGGCAACAGCTACTTCTTCAAGGGCCGCATTCCCTGCCCGCTCACCGATACCGTTGATAGTTCCCTCGACACGACCTGCACCGTTTTTAATAGCTGAAAGAGTATTGGCAACAGCCATACCGAGGTCATTGTGGCAATGGGGACTGAAAATAATCTCACGGTCCGATTTGACGTTGCTTGTCAAGTAACGGAAAATTTCTCCGTAGTGCTGAGGAGTCGTAAAGCCGACTGTATCTGGAATGTTGATGTAGGTCGCACCGGCATCTACCGCTGTCTGCACAACTTGAAGCAAATAATCCAACTCAGTCCGTGTCGCATCCTCTGGCGAGAACTCGACCACCTCAAAACGCTCACGGGCATAGCTGACATGTTCAGTGATTTGCGCCAAAATTTCTTCTTTGGTCTTTTGAAGTTTAAATTCACGGTGAATGGGACTGGTCGCAATGAAAACATGAATCTGCGGATACTTGGCATCTTTCAGAGCCTCATAACAAGCATCAATGTCTGATTTGACTGACCGAGCCAAGCCTGTCACAGCCGTCTTGGTCATAGCCGCCGCAATCTGACGAACCGCTTCAAAAGAATCAGGACTGGCAGCTGGGAAACCCGCTTCAATGGCAGAAATCCCCCATTTCTCCAACTGCTTGGCAATGGTCACTTTTTCCTTGATAGAAAAATTCACACCCGGCGTCTGTTCACCATCCCGTAAAGTCGTATCTAAAAATTCAATCACACGCATAAGAATACCTTTCTAAACAACCTTCAACTTAAAAATATAAAATAACTCGGTAGCTAATTCATTAGTCTAAAGTTCTTGACAGTCCATTCAACTTACTTTTAGTACTAGCTCCAACAGTCAGAGTAGTGACTGTTGGAGGTGGGAAATAGAGCGAACTTGGTTCGCATCAAAAGCTACAGTCAGAGTAATGACTGTTGAAGGTAGGAAATAGAGCGAACTTAGTTCGCATCAAAAGCCGAAGACAGCTTGCATAGTCCAGTGGACTGTACAGGTGGGAAATTTGACTTGCAAAGCAAGTCACATCCGTGGTGTACGGCAAAGCGAGTTCAAATAATGATGAAATTATTTGAAGTTGGAAATAAGGAAACGAAGTTTCCTCATTCGTCGAAGTAATAAAAGTAAACTAAATGACGATAAAAAGAAAACACCTCGAGGATAACTACCTGCGAGATGTTGTCAACAGCGCCCGCTTGGTAAGCCAAACAGGACTAATGCTACCTAGTGCACTAGCCCAACCGTCGCAACAACAAAGTAAAGTTTGTAGTGACTGGTTTCATTTGACTTTTTCCTTTCAGTGTTCTGGAACCTGTATTCACAGTTCAGCACTTCCATCTAAGGCTAGTATTTCAGCTACTCATCGTTAGTTTTTTTCAAAATACGTCAGTATTCCCTCAAAAAACTGCCTTGATTAGCGAAAAACCATCTCTTATATGCAAGCACTTCACTTGTGAATACAGGTTCTTGGTTGTTTACAATAATACCTTACTTTTTTTCACTTGTCAATACAAATGTTGTAATTTTCTGAAAAATCCGAACAATGCGGCAATTCGCGCAAATTCCTCCATAAATAAAAACCAAACCTCATCCGAAGTTTGGTTTTACAGTTCATTTTAATTCCGTCTGGAACTGCTAAAAATTGCCACCAGCAATACTGCTCCAAAGACTGACGGTACCAGGGCCATGCCAGCAAATTGTGGTCCCCAATCACCAAAGAGTAACTGTCCAATCCACGAACCAGCAAGCCCAAGGATAATATTCCCCAGACAACCACGACGGTCATCTGACGAAGTAAGAGCACCTGCAATTAAGCCAATAATGGCACCTGCGATAATACTTGTTAACATCTTGTATTCCTCCTATTCTTACAAAATGGGAGTGGGAAAGAACTCGACTAGGTCAAAAAGAGTTCGTCTTCCCACCCCCGCACAGTTGATTAGGTCAGATTTGGAGTGCAAAACACGAACAAATCTGCCAATCAACCACTGCGCTGAGATGTTGACACGAACTCTGAGAAGTGACACTGGGCTTTTTGCCCAATTTCCTTCAAATATCATTAGATAGCCCACTCACCGTCACGGAAGATTGGTACACGGGTACCGTCTTCACGGATACCGTCAATGTTCATCTTATTAGAACCAATCATGAAGTCCACGTGAACATCTGAGCGGTTGAGACCAGCTTCTTTCAACTCTTCTTGGCTCATTTCTGTACCACCTTCGATAGAGAAGGCATAGGCTTGACCAATCGCCAAGTGGTTTGAGGCATTTTCATCGAAGAGGGTGTTGAAGAAAGTCACACCTGATTGAGAAATCGGGCTCTTGTCTGGCACAAGGGCAACTTCACCGAGACCGCGTGCACCGGCATTGTCAAAGACCAATTTCTTCATGACTTCGTCGCCTTTTTCAGCTGTTACATCCACGATTTCACCATCTTTGAAGGTTACTTTGATGCCTTCGATGATGTTACCATTGTAGCTGAGTGGTTTTGTTGACGTTACATAGCCATCTGCCACACGGTAGTCAGGTGCTGTGAAGACCTCTTCTGTTGGCATGTTGGCAATAAAGTGTTCACCTTGGGCATTGACCGAACCAGCCGCTTCCCACAAGTGATTCTTCGGCATACCAAGAACGAGGTCAGTTCCTGGTGCTGTGTAGTGCAATTTGACAAACTGCTCGTCGTTAAGGACCTTAGCCTTAGCCACCAAGCGTGCCTCATGCTCTTCCCAAGCCTTGATTGGATCTTCTTCGTAGATACGGCAAGTCTTGAAGATTTGATCCCAAAGGAGGTCCACTGCCTCTTCGTCAGACGCTGCATTTGGAAAGACTTTTTTAGCCCATTCCAAACCAGAGGCTGCACCAAGTGTCCAACTAACCTTGTTAGCTTGCGTTGCTTGACGCATTGGCTGCAATGCTTGGCTGAGTGCACGAGCGTTGCGAGACAATTTCTCTGGATCAACACCGTCGTAAGCTCCCGGATCTTCAGACAAGACAACCAAACGGCTTGCCTTGCGCTCTAGGAGGTAGTTCATTTCAGTAACACGTTGTGGATGAACTTGTTCCAAGAGTTCCACATCAACATTGACCAAACGTTCACGCGCAATCACATCGTCCAACCAGTTGACCAAGACTTCCTTAGCACCGTGAGCATAAGCCTCTTTGACAATCAAACGTGCCAACTCAGCCTGATCCACACCAATTGTCAATTGAATCGTGTGACCTGGCTGCACATTGATACCTGTTGAAACCAAGAGTTTAGCATATTTAGCGAGATTTTCTTTAAAATTTGGTAATACCATCTTTTTCTCCTTTGTACTTTGAAATACCCTATTATTGTATCATATTTTAAGCTAGACAGATAAAAAAACTTCCTGCCGATACAGGAAGTTGGAAAGGTTAGCTCTGGAAGATAGTTGAAGCTTGGAGACGAAACGAACGGAGTTCGTGTCAAAAAGCCGAAGGTATAATCCCGCTCCTCTCTTGTTTTAAGGGAGCCGGCTGTAAAACTCCACTGGAGCTTTACACTCATCATATCAAGTCAACAACGTCTGATTCCATCGCAGGGTAAAGTTTTCAGTTTGCTTTTAGTACTAGCTCTAACTGTCTGGGAGACAGTTAGAGGTTGGAGATAAAGCGAACGAAGTTCGTGTCAACAGCTGAAGGCTGCTTCAACAGTCAGGGTAGTGACTGTTGAAGGTTGGAAATCTTACTTACGATAGTAAGTAACGCTCGTAACGTACGCCGAAGCGAGTTCAAACAATCCAGTGGAGTGAAACAGTTCGGGGAACTGTTTCAGCCTGAGCCCAAAAACGCAAAAGCGAGGTTGAAGTTGGAAATAAGGAAACGAAGTTTTCTCATCTGCCGACGTAATAAAACAAACTGTAAATATGTATACTCAATGAAAATTGAAGTCAGACTAGGCGACGCAGATGTAGATAGAACTTAAGTTCATCACATCAAGTCAACAACGTCTGACTTCAATTTTCGCAGAGTATTAGTTACCAAAAACCTTTACACGGTCCCCATCCGCCATATAGTCTTTGTCTGCTGCTGGAGCTGCGATGCTTCCGAATGGTGCTTGTGCACGGAGTTTCCAGTTAGCTGGGATACCGTATTTTTCAGCAACTTGTGCGTCAACCAATGGGTTGTAGTGTTGTACGTTCATGCCGATATTTTTCTCAGCGAAAGCCAACCATACTGCGTACAAGTTGATACCGTGAGCTTGTTCAGACCAGATTGGGAAGTTTTCAGCGTAAAGTGGGAAGCTTTCTTGCAGGCCTTTAACCACGTTTTGGTCTTCGAAGAACAAGATAGTACCAGCACCAGCCGCAAAACCAGCCAAACGACCTTTTGTGCCTTCAAAAGCTTCTGCTGGCGTTACTTTTTCTAATTCGCTGTAGGCAATTTCGTTCCAAAAAGCGTCTGATTCAGCTCCGAAAAGTACAACGGCACGGCTTGATTGTGAGTTGAAAGCTGATGGAGATTCTTTCATGGCTTTTTCTACAAGCGCTACTACTTCTTCGTTTGATACTGGCAATTCTTTACCAAGTGCATAGATAGAACGACGAGTTTCTTGAAGTTTTGCAAAGTTTGACATAGGATTTCCTCTTTTCTAATTGTTACTACATAGTAACTTTTATCACTATGTAGAGATTATATACCTATCAAAAACATTAGTCAAGAGTTTTGACTTCTTTTTTATAAAAAAATTCACTGCTTCCAAAAGAAACAGTGAACAAGTTTAAAACAAATCATCAAAGAGACTGAGCTGGTTATCCTCTGGCATTTTACCGAGGATGCCCATTTCATCCATTTTTTCAACCAGTGTACCTGACAATCCACCACGCTTACGGAGTTCTGTCTTAGAGAGGAATTCTCCCTCTGCACGCGCCGCCACAACCTGCTTGGCAACGTTCTCTCCCAGACCATCCATAGCGACAAATGGTGGGATAAGGGTATCTTCTTCAATCAAGAAGTCGGTCGCATGAGACTTGTAAAGGTCCAATTTGCCGAACTTGAAGCCACGTTCCAGCATCTCATTGACCAATTCAAGCGTGGTGTAGAGGTCCTGCTCAACGTTTGAAGCCTCATTGTTTTTCTTCTTGAGGGCGATTTCTTCCATCTTAGCCTTGACTTTATCTAGACCGCCTGACATGGTCGCCAAATCAAAGGCCTTGGCACGAATAGAGAAATAAGCACAATAGTAGTAAAGTGGGTGATGAACCTTGAAATAAGCAACCCGCAAGGCCATCATAACGTAGGCAGCCGCGTGGGCTTTAGGGAACATGTACTTGATTTTCCCACAGGATTCGATGTACCAGTCTGGCACCTTGTTATCCTTCATGGCTTGAATGTAGCCATTTCGCTCTTCCTCGGAAATCTTAAGCCACAAGCCCTTCCGCACCCGCTCCATGATATTAAAGGCCATCTTAGGTGGCAAACCTGCGTGCATGAGATAAACCATGATGTCATCCCGACAACCGATAACCGTGGATAGGTCGGCAATTCCTGCCTTAATCAAGTCCTGAGCATTGCCCAACCATACGTCTGTACCGTGGGATAGACCAGACAGCTGCAAGAGTTCTGCAAAGGTGGTCGGTTTGGTCTCCTCCACCATCCCCCGTACAAAGTTGGTCCCGAATTCCGGAATGCCCAGCATACCTGTCGGTGTCCCAATCTGCTCTGGTGTAACTCCCAGAATTTCTGTACCTGAGAAGAGGGCCATCACTCCCTTGTCATCGGCAGGAATGGTCTGCGGATCAATGCCTGACAAGTCCTGCAACTTGCGAACCATGGTCGGATCATCGTGACCCAGGACATCGAGTTTCAAGACGTTTTCATCAATATCGTGGAAGTTAAAGTGGGTAGTCTGCCAGTTGGCCGTCACATCATCGGCAGGATACTGAACAGGTGTAAAGTCATAGACATCCATGTAGTCAGGAAATACGATAATTCCCCCTGGGTGCTGACCAGTCGTCCGTTTGACACCGGCCGCGCCAGCAGCCAAGCGTTCTACTTCCACATCTCGATAGAATTTGCCATAATCCCGCTCATAGCCTCGGACAAAACCATAGGCAGTCTTAGCAGCTACCGTACCTACCGTTCCTGCACGGAAGGCATTTTCCTCCCCGAAAATATCCCGAACATCCAAATGGGCAGAGGGTTGGTCATCCCCTGAGAAGTTCAAGTCAATATCGGGAACCTTGTCTCCATCGAAACCAAGGAAGGTCTCGAAAGGAATGTCCTGACCATCTTTTTTATATTTGGTCCCACACTTTTCACAATCCTTGTCTGGCAGGTCAAAACCTGAACCATAGGAACCGTCTGTGATAAATTCACTGTGTTGACAATTTGGACAGACATAGTGAGGAGGCATAGGGTTTACCTCGGTAATCCCAATCATGGTCGCAACGAAACTGGAGCCGACAGACCCCCGTGAACCCACCAGGTAGCCCCGCTCGTTGGAACGGTGCACCAACATCTGCGATGCCAGGTAAATCACGGCGAAGCCATTACCCAGAATGGACGTCAATTCCTTCTCAATTCGCAGGTCAATAATATCAGGCAGAGGATTGCCGTAAATTTCAAAGGCTTTTTGATAGGTTAATTCCGCAACCGTTTCCTCGGCCTTCTCAATATAAGGCGTGTAGAGGTCTGTCTTGACTACCTGAACATCTTCAAACCGATCGAGCATGGCATTGGGATTGGTAATGACAATCTCACGGGCCAGACTTTCTCCCAAGAAGGCAAATTCGTCCAACATCTCGCTGGTCGTTCTAAAGTGAGCCTTAGGTAGTGGAGCTGGTTGGGCATTCTCACCATTTCCGATGGTCCAGTTAATCGGTGCCCCTTGACCTAGAGCACGAACAATGATTTCCCGATAGATTTCCTCTTCGGGGTCAATATAGTGAACATTTCCTGTCGCCAAAACTGGCAGACCTGCCCTACGTCCTACCTCAATCAACTGCTTGATAGTCTCTTCAATCTCTGCCATGTCCTTAAACTGCTCCTTGGCAATCATAGGAGCATAGAGGGCAGGTGGCATGACTTCTATAAAATCATAATAGGCTGCCGTTTTAACCGCTTCATCTATCCCTTTGGAAAGCAAATCATCGAAGACCTCGCCCTCTTGACAGGCTGTTCCCAATATCAAACCTTCACGATGGGCATTGAGAACGGTCCGTGGAATACGTGGAACTCCCTCAAAATACTTGGTATTGGAAAGAGAGACCAGTTTGAACATATTTTTCAAACCAACTTGATTGATCACATATAACGTGGCATGCTTGACACGAGCCTTCTTATAGGAATCCTCCGCAATCAGCTCCGTATTTAGCTGGTTGAGATTGGTCAAATTGTGCTTCTCCAGAGCATCTTTTAGGAAGATGAAGAGCAGGCGCCCTGTCGCCTCCGCATCGTAGTTGGCCATGTGGTGATGTTCAAGAGCAACACCAAACCGCTTGGTGAGAGGACCTAAACCATGACGCTTAAAGTCGGGGTAGAGGTTACGAGCAAATTCCAAGGTATCAATGACAGGCTGGCTAATAATAGGTAGGCCTGCTCGTTCATAGTTGACATTCATAAAGCCAACGTCAAAGGTCGCGTTGTGGGCAACCATGACGGAATCTTGACAGAAATCTTGAAACTCCCGCAGGACTTGTTCCAGAGGTTTAGAACCGCGCACATGCTCATCAGTGATTCCTGTCAGATCTGTTGTAAATTGACTGAGCGGATGACCTGGATCGATAAACTCATCAAATTCTGCAATAATATTGCCCTTGTGCATCTTAGACGCCGCAATCTGAATCAGGGCATTGTTGACTGCAGATAGACCGGTTGTTTCCACGTCAAAGACCACATAGGTTGCTTCGGACAGGACTACATCTGCTTCGTTGTAAGCAATGGGCACAGAGTCCTCGACAATATTGGCCTCCATCCCGAAGAGCGGCTTAATCCCAGCTTTACGGGCAGCATGATAGCCATGGGGGAAGGACTGGACATTGCCATGGTCAGTAATGGCCACCGCCTTGTGTCCCCAAGCCGCAGCACGTGCCACCAAGTCCTCAACAGCAGGCAGGGCATCCATGGTAGACATATTGGTATGAGCATGAAACTCGACCCGTTTCTCCCCTTCAGGCATAAGGTCCTTACGGATTTCCTTCTTGACCTCTTGGACTTCCTGCACGTTCATAGTCAAATCACGAGTGAAATTATTGGTTTCCACATTTCCACGTACCCGTAGCCAGTTGCCCTTTTTGACCATATCAAACTTCTGGGCCTCTTCCTCATTCTTAGCCCACTTCTGCAAGGTGAAGGACGAAGTATAGTCGGTCATCTTAAAGTTGATAATGACCCGTCCCGTCTTGGTCGTCTTCTGCTCAACCTCAAAGACCAGCCCCTCAAAGACAATCCGGTTCTCCTCACTATCCACCTCAATCATAGGAGTAATCTCAGCCTTTTCGATATTGACCTTGGCAGGACGATTTTTCTTATATTCTGGGACAAATGGCTGAGCTGCCTCTGGTGGTGGCGCCATTTGAGCCAGTTGTTCAAGGGCCGCCAAGTTTTCTTCATTAGCTTGCTGGTAAATTTCTTCATTTTGCGCATGGAAAATCTCCGCTTGTTGCTGCGTCATTTCCTGACAGACTTGGATGTCCACCGCAAGATTGCCAAAACCAAATCGCTTGTATTGTTCCACAAGATTTGGCAGATGATTCTTCCGAAAATGATCTGTGTCAATGGTTTCAGGACCTTTTATCCACAAAACACCATCTCTATAAGTCACCTCTAATGGCTGAAAAAGAGCCTTGAAGCCTGCACTCTGGCACAAATCTTCCGTAAAAGCTTCTGGATAATAAGCTTCTACCAAACCAGCTTCAAAGGCCTCCGCATCGCTGACAATAGAAAATTGAATCTTATTGCCCACCTTTTCAAACTCCGTCGCCAAACGAGCCTTGAAGAGTTGATAGTCCATGAGCGGCAAGGGGGTTTCAAAACGGAAGGTAAATTCCCAGAGTTTGCTGACCTTGTGCAAGACTACTTTCTCAATCGTTGCAGTCGAAAAAGCCCCTGATTGTCGTGCATCAAGAGGCATTCCGATTTGTTGTAGCAAGAGTTGAAACTTATCTGACATACTTATTTCCTTTGTAGTTCGTTAGAAACATTTTACCATAAATGAAAGAATTTTTCTTGGACTAAGCCAGGGACTTTTCTGGCAGGACACCACCATTTAAACTGGGAGTGGGACAGAACTCGACCAATCTAAAGAGTTTGTCAACAATTTTTCGTTTTAAGTTGTTGAGCTGAAACAGTCTATCCCCAGACTGTTTCACTCCCACCCCCGCATAGCTCCAAAGGTTCGGGGAACCTTTGGAGGTTGGAGATGAAGCGAACTTTGTTCGCAACAGTCGTAATGGTCAGATTTGGTGTGTGAAACACGAACAAATCTGCCAATCAACCACTGCGCTGAGATATTGACACTAACTTTGAGAAGCGTGGCAGGACTTTTTGCCCAGCCCCTTCGTGTTATAATAGAGATAGAAAAAAGGTAGTTGCGTCAACAACTACCCAACGTAGAACCGTTAAAAAGACGGTGGCTCGTTAATTTTAGCTAAAGAAATAGCCGTTACTTACCAAAGTATGGACAGCTATTTCTTTTGGTCATTTTCTTTGAAGATTTTATAGCACAAGCTGACTAAAGCAATGGTAAAGCTACCTAAAGCTAGAATCGTTTGTACAACTTCAAAAGCTGAAACTAGCCCCGACGTTTTATTTTATAGGTATGAAATCCCCAGTATGCCACTGCCTTTTAAACTTGCTTTTTCAAGCTTTCGTGTTATAATAGAAATAGAAAAAGGCAGTTGCGCTAACAACTACCCAACGTAGAACCGTTAAAAAGACGGTGGCTCATTAATTTTAGCTAAAGAAATAGCCGTTACTTGCCAAAGTATGGACGGCTGTTTCTTTTGGTCATTTTCTTTGAAGATTTTATAGCACAAGCTGACTAAAGCAATGGTAAAGCTACCTAAAGCTAGAATCGTTTGTACAACTTCAAAAGCTGTCAAAAGAATGCTCCCCCCTTTCTGTTAGATTTTGATGAATTGCCCATAGGCATCACCTCACTTTCAGAAAATCGAAAGCCACCGTCTTCACTTTTCTACTAAATAATTATACCATAAACTTGATAAAAATATGAACACAGAACAAAATCCTCAGAGCGCTTTCCGAGGATTTTGTTTATTTATATTGTGAATTTTTCAATACCTAGTTATTCCAGCGTACTTACTGAACATAAATACGACAAGATTGACCTGATAAACTTTCTATAAGTGGCTTACCTGTATTTACATTTGTAAATTGTTCTAAAGCTAATGTAGCAAGCTTTTTAGGATTTTTTAGTTCAAACCAAGTATAATTTGACTGACTTTCTTGGTTCGTATTAAATTGTGACGGATTTCGGTAGCTAGAGTTTGGCATTCTGTTCTGAAACTCATCAAAATCAACTATAACGGCCTCAAATCCTCTTGAAAAATCGCCTGGTGTCAAGATGATTTTTCCTGGCTGTTTTCCACTACCAATCTTCGTAACATTTTCAGTCGGCACTGTAAACAAAACTCTGCCGCCGTTATTTATTGCATGAAAATAGTGGGCATCCAATACACTTCTAGCAAGCATTTCACCATTGCAGCGGTCTCCCAATTTATAGGCCACAATTAGATTTACATCCTTTTTATTTTCTACGTGATTACTCATCCCTACTCTCCTTTCCGTCTCACTCCTACTGCCAATCCGAGCATACCCAATCCTGCTCCGTTGTCGCCACTCCCGTATCAATGGCTTGCGCTACTTGACTGGCTTCATCAACCACTGCCTGCGCATCTGCACATCCTGAGCAGTGACCGGTTGGCTACTGGTCGTCGAACTGACAGCTTCCGCCTCTGCTGGACGAGTGGCTGTGACGATTTCGTCTGCTTGGACTTCGCTTCCAAAAACAGATAAACCTGTCGCAAGGACGAGTCCGGTCAATTGTTTTTTCTTTGTCATCTTATCATCCTTCTGAATCGTTTTATGACAAAGTTTTTGTTTATCAGTGCCATTCTCCTCCCTGACCATTTTTGTCAAGGTATTTTGTCTAAAAAATAGAAAGAGTGCACGAAAAACCTCTATGGGAAACCCCCTAGAGGTGGATGTTCTATGAAAAGAGGAACCTACCAAGCCGCAGCTTCTGTCGGTGCTTCTAAAAAGTCCAGCCATTTTTGATCCTTGACACGACAGAGGGTGACAGAAATTCCTCCCATATCTAGACTAGTCATAAACTTACCTGTTTTTATATAGGAAAGCTGTAAACCTTCTAGTTCTAGAAATTGGCAAATGTCGTTCAAAAAGATTCCTTGCTCAACCTCGGACATAGATCCAAGATTATTGACCAGGAGGATGTAGTCCTCCCCCTCCTTCCAGCGGAATTTTAATTTTAATTTGTTCACAATTTCGTTGGCTAACTGCTCAGAGGATTCAAAACGAACGGTCCGATAGCCTTCTTCTCCATGGATACCGATGCCGTAAGATATTTGCCCCTCCTCCAAATCAAACAAAGGCAGGGCAGCATTGGGCAAATAGGCCGACTTGGTTGCAAAACCGATGGTCGCAATTTCTGTTGCCAGAGACAGTCCCAGCTGTTCCAATTCATCCAGGCTATAGCCAGTAAGGGCAGCAGCTCCTAATATCTTATGAAGTAGAATAGTCCCTGCAAGCCCCCTATGCCGCATACGGAAATTATCCTTGGTATCGACCGAAATATCGTCATGAGATACGATGTACTTGACTGCAATTCCCTCCTGCCGAGCCGATTCGATGGCTTTTCTAAAAGAGACAAGGTCTGCCTCAAAGTTTTTTACAATCAGAAAAACTCCCTTGCCCTTATCTACTGCACGAATGGCTGCCAGGACTTCTTCAGCAGTTGGTGGAGTAAAAATCTCTCCATAAACTGCTGCAGTCAGCATTCCTTTACCGACGAAGCCAACATGGGCTGGTTCATGACCAGAACCACCGCCAGAAACAATCGGAATCTGTTCCCCATTTTGTCTTCTTTGCAGAACAATCGGAAGCCCCTTCACTTTCTTCACTTTAGGATTGGTTCGACAGAAACCATCCAAATAATCTTCAATAATTGTTGCCTGTCTATTTCTAATAAACACCATATATTAACTCCTACAAAATCAAAAACGACTCGCGAACAAGAGCCACCATTTGCTTCCAATAACTGTGAATCTGACAAGGCGACTGCGTCAGTCCTTCCTTTATCAGTCCAATCCAAGCATTAACATGATAGAGAATCAAAAAATGCTTATCCTGTTGGGAAATCATTTTACCCTCCTGAAGCTGGTATTCGTTGATAATTTTCTCCATCAAAACCATAAAGTAGCCTTCTAAATAGCTGACAAAATCATTTTGCCCCTTAATCTCAAAGAGTTGCCTGTAGAAAGATTGGTTACTCTCGATGTAGTACAAGAGCTCATCCAGAAGCTTGATTCCACTAATATAGGTCAGATTGTCAGTTACCTGCTCCTGCAATTCTGTTTCAAATATCCAGTCCAGTAACTCATACTTGTCTAAAAAATGGTTGTAAAAGGTTTGACGACGAATCCCTGCTTCCTGCATGATGTCGACAACTGAGATTTTATCAAAGGATTTTTGGGATAGCTGTTTTTTAAAAGCCTTTGCAATCCTTTTCTTTGTAATCAACGAGGTTGGCATATGTCACTTCCTTTCGCTTCCTCTTTATTATACCCTATCATGCTTTTCTTTGGAACAAAAGGGACACATTGGACAATCTGTCCCTTCCTTTTTTCTTTTGGACAATGTAAAATGAAAGCGCAAACAAAAACAAAGGAGTTTTCTCATGAAAAAAATTATCAATCAACCCGAACATGTCGTTGATGAAATGTTAAAAGGACTTGTCTTTATGCACCAAGATCTTGTCGATCGTATCGATGGATTTGATGTGATTATCCGCAAGGCCGAAAAATCTGGTAAAGTCGGCATCATCTCAGGAGGTGGCTCTGGTCATGAACCTTCTCATGCAGGCTTTGTCGGCAAGGGCATGTTGTCCGCCGCTGTATGTGGCGCAGTATTTACCTCACCAACACCAGACCAAATCTTGGAAGCCATCAAGGCTGCTGACGAGGGTGCGGGCGTCTTTATGGTCATCAAAAACTACTCTGGCGACATCATGAACTTTGAGATGGCGCAAGAATTGGCGGAAATGGAGGGCATCGAAGTAGCCAGTGTCGTTGTGGACGATGACATCGCTGTGGAAAATAGCCTCTATACCCAAGGCCGTCGTGGGGTAGCAGGTACCATCCTTGTCCACAAGATTCTCGGTCACGCTGCAACAACTGGCAAATCCCTAGCAGAAATCAAGGAACTGGCTGACCGTCTCGTCCCACAAATCAAGACTATCGGCTTAGCCCTATCAGGCGCTACTGTACCAGAAGTGGGCAAACCAGGCTTCGTCCTTGAAGAAGATGAATTTGAATATGGTGTCGGTATCCATGGCGAACCTGGCTATAAGAAAGAAAAACTCCAACCATCTGCTAAATTGGCTGAAGAATTGGTTGAGAAATTGGCAGAAGGCTTCGATATTCAAGATGGCGAGCACTATGGTGTCCTTATCAACGGTCTCGGCGCTACCCCTCTCATGGAGCAATATGTCTTTGCCAACGACGTTGCTCAATTGCTGGCTAAAAAAGGTGTTGTCGTTGACTACAAGAAAATCGGTAACTACATGACATCGATTGATATGGCTGGACTGTCATTGACCTTAATCAAACTAGAAGACCCAAGCTGGATTGACGCTTTGCAGGCCCCTGTTGAAGTGGTAGCTTGGTAGGAGAAAGACTATGGATGCAAAACAAGCATTACTCTGGATGGAGACATTCAACAAGAAAATTCAAGAAAACAAAGATTATTTGAGTGAGCTTGACTCTCCTATCGGAGATGGAGATCACGGGGGCAACATGGCGCGAGGAATGGCTGCCGTCATGCAGGAGCTATCTGAAAAAGACTATGAGACTGCCGACCAAGTCTTTAAGGTGGTTGCCATGCAACTTCTCAGTAAGGTTGGCGGTGCTTCCGGTCCTCTCTACGGCTCTGCCTTTATGGGTATTACCAAAGCCAGTCAAGCTGGCGCTGATTTGGCAGACATGCTTCAAGCAGGTTTGGACATGATCCAAAAACGTGGCAAGGCTGAATTAGGCGAGAAAACCATGGTAGACGTTTGGATTCCTGTTATTTCTGCCCTAAGAGAAAGCCAACTGACAGCGGAAATTATCCATAAAGCCGTTCAAGGAACAAAGGATATTGCTGCAACCAAGGGACGCGCGTCCTATGTTGGAGAAAGGTCTATTGGACACATTGATCCAGGCTCTTTCTCATCTGGACTTCTCTTTGAAGCCATGTTGGAGGCAGGACTATGACAAAGGTTGGTATCTTACTCGTATCCCATTCAAAAAATTTGGCCCAGGGAATCATTGACCTAGTATCTGAAGTCGCAAAAGATATTCCCATTACCTACTGTGGCGGATTAGAAGATGGTAGCATCGGTACTAGCTTTGAAATCGTACAAGAGCGAGTTGAAGCAAACCCTGCTGATACCCTCCTTGCCTTTTTCGACCTAGGTAGCGCCCGAATGAACATGGAACTTACTGCCGATTTTACAGACAAACAAATTCTTATCCAGACCGTACCAGTCGTCGAAGGTTGCTATACTGCCGCAGCTCTCTTGCAGGCTGGAGCTGACTTGGAGACTATTCTTGAGCAATTAAAAGAACTGACAATCAATAAATAGGAGGTCATTATGAATCTGATTGGAGAATTACTTGGAACTTTCATACTAGTATTACTTGGAAACGGTGTGGTTGCATCCTGCATCCTCTCTAAAACCAAGGCTGAAAATAGCGGCTGGCTGACCATCGTACTAGGATGGGGCATCGCTGTAACAATTGCCGTCTACGTATCAGGAATTTTTGGACCTGCCCACCTGAATCCAGCTGTCACTATCGCAATGGCATCTATCGGCTCCCTACCATGGGCTCAAGTCCCAGGCTTCCTACTTGCCCAATTTGCTGGAGCAATGTTGGCATCCATCGTCCTCTATCTCCATTTCTACCCACATTGGCAGGAAACAAAAGATAGCGGAACAATCCTTGCTACCTTCTCTACTGGACCAGCTCTTCGTCACACAGCTTCAAACTTGCTCGGCGAGGTTCTTGGCACAGCTGTCTTAGTCATGGGAATCCTTGCAATTGGTCCTAACAATGTCAGCGCTGGTCTCGGCCCAATCATCGTGGGACTTATCGTATTTGCAATCGGCTTCTCACTAGGATCTACAACAGGCTACGCAGTCAATCCTGCTCGTGACCTTGGTCCTCGTATCATGCATGCCATCCTTCCAATTCCTAACAAGGGAGATTCTGACTGGTCTTATAGCTGGATCCCAGTTGCTGGCCCAATTCTTGGAGGAGTCACAGGAGCTATCCTCTATAACCTCCTACTAAATATGTTATAAAAAAATAGGCTTGGGTGACTAGAACCAAGCCTATTTTATCAACAAAGACTTGGCTATCATCAACCAAGTTTTTTTCTGTTATTCATTTTCTTTTGTAAGGATTTGAAGGGTTTCAAGGAGTTGGTCCACATGGACTTCCACAGTATCACCTGTGCCCTTGATTTTCACTTCGACGATGCCGTCCGCTGCTTTCTTACCAACTGTCACACGGATTGGCAAGCCAATCAAGTCACTGTCAGAGAACTTAACGCCGACACGCTCATTACGGTCGTCTGTCAAGACTTCATAGCCTGCACCAACCAAACTTGCTTCGATAGACTGAGTCAATTCCATTGCCGCTTCATCTTTGACATTGACTGGAATCAAATGCACATCAAATGGTGCCAATTCTTTAGGGAAGTTGATTCCCCAAGCGTAACGGTATTCGCCTTTTGGTGTCTTGTTAACAAAGAGGCGAGCGTGTTGTTCAAGAACGGCTGACAAGAGGCGGCTAACACCGATTCCATAGCATCCCATGATAATCGGCATAGAACGACCATTCTCATCCAAGATGTTGGCGTTCATGCTGTCAGAATAGCGTGTACCGAGTTTGAAGATGTGACCAATCTCGATACCACGGGCAAAGTTGAGAACCCCGTGTCCATCTGGAGAAGGTTCGCCTTCCTTGACTTCACGAATGTCCACATACTCAGTCACTTGGAAATCACGCCCTGCATTGACACCTGTGTAGTGGAAACCGTCTTCGTTGGCACCGACAACAGCATTTTTCACATCTTGCACCTTGCGGTCTGCAATAATCTTGATGTTTTCTGGCAAGCCGACTGGTCCAAGGGAACCAAAACCTGCACCGAAGATTTTTTCAGCATCCGCTGGGCCTGCTACATCAAAGAAATCTGCTCCGAGGTGGTTTTTCAACTTGACATCGTTCACTTGATCATTACCAACAAGGAGGGCAACAACTGGCTCGCCATCTGCCATAAAGAGCATGGTTTTGATAGTTTGCTCTTCAGCGACATTCAGGAAGGCAGCAACTTCGTCGATGGTTTTGGCATCTGGCGTCGCTACTTTAACCAAGTCTTCTTCGACGACAACTGCTGTACTTGGTTTGTATTCGCTAGTCGCCATTTCTAGGTTGGCAGCGTAGCCTGATTCGCTAGAGTAGGCGATGGTATCTTCACCAGACACAGACCATGCCAAGAGTTCTGCTTTGATTGCTTCAAGAACATCCTCTGGTATTTCCTCAAAAGAAGCAACCGACTTGTCCAAGACAACCCAACGGTCCAGGTCAGTACGGTCTGGAGTAATAGCCATAAACTCCTGGCTATCCTTACCACCCATGGCACCACCGTCACCGATGATAGCTTTGAACTCCAAGCCTGCACGAGTGAAGATTGCCTCGTAAGCCGCCTTGTAGTCATCATAGGTCTGGTCCAAGCTCTCATAACTAGCATGGAAGCTGTAACCGTCTTTCATGATGAACTCACGACCACGGAGAAGACCGTTACGAGGGCGTTTTTCATCACGATACTTAGATTGGATTTGGTAGATGTTAAGCGGCAACTGTTTGTAAGACTGGACCGCATCACGCGCCAAAAGGGTCACTGTTTCTTCGTGAGTTGGTCCCAAGATAAAGTCAGAACCTTCGCGGTTTTTGAGCTTGTAAAGATCGTCGCCATATGTTTCGTAACGACCTGACTCACGCCAAATGTCCGCTGACAAGAGAGCTGGAGCCAAAAATTCAATAGCATCAATCTTATCAAACTCCTCACGCATGATATTTTTTGCTTTTTCAATCACACGGTTAGCCAATGGCAAGTAGCTGTAAATACCAGCAGAAATCTGACGGACATAACCCGCACGTAACATCAAAGCGTGGCTAATCACCGACGCATCCGAAGGCATCTCCCGCAAAGTAGGGATAATCATTTTAGACTGTTTCATAATTTAAGATACAAAAGCGTCAAGAAAACCGTATAAAAATAGGCAATCAACGCAGTGCCTATCGGCACAAGGCGATTGGTCTTTTTTACTAGGTTTTTAGCTTTTGTTCAATTCCTTTCGTAGTTTACTTGATTAGGAATCACAGAAGTCACTTATCTGAACCCTCGCTGACGCTCGAGTTCAAATATGAAAACTCTCTGTTCCTTTCTTTTTCGTAGTTTTCAGAACATCCTGCGTTTAGCACGCATTCAATTCCTTTCATAAATTTCAAATTATCTTAGAAGAAGACTCTTATAATATCATTCCAAGTGACTACTATCATAAGAACCACCATAACGGCTACACCTGCTAGAGTGATATAAGATTCCGTCTCTGGTTTGAGTGGTTTTCTGCGAATAGCTTCCAGAATATTCATAACAATCTTACCACCATCCAAGGCTGGAATTGGAATCAAATTGAAGATTCCAAGGTTAATGGAGAGCGCAGCCATTAGCCCCAATACAGAAACCAAACCAAATTCAGCCGCTTGGGAACTTACTTTATAAATAGCAACCGGTCCCCCCAACTGCTTAACATCAAAGTTTGCAATTAGATTCTTCAAAGCTGTCACAACCCTAAGAGCTGTCGCTCCCGCTTCTTGGAAACCACCGACAATTTTATCAACGAAACCAGTTTTCAAAATCGGTGAGATACCAATTCGATAAGCCCCATCTACTTGTTCAGCAGTAACGGAGACATGACGGTTTTTCCCATCATGCTCAACAACCAAATCAAAGCTTGGGGCTGTTGTTGCATCTGTCGCTGCTTTGCTAATAATCGTTGCAACTTCTGTGTAGCTGTCTGTCTTGTTCCCATTGACCGAAAGAATCTTGTCCCCTGTAACAACACCTGCAGCCTGCAAAGCACCACCTTCAGTAATACTTACTGCATTGCTTGATGGGTTGGCAACCCCGCCTTGCATGAAGAACAAAATAATAAATACTAGAATCCCTAGAATAAAATTATTCATGGGCCCCGCAAAGTTGGTCATCAACCGACCCCAGACTGTCGCATTTTGATACTGAACATCAAGTGGAGCAATCCGAACTTCTGTTCCATCTTCCTCTACAATCGTGGCATCGTGATCAACCTTATAGGTCTTGCTTTCTTCCAAGACCAAGCCTGTGATTTCCAATTTTTCTTCAAAGTCAAAACTGGTTACATTCATTGGCAAACTGAGACTATCCAGTTGCTTACCAGACAAATTAATCCGCGTCACAACACCAGCTTCATTCAAGCTGAGGCTGGCAGGACTACCTGTCTTAATCTCTGTCTTATCTTCACCCCATCCAGCCATTCGAACATAGCCACCTAGAGGAAGAATACGGATGGTGTAAAGCGTCCCATCCTTACCTGTATGAGCGAAAATTTTGGGACCCATCCCAATCGCAAATTCCCTCACAAGGATACCCGCTTTCTTGGCGAAGTAGAAATGACCAAATTCATGGACAACTACAATCACACCAAATATAAATATAAATGCTAAAATTCCCTTCATAGTACCTCCTTAAAATAATCCAAAGAAGTGCATGATTGGAAAGACAAAAATCATACCGTCAAAACGATCCAGGATACCGCCGTGTCCTGGAATAATTTTTCCAGAATCCTTCACACCAAAATGGCGTTTAATAGCACTTTCTACTAAGTCTCCGAATTGTGAGAATATCGAGAAAATCACAACCAACAACATCATCATGCCAAATGAATAGCCAGCCAACAAGGACTTATCGACAATCAAGAAAATGATAGCAACTACCACCGCAGAAAGAATGCCGCCAACAAAGCCTTCAACCGTTTTATTCGGTGAAACCTTGGGCAATAATTTTCTCCGACCAATCTGACGACCGATTAAGTAGGCGCCAATGTCTGTTGCCCAGACTAAACAGAGGGCAAAGAAGACTTTATTGAGCCCATCCATACGAGCCAGTATCAAACTATGAAAGCCGATACCAACATAGAAACTTGAGGCAATTGGAAAGACCACATCGGAATAGTTGTAATGGCCGATATTAAAAACCGTCGAACCAAGCAGTAAAAATACTACAATGGCGTAGGCTGTGTAGTTTCCATCCGTCGGTAAAAATGTCAGATAATTCTGGAGCGGAAGAGCCAAGACTAAACTGGCCAACATAGCTAAGACACCCTCGATAGAATTTGGTGCTAGGCGATGCATTTTAATCAATTCAGCCGTAGCAATGATAGCTAACAGGCCTACAAAAAATTGAAATGCCATCCCACCAGCCAACAAAAAGGGAATGAAAATAGCTAGAGCAATGCCGCCAAATATCACTCGTTTCTGTAAATCGTTTGTCATACCTTCTCCTTATACACCGCCAAAACGTCTGTGGCGACGGTTGTATTCTTTAATCGCTAATTTAAGTGCTTCTCCATCAAAATCAGGCCAAGCAATATCTGTAAAGTACAGCTCGCTGTAGGCTGTTTGCCACGGCAGGAAGTTGCTAAGACGAAGTTCACCACTTGTACGGATAACTAGATCGGGATCGCGTAACGTTGGTGATAAGGTTCCTGTATAGAGGTAATCCGCTATTAATTTCTCATCAATATCACCAGGATTGAACTTGGCATCCAAGACATCTTGCGCAATAGCCTTGACTGCGCGAGTCACCTCATCACGACCGCCATAGTTCAGAGCGAAATTGAGAATCAAACCAGTGTTATTCTTCGTTTTTTGTTCAGCTTTATAAAGCGCATTGAGAGTCGGAACAGGAAGTTTGGAATGGTCACCAATCATCTGAATTTTGACATTATTGGCATGGAGTTCAGGAACATACTTATCATAAAACTCCACAGGTAGATTCATGATAAACTTCACTTCTTTTTCCGGTCGAGACCAGTTTTCTGTAGAAAAGGCATAGACAGTCAACACCTTTACTCCCAAATCAGAAGCCGTCTTGGTAACCTTTTGAAGTGCATCCATACCAGCCTTATGCCCCATAATACGTGGCTGCATCCGCTTTTTCGCCCAACGGCCATTGCCATCCATAATCACAGCGATATGCTTAGGGACTTCAATTGCTGTTTCAATGCTTTCTTTCTTTTTAAAATTAAATTTAAACATGGTATTTTCCTTATTGTATAATCGTTTCATTATACCATATTTTTACCTAGGATAGCAAAAATCAGGCAGGGCTAAAACAAGAGAAAACCAAGGTTTCCCTCGGTTTTTCATCCTTATTCTTCAATTGCAGATTCTGGAGTCGCTTCTGTCGTTTCAACTGCCACTTCTTCAACAACTGCAGATGTAGTACCTGAACTTGCTACACGATTACGAATAGCACCACGTTCAAATGTCAAATAAACACCATCAACATCGAGAACAACCTTTTTATCATCGATTTCATCGACAATACCAAATAGCCCACCAATGGTCACAATTTCATCACCTTTTTTGATTTGATTTAGTGCTTCTTGACGTTGTTTTTGTTGTTTACGTTGCGAATAGAACATAAAACCAATCATGGCAACCATGACAAGCGGCAAAAATAAACCTTCCATTTGTTTACCTCTTTTATTGTTTGATAAGCATGATTATATCAAATTCTGGACAAGAAAGCAAAGTTCGACCAAACATAAAAAAGACCGAACTTTCGTTCAGTCTTCGCACACTATTTTGCGCTCCATACACTCTCAAGGATATTAGTCTGTTCACGACCAGGACCTACTGAGAAGGTTGAGATACGAACGCCTACCAATTCGCTGATACGACGAACATAGTTGCGAGCCGCTTCTGGCAATTCATCCAGGCTACGCACACCTGTGATGTCTTCAGACCAACCTGGCATTTCTTCATAGATTGGTTTGCAACGTTTGAGTTGCTCCAAGCTTGCTGGGTAGTGGTCAATACGCTCACCATCCAAGTCATAAGCCACGCAGATTTTCAACGTTTCAAGACCTGACAAGACGTCAATCGAGTTGAGGGACAAGTTGGTAATACCTGACACACGGCGGCTATGGCGCATCACCACTGAGTCAAACCAACCGACACGGCGTGGACGGCCAGTTGTCGTACCGTATTCCTTACCGATTTCGCGGATACGGTCTCCGATTTCATCGTGCAATTCAGTTGGGAATGGTCCGTCACCAACACGGCTAGTGTAGGCCTTACATACACCAACAACCTTGTCAATCTTGCTTGGGCCGACACCGCTACCGATGGTCACACCACCAGCAACTGGGTTTGAAGAAGTAACGAATGGATAGGTACCTTGGTCAATATCCAACATAACCCCTTGCGCACCTTCAAACAAAACACGTTTACCTTGATCGAGGGCATCGTTCAAGATAACAGAGGTATCTGTTACATACTTTTTGATTTCTTGACCATAAGCATAGTATTCTTCAAAGATTTCATCAAACTCAATCGGAGTTGACTCATACATTTTCTCAAACAAACGGTTTTTCTCAGCCAAGTTTGTTCTCAAACGCTCCGCAAAAATCTCCTTGTCCAAGAGGTCTGCAATACGGATACCAACACGGGCTGCCTTGTCCATGTAAGCAGGACCGATACCCTTGTTGGTTGTACCAATCTTGTTCTCACCTTTAGACTCTTCTTGCAACTGGTCCAATTTGATGTGGTAAGGCAAGATGACGTGTGCGCGGTCTGAAATCCGCAAATTATCTGTTGTCACACCTGAATCATGGAGATAGTTGATTTCCTTCACCAAAGATTTTGGATTGACAACCACACCATTACCGATTACAGAAATCTTTTCTGGGAAGAAGATTCCTGACGGAATCAAGTGCAATTTATATTTAGTGCCATCGATAACGATAGTGTGTCCAGCGTTATCACCACCTTGATAACGTGCGATTACTTCAGCATTAGCAGACAAGAAGTCTGTAATTTTACCCTTACCTTCGTCGCCCCACTGGGTTCCTACAACAACTACTGATGTCATATTCACTCTTTCTCTGAACTGGCTAACCAGCCCAGCCTTTCTTCTACTTCTGGCAGGAATCTCACCTGCAAGTTTCGTTTTACACACTATTCTATCAAAAAACGAACATTTTTTCAAGAAATTCCAATAATTTCATATATGGCGAATGTTTTTATTTTTTTAAAAGTATATTTCAAAAAAATCCGATTAAATACATGAGATAGACATTTGTAAATATGCTTTTGACAGAGAAATCCGAAGTCTTTGTTTGCTTTCAATGATTTTCAGTACATTTTTCACGAGAAACGTAGCAGAAATTTGTATTTGCCCTCCAATCTAGATAAAATTGGAATAAGACTTTGACAGAAATATAAAGGACTTAGTATGTTACAAAAATTATCACCAAACAGCCCCATTCTTCAGGCTACTTTTGGAATTGAGCGCGAATCACTTCGCATCAATTCAAACCACAGAGTTGCACAAACTCCCCATCCTCATAAACTGGGTTCTCGTAGCTTCCACCCCTATATCCAGACAGACTACAGCGAGCCACAGTTAGAGTTGATTACACCAATCGCTCAGTCGACTAAGGAAGCGCGTCGCCTACTGGGAGCCATTACAGATGTTGCCGCACGTTCTATGGATAAGCAAGAATACCTCTGGCCCCTATCCATGCCACCTGTGATTTCAGAAGAGGAAATCCAAATTGCTCAACTAGATAGCGACTATGAGTACCAATATCGTGTCGGTTTGGGGGAACGCTATGGTAAGCTCGTCCAATCTATGTCTGGCATCCACTATAATTTTGAATTAGGAAAAGACTTAACCCAACAACTTTTTGAATTAAGCGAGGAAACAGACTTTATCGCATTCAAAAATACCCTCTACCTCAAATTAGCACAAAACTTCCTCAACTATCGTTGGCTCTTAACCTACCTATATGGAGCAAGTAGCCTAGCCGAAAAAGGATTCCTAACTACGGAAGTCGGTTGCGTCCGTTCCATTCGTAATTCCAAGTACGGCTATGTCAACTCCGATGATGTTCATATTTCCTTTTCTTCTCTTGAACAGTACGTGGCTGACATCGAACAAGCTGTCCAATCTGGTCAACTATCCGCTGAGAAGGAATTTTACTCAGCTGTCCGCCTCCGTGGTGCCAAGACTAGCCGTGACTACCTCAGTAAGGGGATTTCTTATTTAGAATTCCGTTCCTTTGACCTTAACCCCTATGACCCGCTTGCTATTAGTCAGGAAACCCTTGATACAGTCCACCTCTTTATCTTATCTCTTCTTTGGCTAGACCAACTGACAGATGTTGATAACACCCTATCAAAAGCAGATATACTGAACAACCTCATCGCCCTTAGCCACCCACACACACCTCTACCTAGCGAGGCCGATGCCACGCCAATCTTGACGGCCATGAAAGCCATAGTTGCCCACTTTGGACTGGATGACTACTATGGCCAGCTCATTGCACATGTAGAGGCCGCTCTTCAAGACCCACATCTGACCCTTTCCGGAAAAATAGCAGAGCAGGTTGAAGATGGGTCTCTAGAAAAGTTTGGTCAGCAGCAAGGACAAGTATTCCATGACTATGCTTGGACAGCCCCTTACGCCCTCAAGGGCTATGAAAACATGGAACTCTCCACCCAGATGATTCTCTTCGACGCCATTCAACTGGGCTTGAACGTGGAGATTTTGGATGAAGAAGACCAATTTCTCAAACTCTGGCATGGTGACCATGTCGAGTACATCAAAAATGGCAACATGACCTCCAAGGACAACTACGTCATTCCTCTCGCCATGGCCAACAAGGTCGTGACCAAGAAAATCTTGGACCAGGCTGGTTTTCCAGTACCTGCGGGAGCTGAATTTGCAAACAAGACAGACGCCCTGCGGTACTACGGACAGGTAGCCAGCTCTGCTATTGTTGTCAAACCAAAATCCACCAACTTCGGCCTAGGCATCTCTATCTTCCAGGAGCCAGCCAGCCTTACGGACTATGAAAAAGCCCTTGACATCGCCTTTTCAGAAGACAGCCATGTACTAGTGGAGGAATTCGTGGCGGGGACCGAGTACCGTTTCTTCGTCCTGGACGGCAAGTGCGAGGCTGTCCTGCTCCGCGTCGCAGCCAATGTCGTGGGGGACGGTAGCTCAACCATCCGTGAATTGGTGGACCAAAAAAACCAAGATCCACTGCGTGGGCGTGACCACCGTTCACCGCTGGAAATCATTAACTTGGGCGACATCGAACTGCTTATGTTGGAGCAACAAGGCTACACACCCGATACAGTTTTGCCAGAGGGCGTTCAAGCCTTTCTGCGTGGCAATTCCAATATCTCAACGGGTGGCGACTCCATCGATATGACCGACCAGATGGACGAGTCCTATAAGCAACTGGCCGCTGATATGGCGACTGCCATGGGAGCTTGGGCCTGTGGTGTGGACTTGATTATCCCCGACCGCACCAAGCCAGCCAGCAAAGACAAGCCCAACTGTACCTGCATCGAACTCAACTTCAACCCTGCCATGTACCTGCACACCTATACTTACGCAGGACCTGGACAGAGCATTACACCGAAGATTTTGAAAAAATTGTTTCCAGAACTATAGTTTTCCATTTTCCTTACTTTGTTAGTATTTACTTCAAAGATTCGTGGAACTCTTGAAGGCTGGAGATAGGGCAAAGTACATTCGCCTCAATAGCGGCAGGTTGCTAGAACATTCTAGGTTGGAAATAAGACTTGCCTCTCTATAAAGTACGGCAAAGTGAGTTCAAACAAACCAGTGGATTGTTTGAAGCGGGAAATCCAGAAACGGACTTCCTCTTGCGCCGAAGTAAAAAAAGTCAACTAAAGGACTATATATCTGCTTTGCCCCTTTCTTCCTTCACAAAACCTCCCAACTAATATTAAACAAAATGAATATGGCACCAAGATAATCATTTATATCTCGGTGCTTTTTTATGAACTAACTCCCTGTATTCAGTCCAATCGTTCGCTTATTGTTTTATTTTCCAATGTATTTTTACTATTTCATTTGAATTTTTAAAAATATCCGTATTATATCCAGAAAAAGTATTCCAAACGACTCATTTTTTGTTAAACTATATGTATATAACAACCTCAGACGTTTTGATAACGTCCATATATAACAAAAAGGAGTTTTATATGAAGATTAGAAACCGTTCTCTCTTCTATACCGTAGGTTCTGTAGCGGTAACAGCCGGACTCTTATTTAGTCTTGCCACTTCGCCTATACCATCTGTGCATGCTACTGAAGTGGCGATAGAGAATTATCCGTCACTTGCAATAACCAAGTCGGAAGTCACGATACAAGGCTATCTTATTGCACCACTTAATAGTAGCGGAACTGCTTTTGACACTACTAACAAAACAAATCTAGCCCTTGGTGCAAGCATGGATACTGCGGCCGCCGACACTATCCCTATTCAACTAAAGGAACCACTTCGCAGCCAATTCAACCTCGTTGATCATCCCGAACTAGTCGGAAAATTGGTTCGCATCACAGGAACTAGCGATACATACATGAAGCGAGCTGGGATCAAACCAGCTACAGCGATTGAAATCGTAGATTCATCTTCTACTAATGTTCAGCCACCAACCAGTGAAAATACGACTACCGAGTCAAGTGACCTTGTTTCTACACCGATTGCTACTGTTCGTTCCGGTGCACAAGGAACAGAGTACACAGTCTCTGGTAAAATTATTAGCCTAGTAAACGGTTGGGGAGGAAATGGTTTCTACCTCCAAGGTTCTGACGGCGCTGGTATCTATATCTACCCTGGGGCTGCCTTGGGCTATCAGCCTGGTGATACCGTTCAATTAACAGGAACATTGGGTGAGTATAAAGGCGAACTCCAACTAACCACAGTTAGCAACCACAAGGCTATATCTGAGCATTTCAACACTCCTATTACAGAAACAAACATCGCTCAGTTAGCAACGCAAGCACAGGCAACACTAGTTTCTCTAAAAAACTTGACTGTCGGAGACATTCAAAGCGATAGCTATCAAAATTCTACCTTTACTGTAACTGACTCCGAAGGACAAACTGTGGATGTGCGTTTAGATAGTCGAACAGGTATCAAAACAGCTGATCTTTTGAACCATATCAACAAGGGAGATAAAATTAATCTAACCGCTATTTTATCCACCTATAATGGAAAAATACAATTAAAACCATTTGACCTCTCTCATTTTGAAGTCGTTGAAAAGGCAACAACAGAAACAGCACCAGGCAAGACCGAAACTGTAACAGTCGGTCACATTCAAGGTGCAAGTCACCAATCACCTCTGGTGAATCAATCTGTGATTCTTAAAAACGTCGTAGTAACCTACGTTACCTCTGCCAATAACTTCTACGTGCAAGATGTCACCCCAGACGGAGACGTCAAAACATCTGACGGTATTAATATTTTTACTGACAAATTAAAAACAAATGTCAAGGTAGGAGATCTTGTCACTATCGCAGGACGTGTAGAAGAATACCTCGGAAAAGGTTATACAGAACGTGGGGAAACAGACTTAACCATCACACAAATTCGAGCTACTGAAGTAACTGTGGATGGGACTGCACCTGTACCATCTCCTATAGTCCTTGGTCTTGATCGGACTATCCCAGCAGATATTATTGACAACGACGGTTTGGCTCAATTTGATCCAGAACAAGATGCACTCGATTTCTGGGAATCCGTTGAAGGCATGGTGGTTGCCGTTGATGATGCAAAAATCCTCGGCCCACTAAAAAACAAGGAAATCTATGTCACTCCTGCCACTAGTCAACTTCCTTTAAACAATGTCGGAGGCGTCAACCTTCGCCCTGAAGGGAATAATACCAATATCATTCCACTACTTTTGAAAAATGGAAAACAGATCGTCAAATCAGGAGACTATTTTACCGGTCGTATTGCTGGACCAGTTACCTACTCTTACACCAATTATAAGGTCTATGTAGATGATAGCACCCTTCCAACCTTGCACGAAGGAGCTACAAAACCAGAAACAACAACCATTATCCCAAATGATGACAAGCTGACTATCGCTTCTTATAACATTGAAAACTTCTCTGCTGACAGTAAGTCAACATCAGACGCTAAAGTCCAACGCATTGCCAAATCCTTTGTTTCAGACCTACATTCTCCAGACATTATCGGATTGATTGAAGTGCAGGACAACAACGGTGCTACAAACGACGGTACAACTGATGCTAGTAAGAGTGCTGAGCGCCTGATTGCAGCTATTCAAGCAGCCGGCGGACCAACCTATACCTATGTGGATATTGCTCCTGAAAACAACAAAGACGGCGGACAAGAGGGAGGCAATATTCGCGTCGGCTTCCTCTACAACTCCAAACGTGTCAGCCTATCTGACAAACCAATCGGTACCGCAACACAGGCAGTAGCTTGGGAAAACGGCGAACTCAATCTCAGCCTGGGTCGAATCGACCCAACCAACCCTGCTTGGGCAGCTGTCCGCAAAACACTTGCAGCTGAATTCGTCTTCAAAGGCGAGAAAGTCGTTGTCCTTGCCAACCATCTCAACTCAAAACGCGGTGACAATGGTCTCTACGGAAAAATCCAACCTGTCAGCTTCAAGTCCGAAGAAAAACGCCACATACTGGCACAAATTATCGCTGATTTTACAAAAGCAGGCTTAACTCAAAATCCAAATGCTAATATCGTTATGCTAGGCGACTTCAATGACTATGAATTTACTAAAACCATAGAAATTTTAGAAACAGGAGGAATGGCTAACCTCGTTAGTCGTCACGATGCATCCGATCGCTTCTCTTACTTCTATAACGGAAATAATCAGTCTCTTGACAATATGCTAGTATCAACTAACTTATTGGAGCGCTATGCCTTTGATATGGTCCATGTCAATTCAGCCTTTATGGAAGAACATGGCAGAGCTTCTGACCACGATCCGCTATTGGTACAACTGGATGTGACAAAGGCACAAGAACCAACTCAACCAGAACCAAGCGACAAGCAGACAGATGACTCAGGAACAGTCAATAATAGTGATGGCAATGGTACGACCAACAATAACAAGCCAACAAATCTTTCAACTTCTAATCAAACATCTGTAAATACTGATGACCGTTCTGGCACTACAGACAAGGGACAAACAACCGTGACCCCTACTGCCAAAAACAGTCAAAAGAAAATCCTTCCAAAGACAGGAGGAGAAACAAGCTTTGTACTTATCACAATCGGTCTCGTATTCTTGAGCGCCTGTCTTGTCAAAAAACAAAAAGAATCCTAATCATTTTTTGAGCTTGAAAGCATGACTTTCAGGCTCATTTTTCTACTGCTCCACCTCCACTTGTGCTATAATTAAAGTTATGGATAAAATTATTAAAACACTATCAAAAAGCGGGCATTTCCGTGCCTTTGTGCTAGATAGCACAGAAACCGTGAAAACAGCCCAAGAAAAACACGACACTATGGCGTCGTCCACCGTTGCTCTGGGTCGCACCCTCATTGCCAATCAAATTTTGGCTGCCAATGAAAAAGGCGATACAAAAATCACCCTGAAAATCTTGGCCAGCGGTGCTGTTGGGGCTATCATCTCCGTTGCCAATACCAAAGGTCAGGTCAAGGGCTACATTCAAAATCCAGACTTGGATTACAAACGGACCTCAACTGGCGAAGTCATCGTTGGGCCTCTTGTGGGCAATGGTCAATTCCTGGTTATCACAGACTACGGAACAGGTCATCCTTACAACTCTATGACGCCATTGATTTCTGGCGAAATCGGTGAAGACTTTGCCTACTTCCTGACAGACAGCCAGCAGACCCCATCTGCAGTAGGACTTAATGTCTTGTTGGACGAAGAAGATAAGGTCAAGGTGGCTGGCGGATTCTTGTTGCAAGTTTTACCAGGTGCAACTGAGGCTGAAATTGCCCGTTTCGAGAAACGTATCCAAGAAATGCCTGCCATTTCAAGCTTGCTGGCTTCTGAAAACCATATAGAAGCTCTGCTATCCGCCATTTATGGCGACGACGACTTCAAACGCCTGTCAGAAGAAGAAATCGGTTTTGTCTGCGACTGCTCTAAAGACCGCTTCCTCGATGCTCTGGCCAGCCTGCCAAAAACGGACCTGCAAGAGATGAAAGAAGAAGACAAGGGCGTGGACATCACCTGTCAATTCTGCCAGACCCATTACCACTTTGACGAAAACGATTTGGAGGAACTCATCAATGGCTAATCTCAATACCCCTTTCATGATTGGTGATGTGGAAATCCCCAATCGCTGCGTGCTGGCCCCAATGGCTGGCGTGACCAACTCGGCCTTCCGCACCATTGCCAAGGAAATGGGCGCAGGCCTGGTCGTTATGGAAATGATTTCTGAAAAAGGCCTTCTCTACAACAATGAGAAGACCCTCCATATGCTCCATATTGACGACAACGAATACCCTATGTCTATCCAGCTTTTCGGCGGCGATGCCGAAGGACTGAAACGGGCTGCCGACTTCATCCAAACCAACACCAAAGCTAATATCGTGGATATTAACATGGGCTGCCCTGTCAACAAGGTCGTTAAAAACGAAGCTGGTGCCAAGTGGCTCAAGGACCCCGACAAGATTTACCACATCATCAAGGAAGTGACCTCAGTCCTCGATATTCCCTTGACTGTTAAAATGCGGACGGGTTGGAACAATACCGACCTAGCGGTTGAAAATGCCCTGGCCGCAGAAAGTGCCGGTGTGTCTGCCCTGGCCATGCACGGACGGACTCGCGAGCAGATGTACACAGGAACTGTTGACCTGGAAACCTTGACCAAGGTGGCTGGCAGCCTGACCAAGATTCCCTTCATCGCAAATGGTGACATCCGTACTGTAGAAGATGCCCGCCAACGAATCGAGGAAGTCGGAGCTGATGCCGTCATGGTCGGACGGACTGCTATGGGAAATCCTTACATCTTCAACCAAATCAACCACTATCTTGAAACAGGAGAAGTCCTGCCCGACCTCTCCTTCGATGACAAACTCAATGTCGCCTTCGACCACCTGACCCGATTGACCAATCTCAAAGGCGAATCCATTGCCGTACGTGAATTCCGTGGTCTTGCCCCTCACTACCTCCGTGGTTCAGCAGGTGCTGCCAAAATCCGTGGTGCCGTTGCCCGAGCAGAGACTATCGAGCAGGTCCAAGAACTCTTTGACCAAGCTAGAGAAGCCTATCAAGAACGGATCACTAAGTAAGAAAATCTGAATAAATCAACACTCACTAATACAAAAACGCATAAAACCAAGGTTATAACCTGATTTTATGCGTTTTTTCTGTATGATTACCTTATTCCTGCTCAGCAAAAAAAGTCAACAAAGGCAGGGGCAATGTAGTCTCGATACTTCTCTGGACTCTCGCGAATGAGGGTCGCTGAAATACCAAATTTTCTAGGACTATAATGAGCTTGATAGCCTCGACTTTGCAGTTCCTGAGCGTATTCTTCCTCAGACACATAGAAGACTGGTACTTGATGTTCAGACAAATCAAATAAACCAAGCAAGCGGTCTAACCAAAGGTCCCAACCATCTGGATAGGGAGGCAAGTCCGTTTCATCCAGGGCACGAACTTCGACAAAATCATCACCCTCAAACTGCCCTTGAGCAAATTGAAATCGTTTGGTCAAATCTAAACCAATCAAATCCCCACGGTCCTTGTCATATCCTGACACCACAATACAAACCTGACCACAGGCCAACTTTGCTCGCTCGATCAAATCCAAATGTCCCTTGTGCATGGGAGCAAAGGTTCCGAAAACAACAGCTATGGTTTGATTCATAGATTTCCTTTCTACTTGCTAAAGAGGCGAGCAAGCTCACCTCTCCAACTATTTCATCCTTTTTTCAAAACGGAAGAACAATTCTGCATCTGGAAAGTCAGGCACATGTTCCATTGGATGGGCAGGATTGAAAAATTCTACAATCTGAAAGCCACATTTATTGACATAGAAATGAATATTACGTACCTCAAAATGCGGAGTGTGTGTTTCCCACACTTCCGTATCTGGATAAGCTTGCTCAATAGCCTGCCAGATGTTTAAACCCAGACCTTTGCCCTTATGATTGCCATCGACAAACAAGAGGTCCAAGGAGTTGCGCTTAGTTTCTAAATCAATCTGCACAACGACACCGCCAACCAATTCATTCTCCCAGTAGACCTGAAAAGCTTGAGCCTTTGGGGCAAGCAGGCTTTCCAAAATCTCCTCACGGCTAATTACCTCTTGACCCTCTGGCATTTCCTCTGCCAAGGCTTCTAAAAACGCAGCTTGATTGCGGCGGATAAATTCCTCACGCTCTTCTTCCAGAAGCGGTCTTAGTTCTACCATTTTTCCTCCTATTTGACTATATGGTCTCTTAGTTTACTTTTAGTACGAGGCAATGAGCCACAAGCATAACTGAAGTTAGGCAAGGCGAGTTCAAATACTCCTGTGGAGTGTTTGAAGTTGGAAATAGGGAAACGAAGTTTCCTCGTACGTCGAAGTAATAAAAGAAAAACTAAATGACGATATCAAACTTGAGCTCTTCGCCCTTGACCCCAACCTTCAAGGTCGAGCCAGTAGCCAAGTCACCACGGAGCAACATTTCTGCTAACGGATCTTCCAATTTGGTTTGTAAGAGTCTACGAAGTGGACGAGCCCCCATTTCTGGGTCGTAACCTTGTTTAGCCAATAACTTGAGAGCTGACGGTTGCAGTTTAAGGGTAATTCCTTTCTCAGCTGTTATAGCTAACAACGGTTTAATCATGACCTTGACAACATCCTGCATATGAGTTTCCGTTAGGCTATGGAAGACAACTTTCTCGTCAATACGGTTGATAAATTCTGGACGATAGGCTTTTTTCAATTCCTCAAAAATACGTTTCTCCACTTCCTTGTGGTCCTTAGATAAATCAAGGGCACCAAAACCAACTGTCTTATCATCACGAAGGGCTGTTGCTCCAAGGTTTGACGTCATGATAATAATGGTATTTGAGAAATCAACCTTACGTCCCTTACTGTCTGTCAGAACACCATCATCCAAGACCTGCAAGAGAACATTGAAAATATCTGGATGAGCCTTTTCAACCTCATCAAAAAGAAGAACAGAATAAGGTTTGTTACGAACTTTCTCCGTCAATTCGCCACCTTCTTCATAGCCCACGTAGCCCGGAGGGGCACCGTTTAAACGGCTGGCTGCGAATTTCTCCATGTATTCAGACATATCAAAACGGATAAGAGCAGATTCGTCATCAAAGAGAACTTCTGCCAAGGCCTTAGCAAGCTCTGTCTTACCAACACCAGTTGGTCCCAAGAACATAAAGGAACCAATCGGTCTGCGACCTGTACGAATCCCTGACTGATTACGGCGAATAGCTCTGCTAACTGCAGAAATAGCTTCTTCTTGACCGATGACACGTTTATGCAGTTCTGCTTCCAAATTCAGATATTTCTTGGTATCTGACTGACTGAGCTTGGCTACAGGAATACCTGACAAGTGGCTAAGTGTTTCTAAAACATCTTCTTCTGTTACTTCAAGGTCATAGTTTTGACTAGCCTCGGCATCTTCTTTCGTTTTAATCAAAAGCTTGCTGACAGTCTTATATTTTTTATCCATCAGGGCCTTGTCAATACTCGTCAGTCCCGTTTCCTCAGCCTGCCCTTTCACTCGATTTTGTACCGTTGCACTGGCTTCATCCAACAGATCAATGGCAGAATCTGGCAGGTTTTTACTGGTCAAATACCGCTTAGCGTAGGTCACAGCAGTCTCAACAGCTGCTTGTCCAATACGGACCCTGTGGTATTTCTCAAAAGTACCTTTTAAACCAGTCAAAATGGCAATGCTATCTTCCACTGTCGGCTCTTCAATGGTCACTTTGGCAAATCGACGAACCAGGGCTGCGTCTTTCTCAATATGCTTTTGGTACTCTGTCTGAGTCGTCGCTCCGACTGTACGGAGGGTGCCACGAGCAAGAGCTGGTTTGAGGATATTGGCTGCGTCCAGTGTCGAATCAATCCCTGACCCTGAACCCATAATGGTATGCAACTCATCGATGAAGAGGATGACCTGACCATCTTCCTCGATGTCGTTGATGATATTATTCATCCGTTCTTCGAAATCACCACGGAAACGAGTTCCAGCGATAACGTTCATCAAGTCAAGTTCCAAAACCCGCATCTTAGCCAAGCTGACAGGGACATCACCTGCAGCAACACGTTGAGCAAGACCCAAAGCAAGTGCAGTTTTTCCGACACCAGCATCACCAACTAGAACTGGGTTGTTCTTGGTTTTACGTGATAGAATTTGGATCATCCGTGCAATCTCAGCGTCTCGACCGATGACAGGTTCAATCTTCCCTTCACGCGCCAAAGCTGTCAAATCACGAGTGTAGTCTTCTAATCCACCACTTTGAGGTGCTGGGGGCATTCCCATCATCTGTCCCATATTAGTAGGTTTGGCTTTGCCACCCTTCATCACACTGCGGATAGCTTTAAGGTCCTCTTTGGTAAATCCCGCACGTGCCTCCAAGTTTTTACGCAAGTCCAAGAAACGAAACTTATCATCTGAGTCTTCAAAATAAAAACCTACCTTGTCCAAAATCTGACTAGCTGTTGACCGCTTGTCCAACAACATAGCCATAAACAAATGCTCCGTTCCCAGCTCCTTAGCCTTGACAACTTCTGCAATTTTCTTGGCAAAACTAGCCGTTTCATCCAAACGTTTAGAAGATGGTAAAATACGAAAACTATCCAACTCTTCACGATAGACCTTGTCGGTCACAACAAAAGTTGCATGTTCATAGTCAGAAATTGAAATAGGATATTCTGCCAAAACAGCGCCGGCGACTGTATCATGGTTGATAACGAAAGACAAGAGCACATGCCAGGTTTCCAAGTAATCACAGGCATAACGTTGGGCCACTAACTGGGCATCTTCAAAAACCCGTTGTAAACCAGTTGAAATTTTCATGAATTATTCCTCTTTCCTATCTAAACGTCGTAGTATTTGACGCATCATGCGTGCTCGAATAGTACTTGCATCTTTTCCTAATATTTCATCAGATCCTGTGGACAAAAAGAGATTGCCTTCTCGTTCTGTCATCAATCCTTCATCAAAAAGGAGCTGTAAAATATCCGCATAAACCGTCGCAGACAACTGCTCACCCATATTGTTTAACAAATCATGGACCAGTTCGTGCTTATCCGAAAAGGTAATCCGCCCAATTCGGATATAACCACCACCACCACGCTTACTCTCAACAATATAGCCACGGCTGGCTGTAAAACGAGTTTTAATGACGTAGTTAATCTGACTTGGCACCACTTCAAACCGACTGGCCAATTCACTTCGACGCAACTCAGCTACACTGACTTGGTCCAAGATGGCTTTGATATGCTCTTCTATATAATCCGATGTATTCTTCATCGCCATAGTATCGCCTCTTTCTTTGACTATCTTTGACCATTATACCTTAAAATGACGAATTTTGAAAGCAAAAGCCTAGCAACTAGCGTAGCAGAATTTTGAAATCTGCTCTGCTTTATCCTATAATAAAAGAAAAATAGAAAGGACTAGGGTCTCCGTATTTGGTTGAACTGAATACGGGCTACGGACTAGGCCAAAAAGATAAACGAGAACTAGTCGTCGTTCTGTTTCCTATTTTGTCTGTGTCCGCTGAAGGCCCTTTATATCTTATACCATGAACTTTCAAGCTTACATTCAAGACTTTACAAGTGTGACTGTGGAGCAGGCACAGAACCTTCTAGCTGCAAAAGAGGGGGCTGTTCTCTTCATCGGACGAGCAACCTGCCCTTACTGCAACCGCTTTGCGCCAAAACTCCACAAGGTCGCCCAAGACAAGCATGTGACCGTCCACTTCCTCGACTCCAGCCAAATCAGTCCTGAACTCCAGGCCCTCCGCGACCACTACCAAGTTCCTACCGTCCCAGGCCTCCTCGTCGCTAAACCAACTGGCGTCCAAGTCCGCTGCGACTCCAGCATGACGGAAGAAGAAATTGTGACTTTTATTCAAGGCTAATGCTAGACATTTCCTACCAAGCCAACACCTTCCACATCTCTCATCACGGAAGACCAGTCGGTAGCATCCATACCTACAGTAACCCCTACCACCAGACCAATATCTATCTGCGACTAGATTTAGTTGATTTTGATTGCACCATAGCAGAGCAGCTCTTCCAGTCCCTACAGACTTCCTTAGGCGGAAAACCTCTTCAGGTTATGCTCTCCTCTGCAGAGCAGGAAAGAATCCATTTCCTCACCGCAGCTGGCTTTGTCTGCAAACGGAAATGTTACGAGTTTGAAGTGACCAAACAAGACTACCTTGGTCCAACAGGCACTACCAACCTAGACATAGCCCGCAAAGGCACCGCACCTTATCAAATAGCCTGTCAGCAAATTTTTGACTACTATCAAACAGTCCACCAAGACATCAATCCTTGGACTGCCAGTCAAGAAGAATTTGAAAAGGGCTTACCTGATCTGGTTTATACAGACTCAGAAAACTGGGCCTTCGTAGAAAACAACGAAATTGCCTACGTATGCGGAAAAGATGAACAAACTTTTGATTTCTTCATCCAAACAGTTATTTGCCAACTATTTGAACAGTATGAGCAAATTAGCTTTGAGGCTGATGACTGCGATCCTATCGCCATGCGTTTAGCTGACCAATTCCGACAACCAAACAAGACTAGCTGGGATACTTATATTTTAGAAATCTAACAAAAAGCACCGACCACAAGGCCGGTGCTTTTTAAGGAGATTATGAAAAATATTTAGGATTGATACTAGTATAACCGAATCAAACATAGCCGACATCCGCCCTAAGACCGATTTTACAAAAAGAACTCCCTTTCGGAAGTTCTTGAGTTGTCGAGTAGTCTTTCAGTTTGCTTTTAGTACTAGGCAACGAGCTGCAGGCTGTACTGAAGTACGGCAAGGCGAGTTCAAATACTCCAGTGGAGTATTTGAAGTTGGAAATATGGAAACAACGTTTCCTCGCTCGTCGAAGTAATAAAAGATAAAATGAAGACTACCAATTATTTACCAAGAGCTGCTGCCATCGTAGCTGCAACTTCTGCTTCAAAGTCGTTTGAAGCTTTCTCGATACCTTCACCCACTTCGAAACGAGCAAATTCTACAACTGAAGCGTTCACTGAGTTCAAGTAAGCTTCAACTGTTTTGCTGTCGTCCATGATGTAAACTTGTGCAAGAAGTGTGTAAGCTTGGTCAACTTGAGTGTTGTCAAGCAAGAAGCGATCCATTTTACCTGGGATGATTTTGTCCCAGATTTTTTCTGGTTTGCCTTCTGCTGCCAATTCTGCTTTGATAGCTTCTTCAGCTGCTGCAATCACTTCGTCAGTCAATTGAGCTTTTGAACCGTATTTCAACAATGGCAATGCTGGTTTGTCAACCATTGCACGGCTTTCGTTGTCTTGTTCGATTTTGTGGTTGATTTGTGCCAACTCATCTTTAACGAATTGCTCATCCAATTCAGTGTAAGAAAGAACAGTTGGTTTCATCGCAGCGATGTGCATTGAGATTTGTTTTGCAAGAGTCTCATCTCCACCGTCGATAACTGAGATAACACCGATACGGCCGCCGTTGTGTTGGTATGCACCAAATGCTTGAGCATCTGTTTTTTCAACCAAAGCAAAGCGACGGAATGAGATTTTCTCACCGATTGTTGCAGTTGCGTTTACGTATGCTTCTTCAAGCGTTTCACCTGAAGGCATAACCAATTTAAGAGCTGCTTCGTTGTCAGCTGGTTTACCTTCTGCAATTACTTTAGCAGTAGTGTTTACCAATTCAACGAATTGAGCATTTTTCGCAACGAAGTCTGTTTCAGCGTTGACCTCAACCACTGCTGCTACGTTACCATCAACGTAAACACCAGTCAAACCTTCAGCTGCTACACGGTCAGCTTTCTTAGCTGCCTTAGCCATACCTTTTTCACGAAGCAATTCAATTGCTTTTTCGATATCGCCTTCTACTTCAACCAATGCTTTTTTAGCGTCCATAACGCCAGCACCTGATTTTTCACGCAATTCTTTAACGAGAGCTGCTGTAATTTCTGCCATGTCTATTCTCCTTGTTTGTATTTATAAAATAGAGGAGCGGGCTCAGCCCTGCCCCTCTAGGATTGTTTTTGTGTTTGATAAATGATGTAGAATGTACTCGGACTAAAAAGCTAGAATTTAGATAAATCTAACGCTTTTCTTAACGCCTTCGTTACTTATTTTCCTTCTACAACTTCAACCAATTCTTCGATTGATTCTGTAGATGCTGGCTCAGCTGCCAATTCAGCTTCAACTGCGGCTACGCTGTCTTCACCTTGGTTACCTTCGATGATAGCGTCAGCCATTTTAGCTGTGATCAATTTAACAGCGCGGATAGCGTCATCGTTAGCTGGGATGATAACATCGATATCATCTGGATCTGTGTTTGTGTCAACCATCGCTACAACTGGGATACCCAATTTTTTAGCTTCTTTAACAGCGATTTGCTCTTTGTGTGGGTCAACTACGAACATTACGTCTGGAATGCGTGGCATGTCAGCGATACCGCCCAAGAATTTTTCAAGACGAGCACGTTGTTTGTTCAACAATGCTACTTCTTTCTTAGGAAGCACTTCGAAAGTTCCATCTTCTTCCATACGGTTGATTTCTTTCAAACGAGCGATACGTTTTTGGATTGTACCCCAGTTTGTAAGAGTTCCACCCAACCAACGGTGGTTGATGAAGTATTGACCAGCGCGGATAGCTTCGTCTTTAACAGCTTCAGCAGCTTGTTTTTTAGTACCTACGAACAAGATAACTGCGTCGTTTGCTGCAGCGTCACGGATGAATTCGTAAGCTTGGTCAGCCAATTTTACAGTTTGTTGCAAGTCGATAACGTGGATACCGTTACGCTCTGTGAAGATGTATTTAGCCATCTTAGGATTCCAGCGACGAGTTTGGTGACCGAAGTGTACACCAGCCTCAAGAAGTTGTTTCATTGAAATTACTGCCATGAGTATTTCTCCTTTTTGTTTTTTCTCCTCTCCCGAACTTCGACTTGCAGCCCAACCTTTCGGCAACAAGACCACAATTGGTCCGAGATGAGTATTTGTTGCACAGCAACTCTATTATGATACCAAAAAAACTAACAATTTTCAAGTGAAATATTTACTTTTATCATCTGCCCACCTCAGACATCCGACAAGAACTATCTGAAGTGGATTCCAGACACTCCGATTTCAATTTCTGGGTCACAAAACTTAATGTAGGGCACAATCTTGGACTCGTTGTAGACCTTTGGTCCAAAGGTGATTTTCTTGATTTTGACATGTCCACCCTGCTCGACATAGAGTCGCGGAACTCCATCTCCAGTCTCATCCAGCAATATCTTGTCACTTTTTAGGTCGGCATACTTTAATAGACGAACTTCGTTTTCAGTCACATAATCTGCTGATTTAAAGAGAAAACGGATTTCCTCCATTATCTGATAAATCTCTTTCTTTTGAGATGAAGCTGCGAAAATATCTTTTAAATTCGCCAACTCTTTTTCGATTTTTTCGAGTTCATCTGGTTTAAATAAATTACCATACAAATTCGTGTCAGACATATAACAGATTCGATAGGGAGCAAAGCGCTCTGCCTCTTTGGAAGACGAAGTTTTTTGTTCATCCTGACTATCTGCTTCCTCTTCATATTCTTGCAGCTTCAAATCGTTTGCCCTAGCAATCAGCTCGTGTTCTGCTAGGCTATTTTTTACTTCAAACAGGTCATCATGTAAGGTTACACAAATCCCTTTTCCGTCTCTACCATACTGAACCCACATGGGCAAGTGATCAGATTCTGTCGTCAGGCTCATCAGATAAAAAGGACTCACTTGATCAACGTTCTCTTCCTCTGCCTCTAACCATTTATGCAACAACTTGCCCTCTTCAGGGTCGTTCATATAGTTGGCATTGTAGAAGCGGTAACGACCTGCCATCTCAACCTTGCCATTCTTTCTAATCATTCTTCCATCATCATCTTTTTCACCCAACAAAATCTTTGGAAGGGTTTCAAGAGCAGTATAGTGACTCAGATGAGTAAGGTCTTTTTGGTTGACACGGAGAAGATGAAGAATGGTCTTGCAGGCTTTGGTCGCCTTAAACAAATGGTCAATGTCCTTGTCTTTAGCCTTATGAAGCATATCTAGCCAGTAAGCATACTTGCTCTCACTAAGCTGCTCTTTGCAGACTGATAAAAATTCTCGGACATTTGCCCAATTTTCTGAAGTATAAAAATAGCAATCGGTTGCTTTAATAATTGCAGTGGCTTCAATTCCATTCAAAAGATCGATAAATTCGGACTCTAACAAGGTTTCGATCAATAAACAGAGTTTTTCCTCATTACCCTGTGAGAAGAACATTAAAAAACGTTCCAGCAGCGAATGATGTTTCTTTGGGAACCGATCATTCATGTATGAAAGGGCTTGGGCGAAGGCTACTTTTGCCACTTCTTTTCCCTCTTCCTTACCACCGATGATCAACTGAAGCCTAGCTGTTTGCTCCGCAATTCCAATAGACTTTGGAAACTGTTTAAGTATTTCTTCAAGTTTATCAGAAATCTCTCTCTGTTCTCCTAGCTCTTTTTCAACGCTCAAATTTACCAAACCTTGAGCATATACCAGAGCGATAGATGAGTCCTCTGGAAAGCGGCTAGACAAGGTAGCCAGTTCTTTTACCGTTTGTTCACAACCCTCTAAGTCCTGCTTGACTGTCAAGTTTACTAAACCTTTGGCATATTCCAAGGCAATGAACGGATCTTCGGAAAAGCGTATAGAAAGATGCCACAATTCTCCAACTGTTTGCTCACGACCCAATAAATCTTGTTTAGCACTCAGGTTCACCAAACCTTGGGCATATGCCAGAGCAGTAGAGGAATCCTCGGAAAAGCGGCTAAGCAAGGTAGCCAGTTCTTTTACCGTTTGTTCACAACCCTCTAAGTCCTGCTTAACTGTCAAGTTAAACAAACCTTGGGCATATTCCAAAGTAATGAACGGATCTTCGGAAAAGCGTATAGAAAGATGCCACAATTCTCCAACTGTTTGCTCACGACCCAATAAATCTTGTTTAGCACTCAGGTTCACCAAACCTTGGGCATATACCAGTGCAATATCTGAGTCATCAGGAAAACGACTAGACAAGGTAGCCAGTTCTTTTACTGTGTGTTCACGACCCAATAAATCTTGTTCAGCACTCAGGTTCACCAAACCTTGGGCATATTCCAGTGCAATATCTGAGTCATCAGGAAAACGACTAGACAAGGTAGCCAGTTCTTTTACCGTTTGTTCACAACCCTCTAAGTCCTGCTTAACTGTCAAGTTAAACAAACCTTGGGCATATTCCAAGGCAATGAACGGATCTTCTGAAAAGCGTGTGGAAAGATGCCACAATTCTCCAACTGTTTGCTCACGACCCAATAAATCTTGTTCAGCACTCAGGTTCACCAAACCTTGGGCATATGCCAGAGCAGTAGAGGAATCCTCGGAAAAGCGGCTAAACAAGGTAGCCAGTTCTTTTACCGTTTGTTCACAACCCTCTAAGTCCTGCTTAACTGTCAAGTTAAACAAACCTTGGGCATATTCCAAGGCAATGAACGGATTTTCTGAAAAGCATGTAGAAAGATACCACAATTCTCCAACTGTTTGCTCACGACCCAATAAATCTTGTTTAGCACTCAGGTTCACCAAACCTTGGGCATATACCAGTGCAATATCTGAGTCATCAGGAAAACGACTAGACAAGTTAGCCAGTTCTTTTACCGTTTGTTCACAACCCTCTAAGTCCTGCTTAACTGTCAAGTTAAACAAACCTTGGGCATATTCCAAGGCAATGAACGGATCTTCGGAAAAGCGTGTGGAAAGATGCCACAATTCTCCAACTGTTTGCTCACGACCCAATAAATCTTGTTTAGCACTCAGGTTCACCAAACCTTTGGCATATGCCAGAGCAATAGAGGAATCCTCGGAAAAGCGGCTAAACAAGGTAGCCAGTTCTTTTACCGTTTGTTCACAACCCTCTAAGTCCTGCTTGACTGTCAAGTTTACTAAGCCTTTAGCATATTCCAAGGCAATGAACAGATCCTCGGAAAAGCGGCTAAACAAGGTAGCCAGTTCTTTTACCGTTTGTTCACAACCCTCTAAGTCCTGCTCCACTGTCAAGTTTACTAAACCTTTAGCATATTCCAAGGCAATGAACGGATATTCTGAAAAGCATGTAGAAAGATGCCACAATTCTCCAACTGTTTGCTCATGACCCAATAAATCTTGTTTAGCACTCAGGTTCACCAAACCTTGGGCGTATACCAGTGCAATATCAGAGTCATCAGGAAAACGACTAGGCAAGTTAGCCAGTTCTTTTACCGTTTGTTCACAACCCTCTAAGCCCTGCTTGACTGTCAAGTTTACCAAACCTTGGGCATATACCATTGCGATAGCTGAGTCATCAGGGAAACGACTAGATAACTCAGATAGGCGATTTACACTTGTTTCACAATCGGATAATTCCTGAAAGGCTGTTAAATTCAGTAAGCCTCTAGCATAAACCAGAGCTGTTGTCTCATCTGGCTGTTCTTGGTACAGTTTGTATAAGTCTTCCAGTATAGGCTGTTTCTCTTCTAACTCTCTAGCCCTCAAATCAGCCAGAAGAGTTTTCATCTTTTCAATATGAATTTTTGTTTTAGACATAGGGACATCTCTTTCATTTTTCTACTATCAATATATCATAAATTTCTCCTACTTTCCATTAGGAATGGTAGATTTTTACAGGACTTGTCATTCTCGTGTTGACTTTCGGCTTTTTTTTCGGTAAAATAGTTTCTGTTATGGCGGTATAGCCAAGTGGTAAGGCACGGCTCTGCAAAAGCTTGATCGTCGGTTCAAATCCGTCTACCGCCTTTTAATATTCGAAAAAACCTAGGAATCTCCCTAGGTTTTTTGCTATTCTTTTCGTTTCAGATTTCCTAGAGCCATAGCTCCACCAAATAGACTTAACAAGGCACTCATGAAGACGCTTCCAAGGCCATCCCCAGTTTGAGGCAGTTTCCCACTAGTATCCGCCGCTAATGCACCTGTCTCTCCTCTTCCGCTTCTTTCAAAGAATTCTCTGTGAGATACGGACACTTCTATTTTCTCATCAGAAATCCCTAATGCCTCCTCATGTTTTGTAAGTCCCCCCAAATGCTCCACACCATCTTCTCTTGTATCGCCAGTTAACAGCGCGATTTCAGTGGATTCTGTTTGCGGAGCAAGTGAATTATCTTCTTTTGGCAGTGGTACCTGCACTTCCGATTTCGGAATAGGAATGCTAGGGGGTTGATCCTTATCTGATTGCTCCACATGAAGGTCTTTTTCAGGAACCTGCTCAGATACCTCCTTGTCATTTAACCGTACCTTATATTTCTTCACAAGAGCATTTCCAAAACTGTCACTCAAATCAAGTTTGACTGTATCCCCGTCTTTCAGACTATGTAGCTCATAGCGAAAGGCTTTTTCATTATTTCCATACTGCCTCCAGAAGCCTCCTCGAGCTACAAAATCTTCGTTGATCTTCAAGGACCAATAAATTCCATTATCCTCGGCGCTTCCGGTGAGTATCAAGTGCCCATCGGCATCTGCTAGGAGAACTCCTGCATACTGATTTTCCTCGTCTTCATCTTCTTCACTATCCACTACCTGTCTTTCCAATGGTAGCACCTCATTTTCCAGCTGTAAAACAGGTTTTTCTGTATCAACCAACATCTGATATTTCTTCGTGTAAGTCAACTCATCCGCCTCATTGTACACACTTATATCCACAACATTTCCCTCTTCAATCAGAGTAACTGGATAGGTCAACTTGCCATCCTCAAAATAGCGTTTTTCACCACCATTGATGCGCACAGAATGAGCTTGTTCGGTTTCTGCTTCTATTTCAAATGTAAATAGATAAGTCCCATCTTCTTGCTTTTTGAAGTCGACCAACTCGCTATCTAGCTCACGACCAAGACTTTCTTTATTGAAACGAATCGGGTCAATCAACCAGTTATTGACAGTAATCGGAACTTCTGTTTCCTCCTCCTCATCCAGACTCTCTGGACTTGTATTGATACGAAGGTCCTTTAATTTATTGCCCTTCTCATCTACCGCTGTTAACATGATGGCTCTAGGAAAATCAGATTTAAAGAAGTCTTGCTCAAAACTACCGTCTTCTTTTACATCTATGATTTTCAGCTCTCCCTTACCAATGTCTAGATTGGAATAGTAAAGTTTGATGTCCTTAGGAAGACTAACATTATCACTCACTTTCCCCTTCAATGTAAAGCGTCCGTTTTTACCAATCTGGATAACCTCTTCATCTTTTTCAATATCAAGATCAATCGTCGGCTTTTCATTATCTACCAAATAATTCAAGGTTTTAGTATAAATAGGGTTGCCATCCTTATCTTTCAAGATTAATTCAAAACTATGACGTCCATCTGATTGCTCTGGAATCTGGAGGGATAGTTGACCATTCTCCAGAGAGTGATTCACAGCCTGAGCGTCCAAGTTGGCCTGCACATCGGAAACTTGCGCTGAGACGTTCGCTTTAATTTCCACAGTTTTCTTACTGCGAATTGCCATCAAATCTTCCAAATTTTTAAACTGGATTACAGGCACCACTAAGTCTTTTTCAACAGCAACCACATTACCCGCTATATCCATCACCTCAACACGGAGATGATTTTTAGCATCGAGTGGCAGTTCCACTTCTTTGAGATGGTAATGTAGTTGACCTGCATCATCTACAACCTTTTCAACAAGAAGATTTTCTCCATTTAGATTCGCTCGAATCTCCCAAACTTTATTATTATCCTTGGCTGTGACGACCAGTTCTCTATGGCTGGTTAGACGATTGGTATCAATCGCGACAATTTCTGGCTTTTGATTATCAATTTTGACTGGCAGATAGGTATACTGATAGGCCCCATTTTCTTTATTTTTTACCCGCAATCTAAAGAAATATTGTCCTTCCGGTGCTGGTATATTTTCATCCTTGCTTACATCGTACACTTTCCCATCCCAACGGTGTAATTCTATCGGAGTACGAAGCTTGGAATACTCCGAAAGACTTTCAAAATAATCTACATAGCGAACACGAGACAGCATGGTTCCTGTATCAATCCGCCTCAAAACAGGAGCATCTTCTGTAGCTTCTTTTACAATATCCAAATCATAGTTGGTAATATCCCTCAATAGCGCAAATCGAACAAAGGCATTCCCAATCTGACTATCCGAATGCTGGTTTTGAATTGCGATATTGTCTGGATTTAGAGGCGATTGATTATCTTGAATCTTTTCACGCCCAAGTTCAATATAGCGCCCAGACTTATTGTGTTTATAGCTAGATAAAACCGAGGTCAGTTTCAATTTAGAACTGGTTTCCCAAGCCGGTGCATCAACAATCCTTTCTTTTGACCAGTCACCCACAAAGCCAAAATAAGGAATGCTGATGTCCGACTGCCCTTCCGTCAATGATTTGAAGTAAATATACCCTTCTGCAAACTGGTCTTTCGCTTCTCCTGCATCCAATCTCAGGCGAATGGTTTTCTTCTCTTTAGGACCCAGTTGAATGGATTGCTCAGAAAGATGAATACTCGAACCCTTGATTTCTGTCGCATGAATCTCTTTAACTACTTTTCCAGAACGTCCTATTCTATCAACAGGAACATCTTGACTAGTTAATACTTTCCCAGCTGAAATAGCAAAGCTTCTTTGTTGGTTTCCCAGATTTTCCAAGGTTACCTCAAATTCTGTCTCACGCCCTATTTCTTTTAATTCCACCCCTCCTTTTAGACGGTGGTGAAGAATCACATCTGTTTCAAAGGCTCTATCGATCTGCAACAGACCAGCACCTTGTTGTCTCGGGGAATTTTCCAAAGCATGCCCAGATGAATCTAGAACATCAATCAAAGGGGTAGCAGTATTCATCAAAATGATTCTCAGCAAATCCATCCTAGTCATGCCTTCTGGCGGTGTCATTTGGCGAATCCGTGGCAATAAAAGCGCACTGGCCCCCGCCACAATTGGCGAAGCCATCGAAGTCCCTGACATGGAGCCATAACGATTGTCATTCAAGGTTGCGTAAACATCCTCTCCTGGTGCCACTATCTCTGGCTTCAATTCTAAGTTGACCGTAGGCCCCCAACTAGAAAAGCCTGATACAGTCGGCACTTCAATCAACTTCTTCATTCCAATTGTAGGTCTGAGAACCAAACCAGTGTTGCCTTGCGATTGGTTGGCAACTTCTAATAATCGCCTTCCATCTTCCCCACTAAGACTGATTCCCCAGATAGAGGAATAAGAAAGCAAAGTCTTATCATCTACCAATAACTGATGGGTCCTATAATAATCCTTGTTCCATCCCTGATCTGTGTTTATCACAACAAGTCCAGCAACATCCTTGAACTTCAAATTACGAACGGCATCTTTCAAGTCAAACTTATCTTTTTTGATAATCGCTACTTTACCAGCCAAATCAAGCCCCTGCACTTCTTCCCAGCGACCATTTCCAGCATCTACAAATTCATATTTTCCCTCTGTAAGCGTTGTATAGCCAATAGGATAGTAGCCAAAAGACTGCCCATTCAGCATAAATTCTCGTTGAACAAGATGGGTATTTCTCGCCGAACCAACCGCGATAACTGCGGGAGTCGCTGCCACACCAACTGTTGTTGCCGTATCCACAGCTCCTAAGGCATTATTTGTATGCAGGTCAAAGGAGGTGTCTGAAGAGGAGGCGCCAGCATTACCAATAGCTGCTGTAATGATAATCCCCTTTTCTGCTGCCCTCTTAGCAATCGTGTAGTAAGCATTCCCCGGCAACCCGCTATCATAATAACCAACACTCAAACTGATGACATCTGCCCCGTGTTTAATAGCATCTTCAATAGCAGCATAAGCAGCATCCTCCGTCTCAGCCTTATAATTTTTAGGGTCATTTGAAAAAATCTTGTAGACTAGCAGTTGTGCGTTGGGAGCAATCCCATCAATCCCCTGCTTAGACGCAACTTCTTCGTCTGTTGCATTTCCAGCCAGAGTTCCTGCAATGTGCATGCCATGTGGTTCGTTGGTATCATCGTAGAGATTATCGTTACCAGATACGTAATTATAGCCATGAGGGACTTTTAGAGTGTATGCCCCTGTCGTAGATGGAGTAATTTCCTTGATTTTAGGGACGACACCTTCATCCAACCTCATGTCTTTGTGCTTAATATCCAAACCAGAGTCAATGACTGCAATCACCATTCCGCGACCATCTGTCTGGTATTTAGAACTTGCTTTTAAGGCACCAACCAGCTCTTTAGCAGTATGAAGAGTCGGTCGGATACGGCGACTCTCTTCCAAAGAAGTTAATTCAGCAATGGCTTTTATATCAGGCAAGCCTTCTCGCCCCGCCTCTACAGATGCTCCCGTTAAAACCTCCTTATACTCATGAACAATTTTAACGCCATCAATTTTCTTTAATTTATCCAATACAAGATTTCGGTTCTCTTCGGAAAATTGTAAAATATAGCGCCCTGTTGTCACCTCTTCTGGCTCAAGCTGTGATTCCTGCGGGATTGTTTGAGGAACACTAGCTTCTTTTCCACTAATGTCTTCTTTTTCCCTTGACTCATCTGTTGTCTTACCAGCTGTTGTTTTTATCTCGGTCGCAGCTCGATCTGTGAGAAGACCTGATTCTTCATCTGCCTCTGTGTCTACAACTTCTTCGACCACTCCCTCTTCAACAACTGGCTCATCTGATAATAACCCATCTTCTTTTTTCTCTACCACAGAATCTTGCTTACTGTCCATACCCATTGCGACCGCAACCGTAGACTCCAATCCTTCTCCACTAGTATCTGCATGAACCATCGGAATACCAGTGATAAAAAATCCTATTGATACCGATGCCACACCGACACTTAACTTCTTGATGCTAAAGCGTTGTTTATTCTCAATTTGAGACCACTTCTGTTTCATAAAACCTCCGTTTTTAACATTGATTAATTTATAAGTTAGGTATACCTAATTCTATAAAATTTTTAAATCTTTGGCAAGGTTTTTTTGAATTAGCCTCAAAAACAAGAAAAAGCACAGGTCTCCCTGCGCTTTAACAACTTATTACAACTCAGCAATCTGGCTCAAGTTAACTTCAGCAATGGTGTCATTACCAAACATAGAGATAACCATTTTGACCTTGTTGTTATCAATTTCTGTAATTTTACCTGTGTAGTCTGTGAAGGCACCGTCGATGATACGAACAGTATCGCCAACTTTCACATCAATATCAAATTCTTGAACTGTTTGTCCCATAGACACCAAGATTTGACGGATTTCTTCTTCCAAAAGTGGAGTTGGTTTTGAACGGTTACCGTGTGAACCCACGAAACCTGTAACGTTTGGCGTGTTACGAACCACAAACCAAGCTTCATCAGTCATAACCATTTCAACCAAAACATAACCAGGGAAACGGTTTTCTTCTACTTCCTTGACCTCACCGTTCTTTTCAACCTGAACAGTCTGAGTTGGAATTTCTACACGGAGGATGTTTTCCAACATGTTATAAGTGTGAGCACGTTGGAGCAAGTTTTCCTTCACTTTATTTTCATATCCTGAGTAGGTCTGTAAAACAAACCAGCCTTTATCAAAACTATCGTACATTGTTACTTCCTTTCTTTGGAAACACGGAATTTTTAGACGCTAAAAAAAGCCCGAAGGCTTTCGCTTTTCCTTATTATATCACTTCCATTTTACAAATGGCAAGTATTTTCTAGAAAAGATTGATCAAGCTCATGATTCCTCGTGACAAAATCAAGTCAAAGAGGTAAACCACCGCTACGAAAAAGGCAGTATATTCCACTACAGACACGAAATCCGTCCAGCTCTGCTTACGAGTTGGCCAAGACGTATCTTTTAAAATGCGGATAATGTCTTTGATAAATTTCATGCGCGACTCCTATCTGGTTTCCTTGTGAACAGTGTATTGTCCACAGTGTTTACAAAATTTATTTACTTCTAACCGTGTTGGCTTGGGATTGCTCGAAAGGCTGATTGAATAGTTTCGAGAACCACAAACAGTACAGGCTAGGCTTGCTTTTTTTAGTGCCATAAAGCCCTCCATCCTTTTCATTCTACCATGTTTTTATGGATTTGACAACTCTCCAAACCAAGACGTAATGTTATCCCACAAGGTTTTTGCTCGTTCTGGTAACTGGGCATCGATTAGATTTTGTTTGGTTTGCTCAATCAAGTTTTTCGCCTGATCTGAAATTTCTTGTACCTGTTCTTGACCAAGGCTTGATTCAGTTTGCGCAGCTTCATCTGGAGCTACTTCTACAATACCATTTTGTGCATAGGCATTTTCTACTTCGAACTGAGTTCCTGCAGTATATGGCAAGATTGAATTGGCTACAGTCTGGAAGACCGACGGAGCCATCCAGTAGCTACTGCTATCTATATAATGATTTTCATCTGTCTGCTCAAAACCAACCCACTGACTGATGACCAAATCAGGTGTGTAGGCAATATGCCACTGGTCATTGACAAGATTGACATCAAAACTCGTTTCGGTTGTTCCTGTTTTCCCGGCAATATAATAATTGGCCGCATCTGCTGTCACTCCCGTACCATTGGTATAGGTACCAAGCATCATTGCTGTCATCTTATCTGCGACAGAACGGTCAATCACCTTGGTACTTGTTTCTCGATGCTCTGCTAAAACCTTTCCACTAGCCGTTTCAATACGAGTGATGAGGTGGGCATCCTTCATCACACCCTTATTCGCAAAAGTAGCGTAGGCCTGGGCCATTTGCAGAGGATTAGTCTCCACTCCAGAACCAATTGAAACACCCAAAACTTTCTCGACATTTTCCATATCAAGTCCAAACTTTTGTCCATACTCGAAGGCTTTGTCAATCCCCAAGGTGTTCACTATATAAGCTACTGGTAAATTGTAAGAGAGAGCCAAAGCTTGATACATTGGAATGGTATCGGAAGTCGAATAATCATAGTTATGCAAGGTGTAATCGCCGTAGGTTTCTGTATGGTTATCCAGAGCCATATCAATCGACCAGCCCGCCGCTACTGCTGGAGCATAGGCAACAAGAGGCTTGATTGTTGAACCAGGACTGCGCTTGGCTTGTGTCGCAAAGTTGAAGGTCCGAAAGACCGCATCCTCTGAACTGTTAACTCGACCAACCAAGGCACGAACTCCACCAGTCGTCGGATCAAGAGCTACGCTGGCAGCCTGAGCATGGGTACCATCAAAACTTGATGTCGGGAACATGGTCTCATCATCAAAAATCACCTGCATACTGGCTTGAGAATTTTGATCCATCTCTGTGTAAATCCTATAGCCGTTATTAATAATGTCTGATTCTTTCAGTCCGTATCGCTCAATCGCCTCAGCAATCACAGCATCAAAATAGGATGGATAGGAATAATTACTTTGTTTCCCTGTATAGGTATCTGAAAGCTGACTGGCTAGGTCTACTTGGAAACCTGCATCTGCAGTTGCTTGATCAATATAACCAGCATTGACCATGTTTTGCAGGACTGTATCCCGACGATTAACTGCATTTTCTAGGGAATAATAAGGATTATAAATCTCAGGTCCCTTGAGCATACCTGCAATGACGGCCGCTTGCTCAAGAGTAAGATCACTGGCTGGAATACCGAAGTACTTTTGGCTTGCATCTTCCACTCCCCAAACACCATTCCCAAAATAGGCGTTATTGAGATACATGGTCAAAATTTCTTGCTTGCTGTACTTTTTATTGATTTCCAGAGCCAAAAAGAATTCTCGAGCCTTTCGACTGATGGTCTGATCCTGAGTTAAAAAGGCATTTTTTGCCAATTGCTGGGTAATAGTTGAACCACCTCCAGACCGACCTAACGTCAAGGCAGCCAAAATTGTACGCTGGTAATTAATTCCTGAATTTTTGTAGAAGCTCCGATCTTCTGTAGCGATGACGGCATTCTCTAAATTATCGGAGACAGCATCCAGCTCTACATAGGTCCCCTTCTGACCTGACAATGTCCCAGCTTCCGCACCATCTTTATCGTAAATAATCGTTGTAGCTTTTAGTGCCTGCTGTAAATCACCAACATTAGCTGTCTTTGCAAGGAAAAATAGATAGCCACCTACTGTAAGAACTGTCAGGACCATTAAAATGATTAAAATTTTAGTCAGTTGGTAACGGCGCCAAAATTTACGAATCGGCTCCGGAATACGTGATTTTTTCTTTGGTTTATCAACAGAGCCACGATTTCCCCTGCGGCGACGGCTAGGTCGGTCTTCATGATCAATTTGGAAATCTTCTGGAACTTCAATCGGCTGATGTTGCAAATCGTCCATACTTTACCTCTTTCTAGTGAATTTTGTACCATTATACACCATTTCGTAAAAACTAGCAGAAAAAAGCCTGCGATAACTTGTGACAACAGACAGGGAATTTTTTCCAAAAATATGATAAAATAGGGTCATTCTGAACAAAGAAGAGGATTCCCATGACACAAGTATATGACATTACCATCATCGGTGGCGGACCAGTCGGTCTCTTCGCCGCCTTCTACGCCCACCTCCGTCAAGCCAAGGTCAAAATCATTGACTCCCTTCCCCAACTGGGTGGCCAGCCTGCCATTCTCTATCCTGAGAAGGCTATTTTGGATATTCCGGCCTTTCCAAGTCTGACGGGACAGGAGTTGACCGACAACCTCCTTGCCCAGCTGGCTCCATTTGACACCACCATCTGCCTCAATGAAACTCTGACCGCCATTGAGCCAGGAGAAGTTATTACCCTAACAACTAACAAGGGCAGCCACCAGACCAAGACCCTGATTATCGCTATGGGTGGCGGGGCCTTCAAGCCACGTCCACTGGAGATTGACGGTGCCGACAGCTTTGACAACGTCCACTACCACGTGTCCAACATCCAGCAGTATGCCGGCAAGGACATCGTCGTCTTGGGTGGCGGTGACTCTGCGGTCGATTGGTCCCTGGCCTTTGAAAAAATCGCCAAGACCACTCACATCGTCCACCGTCGTGACAACTTCCGAGCCCTCGAGCACAGCGTGGAAGAGCTCAAGCAGTCCAGCGTCAGCATCCACACACCTTTTGTCCCTAAAGGGCTCTCTGGGGAAAATGGCAGAGCTTCTAGCATTCATTTTGACAAGGTTAAGAGCGAGGACAAGCTCAGCCTGTCTTTCGACCACCTCTTTGTCAACTACGGTTTCAAATCATCTGTCGGTACGCTGAAAGAATGGGGCTTGGAACTCAATCGCCACCGCATCGTGGTCAACAGCAAGCAAGAAACTTCTGTTCCTGGTATCTATGCTATCGGTGACTGTTGTTTCTATGAAGGAAAGGTTGATCTGATTGCGACTGGACTGGGCGAAGCCCCAACCGCCGTCAACAATGCCATGAACTACCTCAATCCAAATGAAAAAGTGCAACCCAAGCACTCAACCAGCCTATAAGATGAAAATTGACATTCGCATTCCCCAAGCCTTTCCACAACTGACTGTCAAGGAAGTCTTGGAAGATTATTTTCTCATTCCCAGAAAAATCCGCCACTTCCTCCGTACCAAGAAGCATGTCCGTGTCAACGGAGAGCTGATAAACTGGCAGAGTCCGATTGCTGCAGGCGACCTGCTAGAATTGACCTTTGACCAGGAAGATTATCCTGAAAAAAGCATCCCTCTGGGGCAGGCGAACTTGGTGGAGGAACTCTATCAAGATGAGCATTTGATTATCGTCAACAAGCCCGAAGGCATGAAAACCCACGGCAATGAGCCGACGGAAATCGCCCTGCTCAACCATGTATCCGCCTATGTCGGTCAGACCTGCTATGTGGTCCACAGGCTGGATATGGAAACCAGCGGAGCCATTCTCTTTGCCAAAAATCCCTTTATCCTGCCCATTCTCAATCGGCTTTTGGAGGACAAGGTCATCTACCGTGACTACCTGGCCCTCTGCCAAGGTCAGCTAAGAAAGACAGACTGGACTATCACTGATAAAATCGGACGGGACCGACACGACCGCAGAAAGCGGGTGGTCGACAACCGCAAGGGACAGGGAGCTTTGACCCAGGTCCGCCTCTTGAAGACCCTTGGCAAAAATAGTCTCGTTTCCTGTCGCCTTCAGACAGGGCGGACACATCAGATTCGGGTCCACCTAGCCCACCATGGTCATGCCCTAATTGGTGACCCGCTTTACAGTCGAGTCGCTGCCCCCCGCCTCATGCTCCACGCCCAAAAACTCAGCTTAACGCATCCACTGACACTCGAAGAAATCAGCGTGGAAGCACGATCGGAGAGTTTTGAGAAAGTCTTGAAAAACATGAAATAAATAGCTGTACCCTTAGAGCTCTATATCCCTATTTCACTGGACTAATCCAGTGAATTTTTTTATGCTTCCACTAACCAAAAAGTCCAGACAAGTTGACCCTGTCTGGACTTAAAACTCTACTCTGGCACAACAACCTTCAAACGAATATCTGTCGGCTGTAATACTTTTTGAACTTGCACAAGGAAAGCAAGACCATTGTCTGATGGGGCATACTGAAAAGTCAGGTTGATAACCTTTTCTGTAAAGTCATCCCCATATCCTTCCTGACTATCGATCCTATCAATGACCTTCTGACAATGCTCAATGTAGGATTGGAGACCAGATAGGCTACGTTGAGTATGAAGATTATGACTCATAATAGTATTCCTTACTCGTTTATACTTTGCAAGCTTTTCACGACTATTGATAATACAACTAAGCAAATACTCATCACTCATTACTGTTGCCCTCCAATTTTTGCTCGATAATAGACTTCTGTTCCAGACTTGGTAAGGTATCATCGGGAAGAATGGTCTCAACCCGAGTTGCGTAGGCAGAGGCAAAACCGAAAACAACCACAATAATCGCAACCGAATAAACTAGAAAAACCCTTTTTAGAAAGGCACTAGAAACTGAGTAGCCCTCTGTCGAATACTGCTTCAGCTCAGGTTGTTTTTTCTCTAAGATATTTTTTGGTAAAAAATAGGGTCTAAAAGCTGTCATGGCCACAGATAAAAACACTGTAATCCCTATAGAATTGTACATTTGTGTTCTTGCACCAATTGCTGTAATATAAAGCATACTTGAAAACAAGACCAGCCCAAAAACAATAAACAGAATCAAGGATACCTGAGCATCCTTCTTCAGTTGTAAGAACTCTTCTACTGTCATTTTTTCTTTTTGCATCCTACTCTCCTATTCTATTTCTTTGGTAATTTTCAACTTGACCCTGTCTGGGTTTACAAGTTGCATCAAAAAAATTATGTAACTTGGGATTTTTGAATCCATTACTTAGCCATAAACCAAAAGTAAATTAAGACGATTTAAACAAAACCTACTCTCCCAAACTTTCCTTATATCGCTTGGATTCTTTACCATACCAGTCTTCAATGCTATATCCTGAGAGAATACGATAGTCTTCCATATATTTATTAATATAAAATCCTTGAATACAACTAAACACTATTGCTACTGAAAAATAGAAAAGTAATATAGGCCCAGCAATCCCAAAAATCATGACTAAACTTCTTAGAATATCATTCTCATAAATCCCTTCACCTTTATTAGGTAAAAAGAGACGAAACAGAACGAAGGGAAAGACGATTAAGCCACCATATTTCCTCCCTAAGACAACAAACTTCTCCATCACATCATTTAAGGGATTGGAAACCGATTGGTTTCCATATAAGCCATTCAAAACTTCCTTCTTAAACCATAGGTATCTTTCTACGATTACAAAAATTATGATAGACAGGTTCAGAATGACTGCAATTAGCGAACCAAAAAACATAGCTGAACCAATAGTAAATAGAACAATTGCTTGAAAATTAAGTAAACTCATCATCAAGAACATATTCTTATTAAAATAGTAATAAGATAAAATTCGACTGTGGCGTATCTTCCTTGTATCAAATAAGTAAAGAACAATCACAACAAGGCCTAACCAAAGTGGGATTGAGAATAGAATTTCCGCATCTACATATAGTATCTTCCCAACTTCTTTATCAGAGTAGGGGCCAATAAAGGAAAATAAAAACATAAAAAACTCGACCGTTAAAAATCCCAAAATTTTCTTTTTGTAGCCATTTTTTTCAATATCTTCTAGGGAAGTCTGTATATATTTATCCGTTACAAGATTCATACTCTCTTCTAAAGAGGCATTCCATACTGTTTTTTTCATTTTTACTCATCCTTATCAGATTATAATATTTGTTTATTATACCTAAAATCCAGACAAGATAATCCTGTCTGGATTGGTTTATGGCAACATCTGATAGGATGAGCTCTTAGTTATATCTCTTTTTCTTAATTCCTTTCCGTTCACCAGACTTTCCTCGATGGAATTGGCAATTGACTGATCTGCTTGACGAAAGGCTTCTGCCACCATGTTCAAGTAGCCATCCAACTGCTCAACTGTCGAAACAATCTCTTGACTCACTGACTTAAGCCGACTAGTAGTGGAGGCCACCTTTTCTTTCGAAGCATCATCAGAATCGAAAAAGTCTGCGCTATCAGCGATCATCCCAGACATATCCTCATAGCTGGATTTGATGCTCAAAATCTGGTTAGGGTTGATACTCTTTTGACTAGTCATTGTTGTACTCCTCTGGCTTCTTGGCATAGGTCGCGATGTCCTCGAACTTAGTAATCCGGTGGTCTTCACCGTCGAACGTCGAAATCCCATCTAGGTAAGCTTGATCATAGAACTTCAAACCGCTATTCATAAACAACTCTTCTGTCGCTATGATTCCCTCTTGATTGACGATTGTATTATCCACAACCTCATAGAGCGTATAAGCTTCCGCATCTTCCTGGTCAAGAATGACAGCCGCATGGACATCCACATCCCTCAGATTGATCGAGCCATCATAGAGCTCGGTCTTTCTTGACCCATCACCTATAAACAACAACTGAGATTCTCCTTCTACATAAGTACTCAAGTTAAAGTATTCTCGGTTGGTTAGTTGTGGCTTTGTATAGGGTGCTTCCCCCTCGACCAGGCCTGTATCCAGATTAAGTAGAAGCCCCTTTTCTATACCATCCTTCCCAACGGAAATGTAGGTATAGTTGGACTCGCCAATCTGAAAGAGATTGTCAAATCTCCCTGCACCATAGACCTTGTAGTTCTCATCCTGCAGATAGGCCAGACTGACCTCCACAAGGTCAATCCGCTTCTTCGTTAGGCTCGGTGTTCTCAGATCATAGACATCCAAGTAGATATACTCATCCTCTCCCAACTCCTTGATCGTTGGATCCGGGTAGCGACTTCTCTTCTTAAGGACTTTTCGAATCAGATAATTCTTATTGGCGGCTGGAAATTCTGAACCTTCACTTCCCGCTTGTTCCACCTCATCCTGATTGGTCACCTTCCAGTCAACGACGATACCATTCCCATCTGCCACAAAGCGGTAGTCTTCCACCTCTAAGACTGGGGTAATAATGTAATCCTTAAAGAGTTTATCTTCCTCAGGCTTTACGGCATGTGCTTCTGTACAGGCTGACAGGAGGAAACAAAGGGAAAGTAGCCCTATTACTTTGTGAAAAAACTTGTTTTTTTCCATCGAATACTCCTCCTTTTCATCATCTATTATCTCCATAGTGGTTTTCCATATAGGTATTTAAAGCATCCAAGTTATCTTCTCCTATTTTTTCTGCAACTTCTTTAAACTCAACCACTTGGTCTGCCGACATGGTAGACAGACTCAGATCCACTGGCTTCTCTGTCTGGGTCTTGGGATCGAGATAGGTCTCCTGACCCAACAGATAGGCTCGTAACTCTGGGTCATTCGAACTTAGTATGTCATCTAATATTTCTTCTTTGATGCCTTGTTCTTCCGCAAACTTGGTCAAGCCATAATCGTCAAACTCCCTGAGACGCTGATAGGCATTGAAGTCGTAGTAGCTAGAGGTGCTAGCCACACTCTTGCTTGGGTAAACACTACCATTCTGACCTTGGCTATCCAGCTGCCCAAAGGGATCTTCGGTATCAGTGGAAATACTCCAGCCTCCCTGGTCGAATAAGAGCTTCAAGAAGTCTTGAGTAGCTTCATCGCCTTTTTTATCCAACTCTCCCATCAACTGTTCAAACTGTTGCTGATGCCCTAGGATTTCGATTGCCACATCAAGCCCCTTAGAAGTTACCTGTGAATATTTCTGGATGGTTTCTGGCTCCAAGTCTTGGCCTGTCTTGTTCTTGTAAAGTTCCTTGACCTTCTCGTAGGAACTATCCGCAATGGCCTTACCCTTAGAAGCGGCATCTGCCTTATCCGTTCCAGAAAGCGATGCCAAGGCCTCTGCTCCCTGAAGAGCCATAGCTCCATATGGATGAAGGGAGATTGTACCTTTAACAATCGATTCTATTGTATTGGAAGTCAGTTCCTTCTTAGCCTCTATCCTCTCTTGTTTTAATTCAAAAAGGCGCTGATCAACTTCTCCACCCAAACTTGAAAGACGACTTTCGCCTAAGGATGAGATATATTCCTCACTTTTCCTCTGTCCCATATTATTCCACATCTGAATGGTTGGCGTACCATAAATTGAGTTAAGATGGTTGCGATGCACTTCAAATGTTATATCATTCCCTTTGTCAATAGAAATCTTGGCACCAATCTGGGTATAGTCATGAATATCTGGTGCACCTTCGACTCCAAAATCTTTTTTCTCTTTGCTGATGCCGATACGTAAAAACTGTAAACTATTGACCAGACCTGTCCCCTTGTTCAAGGTTTCAAGTTGGTGTTCATAGGCTTCCATCTCAATTTCATAGAGTGCCATCTGGGCTTGATAATCCGCTATCTCCTTGGCATTGCCACCGTCTGGATAAACAGGTTTGTTTTGATAAAGCTCATGCATCTGGTTTAACAAAGTGACAGCTTTGATATCCTCCACAATCAAGAGGCGATTAGTAAAAATATCATTCTGACCCACATCATTGACACTCATGGCGATTGTTAGATGATTTAGCTTAGCCACTCCACCTTGAGCAGTCCACTGATTGATTTCCTCTGCTATGACACTATACATGGAATCGCTGATGGCATTCGGATTGACCGCCATCACATCTCCTGGATAAGGACCTATGATTGCCTCTAAGGCTTGGGCATCCGTTTTTGATGTCACCGCATCCAGATACGGAACGACCTCCCCCGGTGCCAAGCTCCCATTCTGAATCGCCGTCGCAATGCTTGCTGCTGGAATCTGGATCACAGACTGCGCATTAGCCAACGGTCCCTTTAAACTCTCAAAGTTTTGTATGACAAGATCCAAATCCCTCATAAAGGACTCATAGGCCTCCTGAAGCCTCTGGTCCATCTCTGTCCGACGACGACCTGCTTCCATCAGATTTGCTTCCATCCCAGAAACCTTTCCATTCAGTGAAAAATCACTAATATCTAAAGCATCCGATGCCTGATTCATGGCAGATTGAAGCTTATTTTTAACCTCCTGAATGTGATCAATTTGTTCACCAGTCAACTTTCCTGAAACGCTACTAGCCCCTGCATCATCCGTCCAGGCTCTAGTCTGAAAGCCCAGCCCTCTCAATCGATCCTCATAGTGACTAATTGCTTGCGCATAAGAATCAAGGACGGTCGGGTAGGTGTCAAAAACCGTAGCCTGAACCTGATTCAACTTGGCCAAAAAGGCTGAAATAGCCTCAGCCTGCTCCCCATCCACTTTCATCTGGAAGCTGCGATAAGTGGAGCCTATTGCACTTCGATAATTATCCGAAAAACGGCTGATCGAGCTCCCAAAATTGGATAAGCCTGATAAATTACTTACACTTATTCGTGCCATACTTCCCTCCTCTTCTAATCATCTGCCATCGCCAATGCCTCTTGTAACATATAAATGGAGCGGTCATAAGAGGCTATACTGGTTTCATACTGACTAATCTTCCGATCAATCTCCTCTAAAAAGAATTCTTTCTGGGTCTTGAAATACCGTTCTACTGACTTGGTTTCCTCTTTCTCCCTATCGGTCATTTCCAGATAGGGAGTTCCTGCCAGATGGTATTGTGATTTGATAGCCTCATGGCTATTCAAAACATACTTGACCGTGGTACTTGTTTGATAAAGCCTTATCCGAGCGTTTCGCAACTTGGCGATCTTTCCTCTCAATTTGTTTCTTTGACCTCTGTAATAAGAAATATTTGCACGTATCTCTGCTTTTCCCATTACGACCTCCTCTCTATCCTACGCTAACCTTTATCTTCGTCGCTTGCTTATCTACAATATAGTAGCTTTCTTGTGGTCCTAAATTCGACTCTCGAAGAGGCTTGTTGCTGGCGGTGACGATTGTCTGGTCACTTAATTTCATACTCAAAACAGCTTGACCAACGGTCTTGACCGCTTTTGATACACTATCCAATTGCCTACTCAAGCTCATATCACTAAAGACAAGAACTCCGTAGCCAACCTTATGACCTTTTTCTAAAATCTCTACCAAGAGTTTTTGATGTTCCCCGTCAAGCTGACCGACCCATTCTGGCAATTGATAGAGGAATATGCTTAGATCGTGACCTGTTTCTTCGCTCTGCATGCGCTCTTGGATCCGTTTATCCAAAGCTTCAATCATCTCATGCATAGCTTCTACACTGGTCAATACGGTTACTCCTGACTCAACCTTTAGCGAATGCAATTCTGGTGCAAAAACAAGCATAGACTTTTGAGCTTCTTGATGAACTGCGATTAGTTCCTGCATCATGCCTGACACCTGCTCTGCTTGGTCACCTAATGTCAGAAGTGGTCCTTTGTTAATCTTCCAACTCACAGCCTCCACCGTCTCCAGATCCAGTCCAAGTGGAATCTGACCAGAGGCGATGGCTTTCTGAACACTAGCACGACTGAGGAAGTCCTCTCGGGTCAGCTCCTCTGGCACCATTGGGATAGCTTCTGGAACCTGACCCGTCCAAGCAGCCTTCTGACGACTCACTTCCTCACGCATCTGATCCACCAGCTCTATGTCGTGGTCCACACGAAGGGGAAGTGCCAACTGGAGGCTATAAACCTCCTCTCCCTTATAGAGGGCACGTCCCTTAATATCCTCTATATCCGCAAGACCAGTAGACCCAACAACACTGCGGACTTCTGTCTTATCGTGTTGCTTCAAAGTCAACTGGTGCTTGAAGTTAGAGTAGAAGGTCGCACGAAGGTTGGCCTGACGACTAGCCGTCACCACAAGGTGAAGACCAATGGCCTGACCCTCACGAGAAATGCGGGTCAAGAGTTTGAGTAATTCTGCCTCAAAACTCTCATCCTTCATAGACTCAAAGCTATCCAAGGCAATGACAATACGTGGCTCCACCTGTCCTGTCAACTGACGGTACATGGACAAGGTGCCCACACGATGTTCCGTAAGCAATTTCTTGCGACGGTTGATCTCCTTCTCCAAAAGACGGATAAACTTACCAATCTTCTCTCCCTGATCCAAGAGGAAGACATCCGCCACATGTGGTAAATCCCCCATTGGAACCAGACCACTCGTCCCAAAGTCCATCAGATAGATATGGAGTTCAGATGGGCTATAGTGACGAGCTAGATCCAAGACCGTAGTCTGTAAGAAAGTAGTCTTACCGGTCGCTGGAGCCCCATACATCTCCATAAAGGTCACCGTTTCAGGGATAGAAGACTTGAGGTTCTGTAGGTGGTTAAGCGGAGCTAAACGGCGCACCAAGGTCTCCTTATCATAGCCGACTGGGAAGTGGTCCAAGGCAAAGTCAATCTCACGCAACTGACCTTCCTCCATGACTAGCTGACCAGTGTTTCGATCCTTGATGTTAATGATGGTCTTGATATTCTCAGACAGAGAAGACAGAACATCCTGCACAAAGACCAGGCTACAGCCCAGCTCCGTCGGATCCTCTGTGAAGAACTCCATGATGACATGGTCCAAAATCAACTTCTCATCCGTCACCAAGACCTCATAGTGAGGACTGAAGAGGGGCTGTTTTTTGAAAAATGGCAGAGCTACTCACTTTATTCAAAGAGAAAAACAACCTAGTGACCTGTATTTCATTGCTTTTTCTACCTCCATTTTAAACAAAGTCTAGCCTAGCTTCTTATGTGTCAAGGAAGAATATTACCTTTCCATTATACCAAAAAATCCAGACAAGGTAATCTTGTCTGGATAGAAATAACTTGAGTAAACCACCGAAATGGTCCTACTTCAAATCAAAGTCTTATTTGACTTGTTTACGGGGAATTTGTAAATCAGACTCCCATTGTCCGTAGATCTCCATAAATCGACTTTCTTCGTCATCGGAATAGCCTTTGAAAAGCTACCTAATTTTTGATATTCTCTAAAGTAAATCTAGGATAAGTTATCTTACCAACTTCATTCCTAGCAATTTTACGGTATTCTTCTTCTTGACCATCTACATAGCCTTCAAACCAAATTGTTTTAATATCTTCCTCATTAAAATAATAAAACTGGTTATCAGCTGTTCCTTGAGGATAAATGCATCCTGAATAATCGAAATATCCAATTTCTCCTTGATTATCATATAGGGGGAATCGGCTTACTATCATTAATTTGACTTGACCATTATTTAGCTGTACAACCGTTCCAATTGGTAAATATTTCATCATATATACTCCTTTTTGATTTTATGTAAAACAAACATGCGCTTGAAAATCTGGTATTTTGCCAAAAGTACTGTACAAACGAACATCCCCAACGAAAGAAAAAGGAAAATAAATAGATGCATATTTAAATACAAAATAGCAAAAATCAATGTTACTAGTAAAAATACTATAAAAAATTTTATTAAGGTATTATTCCGTTTCGTAGCATCTATTAACACTTCTTCAAGCGATATGTTTTCAAAATGATATTCTTCCACTTCCAAAATAGTATGAGGGAATTTTCGATAAATCCATTCGACTGATAAAAAGACAACCAAGAAACCAACTAATAAAAGTGGTAAACTCGCTTGAAAATTTTTCGAATCAAAACTGTTACCGCAAAAGTCATACCCGCTGGAATTTTCCACCCATTTGATTCTGTGTCATCTTCTTCAGTAGCAATATAGAATGGCTTCTGTAAATCTTTGTGGATTAGTAACGCACGTTTTCCAATTGCACCAATAACATGGTAATCTCTTAATTTGACTTTCATATTTACCCCTTCTAACCGATTGCAGAACCGAGATTATTAAACCACCCAGAAACGGCATCGCCGACATCTTCAACAATTTCTTTAGCTTTGTCTACTGCATTGTCAACATGCTCTCCTATATAGGTGTCATAGATGATAAATATTTCATCGAATAAGCTCTTTTTTAATTTTATGTAAAATAAACATACGCTTGAAAATCTGATTTTTTGACCATAACGCAAAGCAAAAAAATGACAGTACTGAGAATAAAAGGAATAGAAATGAGTTTATTTTAAAGTAAAGCAATCCGAATAGAAGAGTGAAAATGAGTAAAACAATTAGAATCAACAGCATCTTGTTGTTACGCTTTTGATTTTCATTGACAAATGTTAGAAGAGCTTCATCATCTGAAAAAGTATACACATCAACATCGTGTGTCTCCTCTGCATAGCGTCGAAGAACCCATTCAACCGAAAAATAGACCAAAACAAAACCAATTAACAGAAAAATTGGATTTGGGGTCATGTTCCTTGAATCCAATCTTCGGATCAACATCGTCGTTGCAAACGTCACACCAGTTGGTACTTTCATCACACCACTTCTAACCTCTACGTCTTTTTGACTAACATAATAAGGCAACGTGTAGTCTTTACTAATAAAAACAGACTTTTGACCAAATCCCCCTATTACAAAATAATTATTTGGATTAATTTTCATATAACCTCTTACTCCAATCAACCGAAGGCAGAACCTAATCCACCAAACCAGCTAGATACGGCATCACCGACATCTTCAACAATTTCTTTAGCCTTGTCTACTGCATTGTCAACATGTTCTCCTATATAAGTGTCATATACTGCATCAAATACGGCTGTTCCTACAATAGATAGCCCTATACCTATTGCGAAGCCTGCTATAGTACCTAACACCGCACCAGTTATAGTCCCTACACCAGGAATTGCAACAGTACCAATCGCTGCACCAATTTTTGCTCCAGCGATAGCTCCAACTTCTCCAGCAGAAAAACTAATTCCTACATGTGCAGCTGTCTTAATAGCTGAATTTGTCCGACTGGTTCCTTCGCTAACTTGACTTTCATAATCGTACACAATTGTAAGCGTTTTGATTAACCCAGCATTTCGTGATAGAAAATTTACCACAGAGCCTGCTCGAATGGCATTATTCGTTACAGCCTGCGTACCAGAAAACGCAAGGTCATCTACCATCGAGCTAGCATATTGTATATTTCCATACGGTGTTCGAACACTAAAGTAATTATTAGCCTGTAAAGCAAGGTCATCGATGGACTGTGATAGATTTCCTGAAACAGCATTAATAGCATGTAGAGAAGCAGAGGGATTATCTGCTATCTCTTCCAAAGATGAAGTAATAATATCGTATGTAATACTACCAACCGAAACATTTTCTTTCAACTGATTCCAAACTTCTTGAAGACTTGCTTCTAAGTCACTATCCTCAACTCCAGAGGCTGATAATGTTGTTGCTAAGATTAGTTTGACAACATTATCAGGTAACTCAGTTTCTCTATGGGTTGAAGCATAGGCTAATATAGTATTAATGTCAGCCTCAGAAAGTTGTTCCCCACTATTAAGCTTATTGACAACTGTATTAAACGCTTCAGTCTGGGCTGCTTCCCTCTCCTCCAACTTCCTGAAATCCGCTGGACTAGAAGTATCTCTCATCCGCTCGGTACGTTCCTTCCACCTATCATCAAGATCCTTTTTCCAAGCCATCTTGTCGGGGATGCTGAAACCACCCTGACTAGCGTGTTGCCCAAAACTACTTCGGACTTCCGAAAAGCCACTGGTGATAGACTGTTTAAGTCGAGCCAAGTCCGAAAAAACGGAGGCAGACTGACTATTAAAGGTTAAGAGCCTGTCCAACTTCTCCTGCTCTTTCTGTAGGCTGTTGTTGGTGATGCTCATAGCACTGTGGAGACTGTTAAGTGAGCGAAAATTAAGGATATCCTCTCCCATCAAACGATTGTAAATATAAGACTGATGAGCAAGACTGGCTTGATAAGAGGCGATGTTGGCACGCAAAACCGATTCATACTCTCGATTAGGATATTTTGGGGAAATTGCCGAGCTTCCCTTCCTGTTTCAAAACTGGAATAAAATAGTCATCCTAACCCCATCTTCCAAACAAGCTCCGCTTTAGACCAGGTCTAGCCTCTCAGTTTATTTATCAATGAAGAATCTACTCTTCCATTATACCAAAAAATCCAGACAAGTTGACCTTGTCTGGATTCTGTTATTAATTAGGCAATAATTTGTATGCGTCATATTCTTAAATGGATACTCTACTCCTGCCAACTGTTTACTGGACAGTTTAAACTCTAATCTTATGACTAACAACTTGTAAACTAAACAGTTCCTTTGGGATATGGAGAATGTTCAATCATTTGATTATATTGTTTAGCAAATAGTTTTTCATCGTTATTTTCATAACCTCTAAATTTAATTTCTTGAACATTCTCTCTATTAAAAAAGAAAACATTGTCAGGGGTCATCATTCCTTGAGGAATCAAAACCGCACCATAGTCATAATAGATTTCTTCATCATTTTCAACGACTATACTTGCTCTTGCAATAATTACCAACTCTGTGCCGTCTCCATTTCTTAATGTAACGACACTGCCTAACGGCAAAATTTCTTCAACCATATTCTATTCCTTTCCACTTACAAATTAATCTTTAGCCTTGGATTCCTTACCCCATTTAATCTCTCGCTTTTGGTATTTACCTACAAGATTCATGAAACGTATTGGATTATTTTGCCAGATTAGAAGTACCAAACTGAAAGGCATAATCCCCAATAATGATAGCATTATTATTTCACTACCAATACTTGAACTATTCAAAATTAACGGCAAAATTGTATTTTGAAATATAGGGAAACAAGCAATATTTACTAAAAATATCATCGATACAAAAAGCCAACAAACTACTATTTTACCAGTTGTCACCTTTTTATCACTAAAATTACGCCAGATTAGATTATTATAAACCGCCACCCTAAAGTTTTGTCGGTTGGTAGGTTGTGCTTGTTGAACATTTTTATAAAGTGCTCTCTCTAAAAGCCATACCATACCAATAAATTCAAAAAGCCAAGTAACCCCTAAAAAAATCAAAGTTCCATAGCTATAACGACCTCCAAATGGGTTGGCAACCGTGAAAAAACTGGTCCCACCGCCTACGATAAGAAAACCCACCAATAGAGGGATAAAGCGGTTAACCTTACCAGCTCCTTCTGTATTGAGCAGTTGACTTTTGGGAGCTGACAGTGCTAATTGCCTCTCCGTATCAAAATAAACTGCACCATTTTCAGACTCACCAATATAAATAATTTTTCTTAAAAACATATACTCACCATAAAGCCCAGTTATCCCCGTCCCAATCATTACGTACTAAACCATCGTATAGTGTATTCACTATACCTCCAAACACATAACCTGCGGCAGCTCCTGCGATTGTGCCAACCACTGGTATTGGTATCAAAGAACCTATTGCAGCACCAACATAAATTGAGCCAACAGCAGTTGCAGTGTGAGCAACTCCATCAACTGTCGCATTAACTGTACCATATTGATCAACTCTGTCAAAGTAAGTTGTAACACCATCAAATATAGCCAAAGCGCCTCCCAGAGTTCCAACACTCTTGAGAGCTCCTTTCGCCCCACCACCTTTGACAATTTTCCCAGCACCATTTATCAGTTCATCTGCACTCCTAGCCACTTTAACATTCTTAAAACGACTTACTTCTCCACTAACCTGTCTCCAAGTTTTATAGCCAGTTTTAGAGTACGTTGTAGAAACTGGTTTACGCCACCAAGTTCCATTCTTTATTTTCTTAATACTAGCAAGGGCCTCCGTACCAGCTAAACTTCCAGTACTTAGGTAACTAGCACCTTTAGCATAAGAGCTAGCACCCCCAACCTCATGAACCATAAGCGCATTACTAACTATCGAGTCAAGCAAGTAGTCTGGACGTTCCTGTATAAAATCTTCAATGCTAGCAATATCTTCCTTGCTTAATTCTCCTCCATTTTCTAACTTTTTTACTACTTCCTCATATTTTCGAATGATTGCGTAAACTTCCGTAGCTTTCTGGATAGACGGTGCAAGAGTCAGATGCGGATTTTCATGTACATATCGGTTAATGACACGAATATCCTCTTCTGTCAACTCCTCGCCCTTCTCCGCTTTCCTTACAACTGCTTCATATCCAGACCGAATGGCATCAACACGTTCCTTCCACCTATCATCAAGATCCTTTTTCCAAGCCATCTTGTCGGGGATGCTGAAACCACCCTGACTAGCGTGTTGCCCAAAACTACTTCGGACTTCCGAAAAGCCACTGGTGATAGACTGTTTAAGTCGAGCCAAGTCCGAAAAAACGGAGGCAGACTGACTATTAAAGGTTAAGAGCCTGTCCAACTTCTCCTGCTCTTTCTGTAGGCTGTTGTTGGTGATGCTCATAGCACTGTGGAGACTGTTAAGTGAGCGAAAATTAAGGATATCCTCTCCCATCAAACGATTGTAAATATAAGACTGATGAGCAAGACTGGCTTGATAAGAGGCGATGTTGGCACGCAAAACCGATTCATCCAAGCTTTCATCCCCTACAATGGACTTATATAAGCTCCCAAGTTGGCTCGCACTCTGACTCAACTCTTCTGAATAGAGAATCAAGCCCTGGGCCAAGGACCTTAAAACATCTTGACCAAAATCCTTGGCATTGGTATAAGCCTGACCCTGCAAACTACCAGCACTGTAAAATTGGTCCAAGGAACTGATTACTTGTTGCAGGCTGGCAATCCGTTGCCCTGATATATCCTTTACTGAGGAAATATGAGTATTCATACTTACAAGATTAACTTTTACCATTCTCTTCCTCCTTCCCCGCAGAAGCCCCTAAACTGAGTTTCTGCCTTTCATAATATAAATCGTCTAAAACCCTCTGAAGCCGCACTTCTTCCTTAGTTAAGCTTTCCTGATGGGTGATGATGCTCTGTGAAACCCCACGAATTCCATCCTCAAATAGTCCTATGAGTTCACAGACTTCCCTTGAATCAGGAGATCGAGCTTCTATCTCGCGTAAATGAAGCAGGACCTCCCCACGACCATTGACGACATCTTCTTCCAACATCTGATAATGATGCTTCGAACGGACCAAGTCATCTAAGCGTTCCTGTGTTTTTCTTTCCTCTGTGTACAGTGTATCTATTTTCTTTGTTTCAGCCATAAACACTCCTTAAAACAAACCTGCTCGAGGGGTGAAATCGGCACTATATGATGGGGCTAGGACTTCGATTTGCTCCATAATTTGACTACTCAATCGAGCATCTACCGCCTGGAATTCCTGATCCGTTTGTTGGATTAAGCGTACAAACTGCATTAGCTGGCTTGCCAGCTGGTCTGTATCATTGTTTTCTTGATCAATAGCACTGGAGGCAGAATCCTTGCCTAAGTATTCACTACCATAATCCTTTTCGCTCAGCCCATGACCCGCTAATCGTGTTGCGGCCTGACTAATACTCGTTGCACACGATTGAGCTGTGTAGCTATTATTCTCTATCATATCATCCTTCTCCCTTCCATTGGCTTATTTTTATCAAGTCATATTGACTGCGATTGTGGAGATAGACTTCATCCATAGCAGGGTGTGACTCCTTGCTATTGTAGACCTTATCCACAATGCTTTGGTCATTTAATTTCATTCCAAATAGGAATTGTTGAGCTTGCTCACGCAAGACTTTAACAGCCGCATCCGTCTTAACTCCGATAAAGTTATACAAGCCACCAACAACTAAGTGTAAGCCAACCTGTGGACCTTGAGATAAAAGTAAAGCCATCTTGTCTTGACTAGCACCCGTCATAGATAGGAAGCTCTCATAGTTAGAAATCACCACAAAGAAATGTTCAGTAAAGCCTTCTGCTTGTCTCCGTTCCAGTTCATACAGAAGTTGCTCAGCCATATCTGAAATCAGGGACTGACCTGAGAGATAGGTTTTACAGTTCCCTTGATGATGAGCAAACGTTCCTGCTGTGTCGATTAACATAACTTGGTAAGATGTCAACTCTTGCATGGTCTTCAGTAAATGCTCGCCAATTGCTTGCACCTGCTCTTCTCTATCTGACAGGTAAACAAAATGCTTAAAGCGGTCAAGCTTCAAACCAACACTTTCCACATTCTCAAAGTCTAGTCCGATTGGTAGCTCACCACCTGCGACAGCTTCTTGCACGCTTGCTAGACCTGCAAACTCTTCAAAACTCAGGCTCTCAGGCATGACTGGTATGCCTTCTGGTAGTGCACCAGTCCAAGAAGCAGCCATGGTTTTTGCCTCATCCTGTACAGCCTGCACCAGACCAAAGGAGTCCTTGGCATAGGCTGGAAGGGCTACTTGGAAGACCTCAACCTCATCCAAATGAACCAAGCCTCGACCAGGAACCTCTTCCATCACATGTTGGTGACGACCGACAATGGTACGAGATTCGACGTCATCCGTCAATTTCAATGCCAAACGTGTTTTCAGACTGGCTTGTAAAGCTGGGCGAAGAGCCCCACTGCGACCAGCTGTGAGGACCAGGTAGATTCCGAGGCTGGCTCCTTCACGTGCCAGAGTTTGTAAGAGAGTCTCCATTTCAGCTCCAAGGCTTGCCTCTTTCAAACCATCAAAATTATCCAAAACCAAGAAGATAACAGGAAGCTCGTCTCCACTCGCCTGTCGATAGAGGGTGAGATTTGGGACGGCATAGCGACTAAATGCCGCCTTGCGCTTAGCCAACTCATCCTTAATCCGACGCATGAATTTGGTCAACTTCTCTGTATCCTCCGCCATCAATAGATCCGCAGTATGAGGCAGATCTCTCAACGGCAAGAGTCCGTTGGTACCGAAGTCCAAGAGATAGAAGTGTAGCTCCTCAGGTGTCAGTTGGCGTGCCAAGTCCATCACTAGGGTTTGAACAAAGGTCGATTTCCCCATACCTGGACTAGAGAAGAGGGCGATGTGTCCATCCTTTTCAAAGTCATGTTCCAAGACTTCTTGGCTCTGGCGACTTGGAATATCCACCATCCCCAAGCGTGCAACCAGACCACTTGCCTGTCCCCACAAGTCCTTGAAACCTTGTGGTCGTAGATCTTGCAGGAAGATTTCCTTAGAAAGCGGAGGCAACCATGGTTGCGGCAGGGCCTGGATGGACAGGCGCTCTGTCAAGGCTTTCAGCTTACTTACGATAGCTTGAAGCTCACTCGGAACCTCCTTGATGGACTCAGCCTGATCCAGACCTGACAGGTCTTGGTTGAGAATCTCATATTGACCGATGTCATTGATGGCATAGATGGTATGGTCCTCAATCCCCTGCTCATCCTTATCTGGCTGGTATTCAGCCCCAGACCAGGCAGACTGGAAGAGTTCATAGACTTCATTATTTCCGACCTGCAGATAGCCACGACCCACCTGGGTAATCTCAGCCGCATCTGGCGTCTTAAGCATCTCCATGGAGTCACTCCGATCTGCCACCTTGAGCGCCAGCTTGAAGCGAGAGTTGGACCAGATCTGGTCATCCACCACACCAGATGGCTTCTGAGTGGCAAGGATTAGGTGAATACCCAAACTCCGACCGATACGAGCGGTTGAGACCAGCTCCTTCATAAAGTCAGGTTGGTTGGTCTTGAGCTCCGCAAACTCATCGGAGATCAAGAAGAGATGAGGCATCGGCTCACTCACCTCACCCAGCTTGTACTTCTTCTGGTATTGATTGATATGGTTGACATCATGGGTCGCAAAGAGACGTTGACGGCGCTTCAGCTCCGCATTGATGGACACCAAGGCCCGCATAGACTGGGCACCATCCAAGTTGGTGATGGTCCCAAGTAAGTGAGGCAGGTCCTTGAAGAGGTTGGCCATGCCCCCACCCTTGTAGTCGATGAGGAGAAAGGCCACATCATGCGGATGGAAATTAACCGCAAGGCTTAAGATATAAGACTGGATGACCTCTGACTTACCAGAACCCGTGGTACCTGCCACCAAACCGTGCGGACCATGGGCTTTTTCATGTAAGTTCAGATAGACAATATCCTCCTTGCCACGCAGACCCAGAGGTACCGCCAAACTCTTATAAGGCGCATGCTTTTCCCAACGACTGACAACACCCAAGTCCTCAAAGGTCTCAGCCCCGTACATCTCCATAAAGGTCACCGTTTCAGGGATAGAAGACTTGAGGTTCTGTAGGTGGTTTAGCGGAGCTAAGCGGCGCACCAAGGTCTCCTTATCATAGCCGACTGGGAAGTGGTCCAAGGCAAAGTCAATCTCACGCAACTGACCTTCCTCCATGACTAGCTGACCAGTGTTTCGATCCTTGATGTTAATGATGGTCTTGATATTCTCAGACAGAGAAGACAGCACATCCTGCACAAAGACCAGGCTACAGCCCAGCTCCGTCGGATCCTCTGTGAAGAACTCCATGATGACATGGTCCAAAATCAACTTCTCATCCGTCACCAAGACCACATAGTGAGGACTGAAGAGGGTCGACTCCCGATTGGACTTGTCTTCCTTTTGAGCCCTGCGCAGTTTCAAAATCTGATTGAGCGAGTTGAGCACCTGATCATGGGTCCTCTGGTTATAGACGAAGCCACGCACATTCATGTCCTGCAAGGTCGCATGAGGCAAGAACCGCATCCAATCCCACTGCTCCTTCTCCTCCTCTGGCATAATGGTAATAAACTGCACATCATGATAGGAATGGAAAAGTGCTATTTGGTTGACCATGAGTTGGAGCTGCTCAATCACCAAGGCCCGCGGACCAATATAGCCGACAGGACCATGGGACAGATTGGCCACAATGGGCATATCTGAAATGGTCTTGTTTTGTTCATAGAGTTGGAAACCCTCCAACTCCAAGGGATCCCGCTTGCCCGACCGTTCCGTCTGAGCATAGGACAGGTCATAAGACACCGGAACCTCACCCAGACCCAAGCGATAATACAAGAAATCAAAATGAAGAGGCGTCTTCTCATAGATCCGATGGTGGTAGTTATCTGCCAGATCCACCAAGGTCTCAATAGCAGGATAATGGTAGATCTGACCATCTTTCTGCGACTTGGTCAGACCAGCCAACTCCTTGGCCTTATCAGCCAGATAGTCATGATAGAGCCCCTCTCGGTCTCTCAGCTCTTTCTGATAATCCTTTCTCCCCTTTATATAGCCAGCAATGGACATCCCCAACGTCACAATCGACATGGCGATGGTCGCAAGCACGTAGAGACCACGAGGTTGGAAAATCATGATAACCAATGTAATCCCCACCATCATAAGAGGAGGCAAGATTAATTTCAACAAACTGTCAGACGGTTTTGAAGGTGCATTCGAAGGCGCATTGATAGCCACCCTGTCTTCTGAACTCCTATAGATAATCCGTGGAGAACGATGGTAGTCTGGATAATCCTCATAAAAAGCATAGCGCGATGCGGACTTACGAGCCAACTCATCACTAGCCTCTACAGGACCCGCAACCAGGACCTCATCTGCATAAAATTTGAAAAAAGTATCCTCAAAAGCAAGCTCGTCTCCAAGAGCCAGCTCCATTTCCCCCTTCTCCATCAAAAGGTTATTGATATAGATGGAGCCCGCCAAACGATAAAGCATCCATGACTGGTCACTACGTTTGAGCAAGACATGGCAACTTGACCCTGCAAGGACAAAACTATTGCCCGCATGCTGGCCAATCGTTAATTCCTGCTTATCCAGAGGGTCTAGGATCACCTGCTCCGACGGAAGAAGATAGACCACGCCCCCCGCCAAAGACATACCAGATACAAGCTTTCCTTCCACTCCATCATAGTCATAGCAAACTTGTGCTTCATCTAACCAAATCGTCAAGGGAGTATCCAGTGAGGAGACAAAAACCTGTGCCTTTTCTGTGCCTTGAAAAAGAATCTTTTTCCCAACAGACACTTCCGCCACATAGCGAAAACCATCTTTATAAAAAACTACTGTCTCTGCCATAGCTTACTCCCCACTCGAGCTCGATGGACTCGTCGATGATGGCTCTGTAGAAGAGGTTGAACTAGACGTCGAACTTGTACCTGTTTCCACCTGTGACCCATCTTCATTCAAAATCGTAGTTCGGGTATCCCAATACTTTTGATACTCCGCTTTCAACTCATCCAAGGTTGTTTCCCGCTCTTCTCCCGACAAAGTCGTATTTTCACGAACCTGTTCCATTTGCTGGTAAAGAGCATACAAAATCAAATCCGAATCATCCAAACGCTTGGCCAAATCCAAAGCTTCTTGACTATTACCACGACCAATTTCAATCCAGTAGTCCAAGTATTGCTCATCTGATTTTAGCGTTACATTATTTAAGATAACAGAACGTTGTTCATTACTCAAATCAAACCCTTGGATGTAGGCATAGGCAAGAGTGTATTTTTGAGTGTAGGGAAGATTAGAAACCTCTACCCGCTCCAACTCACTAATCACCCCAGGATAGTCCACCTTGATGAAGGCCGTATCCGCATCCAGCATTTTTTCCTTGAAAGGATTGTGCATGAAAACTAGATAAATCAGCGGCAAGACCAATAATCCTGCCAGGGCAGAAAGCCAGATGGTCGCATAGCGATAGAGACGGTGCTTAGAGCGAGAAACCCTTGTCAAAGTCGCCTTCTCCTCCTCCAACTTATCCTGAAAATAGCCCTGCAAAAGTCCTTCCAAACTATCCATATCCTCTGCCTTGCGAATGGTATCTAAGAACTCCGGTACAGGAACCACATCCAGCGCACCATTGTAAAGATCCATAAAATCATGCTCTGTAAATAAGGCAAGGATATAAGATTTTAATTGCTTCAACAAATCCGCAGCATCCAAGGTCTGAGGCACCATCTTCTCCGGGATAGCCCGATAGGCTAGTTTGGCCCGACCATCCTTAGTAATAAAGACAGATGACGGATGCACGAAAAAGGTGATTGGCAATTTCAAAGCCTGCTTCAATTCTAAAACATTGAGAGAAAGTCGTAGTTTTTCAGAGACCTCTTTCTCCTTCATGTCCTCAAAGGTTTGCCCAAATGCATCCAGATGATAGGTGAAATGAACAGTATCTTCATCCACCGTCATTTCCTGTTGTAAAAATTGAGGGTGGTGCAGATCCAACAAGAGCAGGTCAGATAGCTCTTGCGTTGCCACATCAGACCGTTTTACATCAAGGTGCCACTCTTTATCACCCTTTAAAAAGACAAATTCCTGTCCACCAAAGACAAATGTTTCTTCTTTCACCCTAAACCTCCAAAACCTCTACAATATCTCCCGTTGTCACAGGATAATCGGCTAATACTTTCCCTTCGTCCAAAACGAACCCCTTATTAACAACATGGAGTTGGTATTTTTTTCTAGCATTCTCTTTTTCGAAGATGCTATCCAACTCCTTGATTAATCTCCTAACCTCAATGTGAGTCGGAATCCGTAAGTCCCTGATTCGTCCTCCATCATGTAAGGTAACATTGATATGCGTCTCCATCTCATCTCCTCCAATAGACCACTAGAAGATTATTCCTGGCCTACTTCATCCTTACCCATCAAATAGGTTGCTAAACTTGCAAGCAATAGAATGCCAACTACAATAGAAGCAAAAAACAGGCCAGAGAGAAGCCCTGCTGGAGCTCCCTCTGTCCCACTATCTACCTTGGTTGTCATCACCTTATGGGTCCGAGTATCAAACAAGGTCCCCACTTGCAAAATATCCGTGCTTGGTTTCTCACCAGTTTGGAATAGGCTATTTAGCTGATGCTCTAATAAGACTTGATCAGCTTCTTTTTTGGCAGTCAATTCTGCTTGATCTGGTGCCAAAAACAAAGATTGGACCAGTAAATCCTGACTACCTATTTTCTTTTCTTTTTCTACTTCAATGCGTGAACTATCAATTTGAAGACTATTGTCTCCAAGTTCGGACGCTTCTATCCCAACCGGAAGAAAGAGAACCAGGCAACTAAGAACAAGTGCTATCTTTTTCATTTAATCCTCTTTTTTATTTAGGAATTTTTCCACATCAACAAAAGCACTCAAGCCAGCAAAACCAAGCCCCAATACGAGCGCCGTAGCAATCACTGTCAGACTGGCAGCTTCGCCATCAAAGTAACCAGATAAACTATTTTCTAAAACAGAAAGAGGGTTGATGGCTTTCAGTGTTGCAGGCAGGCCTGTCAAACTAGCAGTTGTACCAATGGCATTGGATAGGTAAATAAAGCTGATAACCATGAAGAAGCTAATCCCCATGCCAAGTCCTTTGGCATTTTTTATCAATAGATACTGACCTTGTGCTAGTAATAGGCTAAACAAGGTAATCATCAGCACCCAAGTCGGGATCAACTCGCTATCAATCTGCAACTGTTGACTTGATACAACCCCGATCAATCCACCGACCAGAAGTGATAGAATGCTGAGCACAGTCACCGTTACTAAATCTGTATCCTCGAGACGGCTCACTTTAAACTTATCTTTCACAGCCTTAATCACACGATGAGTACCAAAAACATAAGCTGCAAACAAGGCCACCATCTCCAAGAGTAAAATCCAGGTGAAAGGTCTGTAGGTGTTGACTGTTGCTTTTACAGATGAAGACGATTCTGTCAATGGTGCGGACAAGAAATCCAAAATCACTTCATTGGGCACGCCATTGTCATAGGTATTGCTTAAGACAGAAGTGAAGGTTTTTACAAAGTCGCCATTTTCAGCCAATTCTGATTCAAACCTCTCCATCAGGGCAGTTGCCTCAGAAGATAGATTCTCTCCGCTTTCTTGAGCAGCCTGTACATCATTAGTAAATGTAGTGAAGACAGTATTGACATTAGTCGCCTCCTCAACGTTCTGTTCTGAAAGGGATTTTACCTCACCTGTGATAGAAAGAGAAGCATCCAATTCAGTAGCGAGCGCCGCAAGTTCTGTATCATGCGTTCCTTGAAGAGCAGTTTGTTGCTCTTGACCATCTGCAATAGACTGAGCTCGTGCCTTAACATCCTCCAAAAATGCCAGCTGATTCGCTATCTGTTGAGCCAAATCACTATTTGTCGTGCTGATATATTGGAGTTGATCTTTTAATTCTTGTTTGCGTCCTTCTAACTCAGCCAATCTTTCTTTCAAAGCTTGATCTTGTGCACGCGCTTCAGAATAGGATTGTAAATTAGCTGTAATGGAGCTCGTGACTAAAGAAGTCAACAGGGATTTCGCGTCTTGGTTGAAGAAACTATCCGTCAAACTGCTACGTTCACCAGTTACAGTATTAACAGGATAATATTGATCTAATAAACGATTAGCTTGATTATACTTGGAAATGATTTCACTAACTTTTGCAGCATAAGCAACCTCTGCTTTACGATAAGCTTCCTGTTCTTTTAAGAAGTTTTCCCAATCAAATCCTGCTGTTGTGACTTCCAGATTATTAACACTTACTTTGACACTCCCCTGCGCCATCTCAGTTGTCGTGACGGGTGTACCAGTGGACGGTGACGTAGTCGATGCAGTATTCTCTTCCGATGAGCTCGAACCCGTCGTTGACGAAGTTGAGGTTGAATCCGTTACTACCGTTGTTGAAACCGTGGTCGTCTGACTCTTTTCATATTGGAGAGTGACGGTTACTGTATTATCCTTTTGCAAAGCAACAACTTCACTAGGATTAGTATAGCTATTGCCATTCAATTCCCAAGATACCAAATCAAACCCGCTAGGAATTTCTAAAGAAAGAGTGGCACGAGTTGTTGGAGTAGGAATTTTAAAATCTGCAGCAGCTTGAAGATGCGGTTCTAACTCTTTAGCAAGAGCCTGTAATTCTTTCAAATCATTAGAAGCTACAAAGTGTTCACCAAAATGCGCTTGCGCAAATGCTGCGTCAAATTGAATCTGACTCGCTGCCTTTGGATCCAATTTGTTTAAATCAGCAGTCAGATCTGCAGGAGTCAAGCTTGGTAAACCTGCCAATTGATTCAAAATCAACTGGTCTAAGCTCGTTTGATAGGATGCTAGAGAAATCGGCAACTCTGTACTCTTACCCAAAACCGCTCCAATGTGGATTGCTTCCAGACTATCGCCATAGTAAGTGGTTAAATGTGTTTCAGCAAAGTCAGAAATCGCAGCCTCATGCTCTGCTAATTTCGTACTCTCAGCTTCAATTGCTACCTGTAAATCGGCAATGGCTTGATCCAACTTTTCAACCAAACCAACATAGCCACTAGCTTCACCCGTCTCGTCTATCGCTGCTGCCCCCAACTGCCCCGAGAGCACCTCTTGGGTTGTTTTAATCGTTGCAAACAACTGATCCGTTTCAGCACTGAGTACAGAGCTATTCATTGCTAAAAGCGAAGCTGAAAATTCTTCCTGTGATAGTTTTCCCTGATTTCGTTGTTCAATCAAGGTAGCTAAATTATCTTTTAGTCCCGTCTGAGCAGTATTTAGGCTATCATATGCCGTCACATTGCCAGAAAGCGCTTCTTTCAAAAGATTATTAGCTGCCAATGTTGAATCAGCCGTCGAAGTCAAATTCGGAAAAAGTGTCTTAAAATCAACAGCTGTTTGATAGAGATTGTTCCTAAAAACAGCAATATTGGTCACCTTTGTATCTGACAAGGTCTGAACATTTCGTTGTGCCTGATAAAGATTCCCGAGAATGCTAGCCATATACATATCAATCAGCTGACTCTGTAGGTCTGCAATAATTCCTTTTGCCACCTTAACAGCTTCATTCTCTACCTGCAAATTACCATTTGCATTAATCTTATACGTGATTGTCGCTTTATCCACATTGGTATTGTTGATATCCAAGATTTTTGTTGAAAAATCGCTTGGGATGGTCACAACCAATTGGTAAAGCCCTTCTTTTAACCCCTTGTCAGCCGTACCACGACTGACAGTTGACCAGTTATGGGCAGTATTTTTTTCGATATTTTTTGCATAACTAGCACCAAGATTATATTCCGTACCATTTAGGGTTACAGTATTATCTTCATTGACCAAGGCAACATCCAGCTTAATATTTTGTTGCCCTGCTTCTTGCTCTTTCTTGGAAATACTCGTGTTGTTCTGAACGGCAATATTTAATCCAATGATAGATAGAAGCAAAAGTAAGACCAGCAAAGCATTTCTCCCATACTTCAAAATGCGCTGTTTATCCATTTTTCATATCTCCTTCATTTCGATAAAAAATAGGAAGGCTGGCGCCTTCCTAGCATTTGAACTTCGTCAACCCTTAGCCATTGATTTGCGCTGCAATGTCTGCATCTGTTTGCTCGATAATGTCAGCAACTTTATTCAATTGGGCATTGATATCTCGAAGCAACTCAGAAAATTCAACAATTTTTGGCTTAAGCGCTTCAAATTGAGCATCAAAACTGTCAAAAGCTGTACCTTCCCAGTTTTCACGAATAACAGATTGCTCATTTGACAAAGATGATAAAATAGCATCAATGTTATCTGAACCTTCTGTATAGCGAATCGCAGAAGTACGGAGCTCATCTGGGGTTAATTTAATACGTGACATATCGTTCTCCTTTTGTCTTATAATTACTAGTCCATTATATAATAAAAAAGTAAATAATACAACCATATATGCAACTTTATTTGTAGAAAAATAATTATTTAGCCAGGTCAAAGCATAATTGTAAAAATTTTATACTATTTTGACTGCAGAACAAAAAAGATTGAAGGAAGATGTCCGAAACGGACCTTCCTCCAATCTGAGCTGAAAATTCAGCTTTTTTTATGCACGAATAATCAAAAGAGAGACTAGTTTAGCTCTCTTTGAGCGCAGGTTGGTAAATGTTATTCAAAAATATTTCCCAACTCTACATCAACTCGGTTTTCCTTGACATTGATGTCGGTCACAGCGAGCAAAGATTTGTAGTTAGCTACGCTACGGTCCCCTTTTTGGTTTTCTGCAAAGACAGCCACGCCTACCAAGGTTGAGTCAAACTCAGACAAGAGGCTAATCATACCATTGATGGTGCCACCATTTTTCAAGAAGTCATCGACGATCAAGACACGGCTTCCTGCCTTCAAACTACGCTTAGACAGGAACATCTTTTCGATACGGTCACTAGATCCTGACACATAGTTGACAGAAACGGTTGAACCTTCTGTGATTTTCAAATCACGACGCACAATAACAAACGGTACATTAAGGACATTGGCAACAGCATTGGCCAAAGGGACACCCTTAGTCGCAACTGTCATGACTGCATCAATCTTTTCATCTTTGAAAGCATCTGCAATGATACGACCGACATTTTTCAAAATATGCGGTGTAGACAGCAAGTCAGATGAATAGATATAACCGCCTGGCAAGATACGATTACTTTCAGCCATCTGATCACGAAGGGCCTGTGCAATTTCGACGGACTCTGCCTTAGAGATTGATGGAGTAAAAACAACTCCTCCACTGGCACCAGTAATGGTTTCAATATGCCCGATAGAGCTTTCCTCAAAAGCCTTTTTAATGATGGCAATATCCTCTGAGATAGATGACTTGGCAGATTCATACTTTTCCGCAAAGGTATTCAAACTAGTTAATTCATAAGGGTGGTTGATGAGGTAATTGGAAATGACAACCATACGCTCACTTCTTCTTAATTTCATAAAATCATCCTCTTTCACTTTTTTCTATTATATCACAATAAACTACAAAAAGCGAACTTTTTTGATTAAAAAGTCCGTCTTTTTCGTATTTTGTTTATCGCTTACATATACCACTTTGGAAGATGATGATTAAAATATTCATACCATTCAGAAATCTTCTGCGCTTGCAACTTCATCAATGAAATTTGTTCGGAATCTTGATGTTCTGCCCAAGAAAGAGCGCCTAAACTGTTTACTGTTAAGTATAGAGCTAAAAGTCTCCAAAATTCCTCTGGAATAGCACCGTCAAAATAGGCATCTACCTGACCACGCGCAAAGGCTGGAGACAAATCTGCCGTGAAAATCAAACGGTTGAATTCTTCCCAGGGATCTCCTATATCGTAGCGATCAAAGTCTAAGATTTTTAGTTTTCCATCTCTTCCCAGTAGAAAATTCCCTGTATGAAAATCTCCATGATGGTAGGCAATCTGTCTCCCTTCAAGCAAGTGACGATTGGCCTGGACAAAGTCTATCATAGCTTGACCATTTGGATAGGAATGACTAGTTGCTTGGTAGGCCTTGATTTTACTGTCAATCTTAGCCTGATAAAAACTGTTCCAGTCCCGTTGACTTTGGTCAATCGGTAGGGCATGCAAGGTTCGCAAAAACTGTCCAGCCTGACAGCCCAAATCATACAAGACAGAATCAGACAGATCGGAAGCCACTTCATTCATGTCCTGACCTTCCACCCATTCATAGAGGGTGTAGACTGACAAGTCATCCGCCCAAAAACTTAGTGGCTCCGCCACAGGCAAACCTTGATCAAACAGTTTTTCAACTAACTGAAACTCTAATCGCTTAGCCTCATAGGCTGGTCGCTCTGCTATTCTCAACAGACCAAAGCGACCATCTTCTAGCTGGACCTTGTACTTTTGGTCCGTGGACCAGCCTTTGGTGAGGGGCTGTCGAGACACTATCCTAACTGCCATCAGTCGATATTGGGCTTATAAAAGGCTCGGTTATCCATGGCAAAGATGCGGTTGGTCATCTCACCTGGGCCGACCTTGTCCAAGGCCGATAGCATCATCATCATTTCCGCATCAATGTTGTCAATCATGTGGAGGATTTCCGCCTCCATAATCTGCGGACGGACAGGGCTACCATATTCCAAGAGGCCGTGGTGGCTGAGGATAACGTGGCGCAGAACAGTCACTTCTTCCAGACTATCATCAATGCCCAATTCCACCAAAACCTTGGTAATCTCTTCATCAATTAGGGAAATGTGTCCAATCAAATTGCCACGGACAGTGTAGCCTGTGTTATCAGGGCCTGTCAGTTCAATCACCTTGGCTAGGTCATGCAGCATGATTCCTGCAAAGAGCAGGCTCTTGTTGAGCTGAGGATAAATATCACCAATTTTATCTGCCAAGCGGACCATGGTCGCTGTATGGAAGGACAAACCTGAATAGAAGGCATGGTGATTGGTCTTGGCCGCTGGATAGGAATAAAATTCCTTGTCGTACTTGCTGTAAAGAGCACGGACAATCCGCTGCCATGTGGCATTTTCGATGCGGAAAATCATCTGGCTCAAATAGTCCTTGGTATCCTTGACATCCACAGGTGGCTTTTCCTTGAAATCCGCAGGGTTGTTTGGTTCGCCAGCTTTTGGCAAACGGAGAACCAATTGATTGACTTGGGGTGTATTATTGTAAACTTCACGGCGACCCTGCATATGAACTACAGTTCCAGCAGTAAAATCCTTGATTTTCCCTGGTTGGGCGTCCCAGACCTTGCCTTCAATCTCACCAGTATCATCCTGGAAGGTCAGAGCTAGGTAGTCCTTGCCAGCCCGTGTTTGACGGACTTCTGCGGTCTTGATGAGATAGAATCCTTCGAAGAATTCATCTTTTTTCATTTGGTTAATTTTCATTATCTTCCTCATCTAATGGGGACAAGCCAAGCAGTCCCTTGGTTTGGTCATCTTCGTACAGGTCAATGGTACGAAGACTACGCTCGATAGCGTTGGTGCGAGTGGTTAGGAGTTTGTCAATATTGCTGCTGGCCTGATTGAGTTGCTTTTGGGCTTTGACCAAGAGGTCAGAAAACTTGCCAAATTCCAGCTTGACATTGCCCAAGACCTTGGAAATATCATCGGCCGACCGTTGAATATTGAGGGTTTTAAAGCCAACGGAGAGAGAATTGAGCAGGGCAGAAAGAGTGGTCGGTCCTGCTACCACGATATTTTCCTGACGGCGTAGGTCATCAAAGAAAATGGGATTGCGGACCACTTCTGAATACAGCCCTTCGGTTGGCAGAAAGAGCACACCAAAGTTGGTAGTTTCAGGCGGATTGAGGTACTTGCTCTGAATATCCTTGGCAAAACGCTTGATAGCCGCCAAGAGATTTTTCCGATGGAGGTCAATCTGGTCCTTGTCCCCACTTTCGTAAGCATCCTCCAAGCGGTAGTAATCCGCCAGCGGAAACTTAGAATCGATTGGCAAGTAGATATAGTCGCCTTCCGTCCGTCCTGGTAGCTTGACCGCATACTCCACGCGCTCACTAGATCCTGAAACCGTGGCAAACTCTCGCTCATATTGGCTAGGTGTCAAAATATCCTCGATAATCTGTCCCAGCTGCAATTCACCCATGATGCCACGGGTTTTGGTCCCAGACAGCACCTTGTTAAGACTACCCACATCACGTGCCACCGTCTGCATTTCTCCCAGACCACGATTGACCGATTCCAATTGCTTGGACACCGTTTCAAAAGAGGCTTGTAGGCGTGTTTGCAGGGTTTTCTCCAGCTTTTCCTCAACTGTCTGCCGCATCTCTTCCAGGCGTTTTTCATTGGATTCCTGAATGGCCTGCAAACGGCGGTCGGTGGCATCTCGCGTTTCCAAGTGGCTCTTATTCAGCTCTTGACGGATGTCGGTTAGCTGTTGGTAAAGCTCCGTGCGGAGTCTTTCCACTTCCTGATGAATGGCTTGCTGCTGTTTGAGGGTTGCATTTTCTAGTTGATAGCTGAGCTGATCAGACAAGTTGTCTGCTGTGTCTTCTGCCTGATCTTGCAAATGCAGGGCCAAGCTCTGCCATTTTCCATAAAGAAAAACCAAGGCAAGCAAGACCAGTATCAGCAAAATAAGTAATACAATATCCATCTAATCCTTGTCCTTACTGTAGATAAGGACCACGTAGCCCTTATCCAGTTGAATGTCTATGTCTCTATCTATAAATTCGTTAGAGGAATAGCATTTTTTGAAAAAATAATTGCTGGCATCCAGCGGGTACTTGGCATGACGAATGGTCAGGCGACTCTGGTCCGACGGCATAAAGGAGATGTACTTCATGTCGTCTATCGGCGAAAGCCTATGGCTTCCTGCTGGCCGAAAACGAATGATGTTCTGACTGTCCACCAGCTCAATCTGCTCCATATAGGTTGCCAAGTCAGGCTCTACAGCCAGAAAGAGATTGGTCATCATGTGATCCATGCGGCCACCCAAGGCTCCGTATATGCGAACCTGGGCCTGCGGATAGGCCTTGAAGATTTCCTTTAAAGCCAGCTCCAAATCTGTATCATCTTTTTCAGCAGGAGCTTGCAAAAAACGCTCTGCTTGATCCTTTATCCGCCTCAACTCCTCAGAAGTCACCGAGTCAAAATCACCGATAGCCCAGTCAAGAGGCAGGGAATGGTCCAGAAGACGAAGAGAGCCTGCATCTACCCCCACATAGAGGTCGGCAGGCTCGGGAAGGCAGTCAAAGGAACCGCCTGCAATGACAGCAATCTTAATCATGGAGGGCAGCTCTCAATTTGGCAACGTTGGCATCCAAGTCTCCTTTGAAGAGATAGGAACCAGCCACAAAGACATTGGCACCCGCATTTTTGGCTGAATGAATGGTCTTGTCGTCAATCCCGCCGTCCACCTCGATGTCAAAGTTCAAGCCCTTGGCTTCACGGAGTTTGACCAAGGCCTCAATCTTCTCAGCCACTTCTGGAATGTAGGCTTGTCCACCAAAACCTGGGTTGACCGTCATGAGAAGCACCTGGTCCACCAAGTTAAGCACAGGCTCAATGGTCACAAGGGGTGTACCTGGATTGATGACTACACCCACCTTCATACCAGCGGCACGGATTTTCTGCAAGGTCCCATGCAGGTGAACCGTTGCTTCTGCATGAATGGTTAAAATATCTGCACCCGCACGTGCAAAGGTCTCAATATGATTTTCAGGATTGGACACCATGAGATGGCAATCAAAAACCAGCTTGCTATGAGGACGCATAGCCGCAACCACATCCGCCCCAAAGCTGATATTTGGCACAAAATGACCGTCCATGACATCAATGTGCACATACTCCACACCTGTCTTTTCTAGACGCTTGAGCTCTTTTTCAAAATTTGCATAATCTGCCGCCAAAATAGACGGTGCAATCTTATAATGTGACATACAGAACCAACTTTCTATTTGAATTTCTTACTTACCTTGGTATAGGTTTCACGCTGATTTTGGATTTCGCTGAGGAATTGGAGATAATTGTCAAAGCGACTTTGGGAAATGGCAGAGCTGGCAACAGCTTCCTTGACCGCACAATCCGGCTCATGGGTGTGGGTACAGGTCCTAAATTTGCAGTCCTGGCTGCTTTCCGCAATCTCTGGGAAACAATCTGTCAGAGCCTCAGCCTCCTTGACTTCATAGTCTAGGGATGAAAAACCTGGCGTATCCGCAATTTTCCCACCGAAGACATTGTAGAAGCTGACCGCACGAGTGGTATGGCGACCACGTCCCAGACTATCTGAAATAGCCCCTGTTTCTAAGGCTAATTCTGGTGCAATGCGGTTGAGTAGGGTTGATTTTCCAACCCCTGTCTGCCCCATAAAGACCGTCACCTTATCCTGCAATAATGGCGTCAATTCCTCCAAACTATAGACAAACGGATAGCCAATTTTCTCATAGATAGCCTTGAAGACATCAATTTCCGTCCGATCTTCTACCAAGTCCATCTTAGAGATATAGATAATGGGATCCATGTCCTTCTGTTCCAAAAGCACTAGGAAACGGTCTAGTAGATTGGCATTAAAATCAGGTTCCTTAGCCGACATGATAACCACCGCCTGATCGATATTGACGATAGGAGGTCGAACCAAACTATTTTTCCGCTCATGAATCTTTAAAATATAGCCTTCTGAGTTTTCCTCAGCAGAAAAGTCCACAAAATCACCCACATAGGGCGTTTGGCCTTTCTTACGAAAATTTCCTCTGGCTCTGGTTTGATAAATCTGTCCATCCGCCTCGACATAGTAAAAACCAGCCAAGGCCTTGATAATTCTTCCTTGCAATGAAGACTCCTTTGTTTGTACTTGTTCCTATTATACCAAATTTCCTACAAAAAAACCGCAAGCGGTTTCGATTTTACACTTTACTCTAGTCATTTCAATGTAAAAATAGTATAATAAAAAGCAAGCGGAGGTGGTGGAACGGCAGACACGCATGCTTCAGGCGCATGTGCCCATCGGGTGTGAGGGTTCAAATCCCTTCCTCCGCATTATTTATAAAGGAACACCCCAAGTCAGAATTATTGGCTTGGGGTCATTTTTATATTTTCTCGCTCAATTTCCCATCACGCATTTCCAAAACGTGGTCAAACATGTCTAGGATGGCGGGGTCTGATTGGTGCAAGATAGTAATGATAAGTTTGTCCTCCAGCTGCAAGAGCTTGGTCAAAACCTGCTTGGTCAGGGCAGGATCTAAATGGGCGGTCGGTTCATCCAAGAGCAAGAGATCCTTACCACTCATCAGGGCACGGAGCAGACACAGGATATTTTTTTCGCCACCACTCAAGAGACTGGGGTCTGTTGTTGTACGCAAGGTGTCCTGCAAACTCTCTGGCAAGCTCTTCAACAAGCCAAGCATGACATCTCTTCCCTTCTCATAGGTTCCAAAAACAGACACATTGCTTTCAAAATCGGTATGGTAAAGATGCTCAAATTGGCTGAGATAGAAGGCGGTAGCTGCTTCCATTTCATGTGAAACATCATGTTCCAGATAGGAAATACTTCCCTTGTCCAGAGCTAGTTCTCCTGCCAACACTCGTAGAAAAGTGGATTTCCCGCTGGCTGACGGACCAATGATGGCATACTTTTTCCCCTTGTCAAACCGATAGGAAAAATCGGTGACTGCTAATTCTCCCACATGATAAGACACATCCCTGACTTCTAAGGCTGTCACATTGGGATAGCTTGGCACTTGCTCAGACAAGACCTGACCAACAAGATAGTCTTCTAGGTTGGCAACCGTTTCCTTGGTTGAATGGATATAATTGACATCCAAGAGAATGTATTTCATGGGATAGATGAAATTTTCAACATAGCTAAAAGTCGCAATGGCAGCACCGATGGTCAGCTCTTTTTGTAGCAAGAGGTAGCCGACCAAGCCAAAAGCTGTTAATTGCACCAAAAACATGGAAAATCCATTGACGACATTAGCCAGGGTCTTGAATTGCCCAAAGCGAAAACGGGCCTGCTCACTTTCTTCTACTGACTGATGGTGGACACGGCTGATGGAGCCGAAGGTTTCACTATTAACACGGTTCTTAGCAGAAAAGAGGTCAGTTACCACCTGAAAATAACTTTCCAAACTCTGTAAAAATGCCCGCTGCCGCTGAGAAAGGGGGCCAGAAATCCACTTGGGAATGAAGACCGCCAAGGCAGACGATAGAATAATCCCAACCGCAACCAGCGGATGAACAAAGAGAAAGAGGGAAACTGCATAGATAAGCATGCTCAAACTAGAGCGGATAATGTCCATGAGAGGACTCAGATAACTCTCCTCAATGGTTTCCAAATCGTTGTCAAAAATGGACAGATAGGCAGAGACATTCTTCTCCGAAAATTTGGATAAAGGCTGTGATAACAAGCTGTTTGCCAGGCCTTTTTTAGCCGTGACATAGAAACCCTGAGACACCTTCCACTCATAAACCTGGGAAATGTACTGAAAAACTGAATTGGCAATGATGGTCAAAGCGTAGGCCAACAAGAGCCAGACAAGTCCTGTCCAGCCCATCTGAAAAATATGGTCAAAAAGATACTTATTTAACTCCGGCAAAACGACATTGGTCAAACTATATAAGATATGGAAAACCAACTGAATGGCAATAACAAACCTCAATTGATAGATGATTTTTTTCATAACTCCTCCTAGATAGGAACAATCTGACAAAAATTAATTGCTCTCCCCAATCCGTACCACCCCATCATAACGGCTAAGAACCTCATCGGACACACGGTGGGAAATATGGATGAGCGTCTTATCAGCTAGTGAGGTAAGGTAGGTTTCAATTACTGTATAGGTTTCCTGATCCAAGGCAGATAGACTTTCATCCAGCAACAAGACGTCCTTATCTTGTAGCAAGGCACGAATCAAGAGCAGGCGTTGCTTTTGTCCGCCAGACAGTCCACTATCGTCACTGATTTCCTCGCTCAAAGAAGCATAACTTGGAAAACGACTGTCAAGATTCATGGTCTTAATGAGGAACATCAGCCTATCTTCTGAAACATCCCGTCCCATGGTCAAGTTGTAAAGTACAGTATCATGGAAAAGGGCTCCCTCTTGTGGCAGATAGGCAATCTTATCTTGAATGGCTTGGTAGGACAAGTCTGAAAGAGAGGTTTTATCAAAGTAAATATCCCCTGCTTGCAGTTGGCTATTCTTGGTCAAAATAAGAGCCAAGGAAGATTTGCCAGAACCACTTTCCCCAAGAATTAAATACTTCTTGCCACGTTCAAACGCTACGGTCAGGTCTTCAAAGACCTGCTTCTCACCGATGGCATAACTAGCCTTGACCAGTTGCATGCTCTGGAAAGCTGAAGCTAGTTCCTGCCCCTTCGTTTCTTGCCCCAAAGTAGATAGCTCAAACTCTTGCTTCAATTCCTTAACGGCATGCCTGTCCAAAAAGGCTGCCGCAATGCTATTAATGGGATCCACCAACTGCTCTGAAATAGTCAGAATAGCTGTCAAGCCACCGATGGTCAAGGCGCCAGAGAAGACCTGAAAACCACCGATAAAGATAATCGAAAGAGTGGTCAGATAAAAGACGAAACCGACTAAGAGCCGCATGGTTACTGTCGTTCGATTGGCCTGATTGACCTTGTCATTGACTGCTTGATAGCGATCGTTCAGCCCATCTAAAACCTGCTGTCTTTGGCGGCTATTTTTCACTTGCAAATAACCTAGAAAGACATCTGAAACCCTTGTATTATAGACCTGCTGACTGTCCGAAATCGCCTCCTGATTGAGCCTTCTCCGCTTTTTAAACAAATAGGGAATCACAACTGGCAAGAATGAAATCAGAATCAAGAAAATAGCGGTCAGACCATCCAAGCTAAGAAGGGCCAAACTGGCAATGCCAAAGGTACAAGCACCTTGAAAAATCGTAAAGAAAGCGTCGTAATAGTCTTCTTTCACCGTCCCCAAATCATTATTGAGCTGGGAAATATAGGCCCCCGCCCCCTGCTCAACAAACTGCCTAAAAGGTAAATCAAAAATTTTCCCAATAAAGGTCGCCTGCAATTGGAAACCTACTTGATTGAGATAGCTGACATTGGCAATCTGACGAATGTATTCAAAGACCAGCATGACAAGGACAGTTAGCCCCATCAGCACAAAACAAGACACAAAGGCTTGTCTATCTCCAGCCGCAATAGCATCAATAATATAACGATATTGGTACAGAAAGCCAACATTGAGCAGGGCTACTGCAAAAATACAAGATAAGGTTAGCCAAAAATTCCTCTTTTTCATTTCCCCTCCACCGTTGAATAGATTTTTAAGTAAAACAATAAAAAATCTGTATTAAACAAAGTTATTATACCACAACTCGCCATGTTTGTGTCCTTTTTCACATAAAGAAGAAACCAAGCCAGCTATCTGACTTGGTCTATTTTTATTCTGTCGTTTCAGTCGCCACATTGAAAAAGTCTTTGTATTTCAAAAGGTAGCCTTTTCCTGTGGATAGGTCATATTGGACCAGTTTGAGTTCTTCTGCAACTTTCGCATCCCGCTCAGCCTGTCCTACTCGGTCCTTATGAAGCACTTCTGTCAGGAGGGCATAGTAAGGACTGACCTTGTTATTGGTCGTCTCCAGCATAAGAGCATTCATGTCGCTAGAATTGACCAAATCATAATGGTAGTCTTCTGTTTCAAAATTACTCCACACGAAATAATCTGTCTTGTACTGCGCGCTTGGGTCCGTCACGAAAGCAGACTCTGGATACAAACCTGGTAGGTGGTCCCCGTAAAAAACAACTGTCACTTTCTTATCCAAGGTCTTAAGCTGGTCTAGAAAATCCCTTGTTGCCTGATCCGTAAAGGATAGGAGGCGAACATAGCTGGTCAAGTTTTCATTTTCCTCAGCCGTGAAGCCCTCACCCGAAGCTGTTATACCTGCAGGCTCTAGAGAATTCCACTGAACATGGTTCTGCATGGTAATAGCAGAGACAAATGTATTTGTTCCTGAACGTACCTGCTCCAAAATCAAGTCATAGGTCTTCTTGTCACTGACAAAATTCCCCTGATAATCCTCAGCCGTCACAGTAAGAGGATACTTGGCACTATTGAGAGTGTAAAATTGCTCAATCCCCAACTGCTTATAGATAGAATTTCGGTTGTAACTGGTATCGTAGTAAGGATGGATAGCGATACGATTATCTGCCGGATAGAGGTCACTGATACTTGGTAACTTCTTCATATTTGGCGCCACATCTAGATAGACTGAAGAAATGGATGAGCTGTAATTGTAGAAGGGCAGACCACTGTAGACCTGAAACTCGATATTAGCCGTACCACCACCATAGTGGTCACTCTTCATCAAGCCACTGGTAGTCTGGCTCATGATGTACTCAATATTTGGAAGGACATTTTGACTAAGGGTCACGCCTGGAATCCGATGCGGGTCAGCCAAACTCTCACTAAGAATGTAGATTACCGTCTGGTCAGTCAATTGACCTGTCCGTTCTGCATTGATTTCCTCAGCCAAGGCGGTGTACTTCTTCACAATAGCCTTCATGGTCTTCTCAGAGTAATTCTCAGGCATTTCCATACTGGTCTTGCTGAGTTGCTGCAACCAGAGGAATGAAAGAGTGCGATAACGAGCTACAAAAGCATATCCCTTCCAGTCCACGTTACGCCAGTTATTAACCTGAGAAAGAATAGGAATCCAACCAACAATCTTGTGGTCTTTTTCATTGCGAATTGCCCAGCCCATTCCCAAAATTAGGGATACGATGACTGAAATTCCTGCCAATCGTTTCCAGATAGAAGCGACGATCCTTCCTTGGAAGTACTTTTTGTGAATACGTCGGTAGATAAACACAAGGAGGACTATAAAGACGAGCGATACCAAGACAACACGTAGACTGATGAAGCTGAGAATCATCCCCATATTACCAATCCATTTGAAGTCATTGGGCGTCATTGGCTCCGAACGGTAGCGGAATTTGAGGAAATTAGCCGTAATCAAAATGACGTTTAGACTAGCAATCACGGCAACAGATAAGATTTGACGGTTGATAACTAGGCTAATGATGACATTGAGGAAAAAGAGGCAGGCAATTTGGAAGACAATCGCACCTGGAAAGAGGTGGCGTGTGAAATAAGAACCCGTTCCCCCAGCCATAGAAGCCTGATAACCAATATGCGATAGCGTAGCCAGTGCCAAACTGATAAAGAGCATGCTGTGAACATTGGTTCGATTGGCCTTAAACTCTACAAATGCCTTATGAAGATAGCGAAGAAAAATGTAGGTCCCTATAAAATGAATAGGTGCAAACAAGGGTGTCTGGCTGAAAAACTCTATGTAAGAACCTTTCTCAACCAAACTCTCATAATGGCTATCTTTCCAATAAGATATAGCTAGTGGACTGAGAGAAAGTAAGCTGGTCAAGAGCAAATAGCCATCTGGCACCAGATGACTGGCCGACCACTTGCTTAATTTATCTCGAATGCGACTATTCTTCCGCCATAAAAATGCCAACAAGATAGGCAGAAGCAACATCAAAAGCAGTTCAAACTGAAAGAGATTATTACGGAAAATATTCCAGGGTTGATACTTCTTGGCATTGAGCCGATAGACCAGGTTGACAAGATATAGAAAACCTAGAAAATAGCCGACATACTTGGCAAAGGTTTTGGTCTTTACAAACTTCTCATATTTATCAAGCAAGGCCAATACATAAAAGGTAAAAATAGAATAGGCAAGCAGGGGCAGAGGAATAAACCAGAGCGGAAAAGATACACCGCTTAACAAAAGGGCCCGCCCCATCGCCAGCAAAACGGTCATAATCATAACCAGAATAAATTGCTTGCTTGCCTTGGGATTGATTTGTTTCATAACATTTCTCTCTTAGGAAAGATTTGATTTTCGATAGGCAAAGATATAGTAAATCAACCAGAGTAGCCATCCAGTCAAACTGATAAAGATAACTGGCATTAACCACCACTGTTGCTTGTAGGATAGGACAAGGGTATTCTGCCCTTTCTGGCTGGTAACCCTTGGTACACCAATAGCGGAAAGCCCCATTTCTTCCCTATCCAAGACCTGGTCATTCAAAACCAGCTGACTATCTTGGTAGACAATGATTGGCACAGCTGTTTCTTCTGCTTCTGACGCCGTCCAAGTTACCACTAGCTGATCACCATCAACTGCTTTGGTAAAGTCTTGATTTGGTAAAATCACTTGGTCACGATAGGTAAAATAGGTATTGTCCGACTCTTCATTGGTCATATGTTCCGTTCTATCTGACAAGTCTGGTACATAGTCTGGCGTTGATTTCTGAGCAATGTGGATAAATTCGCCCAAGTCTTTAGAATGGAAAGAAGCTCGTAACTCTTCCGTTGTACCGTACAGAGTCGTATGAATGCGTTTTTGCAGGAAGGTATCGCTGTAGTAATGCCCATTGATTTCCTTAAAACTCTGATTCCAGAGGAAACCAACCGAAATAAGTAAGGAGGCAAGGGCCACACCTGAAAAGATTTTCTGCAGTTTGTCGGACAAGCCAGACACCTGGACTCCTACGACTGCCAATAAAAGAGCATTGGCGTAGAGGAAAAAGCGGAAAGGAAATTGAATCAATTCGACAAGTGTGATTCCTTTCCCTGCAAACAACTGCCAAGGGAAGAGGTTGGTTGATAAGATCAAAAACACTGCGTAGGTCAGAGCAAGACCACCCAGAACCAGCGATTGTTTCTTCCAATTTTTCACCAAAAAATAGAGATAGATTCCAAAGAAAATTGGCAAGGGATATGGATAGTATAGAAAGGCTGTTTTGAGCCAAGTTACGGTATTGAGGACAAATTTCTTGTTAACAAATGGTGGCACCAAGGTGTTGGTCGCATTGATATAAACAAGCGGCAACCAAATATTGATGGTCAGAAGCAAGAAAATGCACACCGAAAGGGCTACTTGTCCAATAATCTTCATTTTTTGGTCTGATTTCCACCAACCAATCAGGAAGAGAACACCATAGGCAATGACCAAGAACAAGGTTGATAGCATATGAACCTGCAACATGAGCCCTACCGCTCCTGCCATGAGGAATATCGGTACTTTTTTAGTCTGTAGGAAACGAACCGCAGGAATCAAACAAAGTGGAAAGAGGGCCACTCCCCAGCTGGTAAATCCTTGAGTTGCCCACCAATACTGGATGGAGTAGGTCGTTACAAAGAAGAGGGCCAAGAGGATAGAATGAGCATATTTGACCTTGACCTCACGCATGAGGAAATAGAGGGAGGTTGCACTCAGAGTTCCCAAAAGAAGGTTGGATAAAATCTGATAGCGGAACCAGGTCCCACTTAAAAGAACTAGAGCTCCTTGTAGATAGGCAAAATAAGGCCCATAGAGAGCATTGACAATCCGTCCTGACTGCTGATAGCCATACAAACTGATAATATAGGAGAAATTCCCCTCCTTCATCTGCATAGCCGCATCATAGAAACGATTGTAGTGGAAAATCAAGTCCGCACCTGTCACCATGCCCTTGGTCAGCAAGTGAGGAACCAATAATAATAAAGAAAAGCCCACAAATAGGCCAATGGCAACTAGATGGGGATGCTTTTTTAACATGTTTTTAAACATAAGGATACCTTCATAAAAAAAGAGGGAAACCCTCTCTTGTTTTTGTAAATATTCTGCCAATTTGCAGACAATATTTTTCAAAAGTTAGTTACATTTCAGTATAGCAAGCTTTCTCCCCACTGTCAACGAACAAGGCAAGTAGAAAACTACTATAATTCTAAATAAACTAAATATTGATTGCAGATTTCTCCACAATCAAATATTTTTTTATAAGCCAACTTCCTGAAGGCTGTCAGACAAACGTGCGAAGTCAGCCATGGAAAGTGCTTCTCCACGGACACTGGCTTCCAGCTCTGCCATGCCAAGTGCCTGCGTCAGCTTGTCCTTGACTTCTTCGGACTTGCCGAAATGGTTGGTCAGGTTGTTCCACAAGGTCTTGCGGCGGTGCACAAAGCTGGCCTTGGACACCCGGAAGAAGAAATCTTCATCCTTGACGCTCACCAGAGGTTGCTCGCGGCGGACCATTTTGAGAATGGCGGAGTCCACGTTTGGTGCAGGCACAAAGACGGTCCGAGGCACGATGAAGGCTACCTTGGCAGTCATGTAGTACTGGACCGCAATGGACAGGCTACCGTAAGCTTTGGTGTTGGGCTCGGCAGAAATGCGGTCGGCCACCTCCCGCTGCATCATGACCACGAACTCGCTGAAGGGAATCTTACTCTCAATCAGGTGCATGAGGATAGGAGTTGTGATGTAGTAGGGCAGGTTGGCCACGACCTTGATGGGCAGGTCAGGATTCTTGAAATTCTGAATCTGGGTCTGCAGGTCGGTCTTCAGGATGTCTTGGTTGACCACGGTCACATTATCAAAGCGACCCAAGGTGTCCGCCAAAATCGGAATCAGGCGGTCGTCAATCTCAAAAGCCATGACCTCAGCAGCATTTTCCGCCAAAAACTCGGTCAAGGCCCCAATTCCAGGACCAATCTCGATGACATTGACATTTCGGTCAATCTCTGCCGTGTCCACAATCTTCTGTAAAATATTGGTATCGGTCAAAAAGTTCTGACCGAAAGATTTCTTAAAGGTAAACCCGTGGCGTTCAAGGACGGCACGAGTAACGTTTTTGTCTGCGATTCTCATGTGTTTTTCTCTTTTCTTGCCCGATAACTCTCTGGACTTGTATAGTATTTAAAAAATAAAAAATTATTGCCGGATTTGTCAATCATACTTTTCAAAGAAAGGTTAGCATTTGTAATCAGGTGATTTTTTGTAAAGTAAGCAGCTACTTCGCTACCATTATTTAGAATTTGCCAGACAACATTATTTCCTCTGATACTCGGTAAATAGGTCTTAGCTTCTAAAAATTTGATTAAACCAGTTACAGTAATGTCACTAGGGATGTCAATTTCGCCAGAATGTGGCAAAACATCGTCACCCATAGAGACGGAAGTCCTATCTACTTGTATTTTCATTTTATTCTCCATCTTCTACGTGGCAATCATCAAACTTTTTGCTCACTTTTTTCATGGTCTCGAAAGATTCTTGACTAACATAACAACCAGCTTCATGATACTGAGTTCCATTGATAATGTAGTCAAAGATTGAAATCATATTTCCAGCAGGTTCAATCATACCACTCCACTTTTCATCAAAGACCATCCTCAGACGCTTCCAATCTGTAAAGATTGAGATAGCCTCCCGATTCTCTTTCCCTTTTCTAGTCGGAAGATTAAACTTCGACCCTTGTTTAAAGGTAGACTCCTCTTTCCCATCTAATCTCTCTAAAAAATGTTTATCATGCTGCATGGGAATGAGGAAGGTAGCCCTTGGTATTTCTCTGGACAAAAATCCATAATAAAGCCCGTAAACCAATTCTTCATCTTTCGTCTCAGGTTTCCCCATCTGCCCCATCAGGAGCAACCAACGGACTATATTGGGATTGGTTACTGGTACTTGAATTTCTGGAATTCCACTAAAATCGGGTTTTGGAACCAACTCTTTCGCCCAGACTACTGTATCTTTGGATTCAATAAAAACCCCGAGTGCTCCATTTAGGTAAAATTCAGTCCCTAAAGCGTTGGTAATTCCTTCACCATCTTCCCCTTTTTCGACCTTTCGCAAAGTCACATCCGTCCGCTTAGCTTCTGTTAATTTCTCCATTACATAGTTATAGCGTTCCTCATCCACAATCTGTATCAACGGGTCCGTACAAAGGAATGAACCATCTTCTCTTCGGAAGGTTTCAGAGTAGAGTTGGGCTTCTCCAGTCCTAGTCGATTGGAGAATATAAATCCTGTCAGCTGCTAAAAGTTTATCCTTGACGATACCTCTTAGCACCTGAATTTTTTGCTGATTTTCCTCAGTTTCCTCTGCAGAAAAGGCTTTGTCATTTTTCCTACAATAATTAATAAACAGCCCCACTAACTCAGCAACATCAGATAAGCTAGCTTTCTGAATATCTTCGTTTTTTAAAATTACATTTTGAAATCCAATAAAACCATCTGCTAACGCTCTAAGATAAGCTTCTTCTTTAAAATCAGAGCTAGCAGCAGAATTATATAGGACTAGTCCTACTTTTGCAAGTTCGTTATCAGTCAGAATTACTCTTAGACTACCTTTTTGATTGGTCAAGACTTGCATTGCAGTTTGAGATTGCTCAATTTCCTTAACCGTTGCAACATAATCCCTACCTCCCTTAACAAAAGTAAGCCTATCACCCACCTTTATTGTACCATAAGCCTGACCAGATAAAATGACTTCCCCAGAACCTTGCGAGTTAAAGACCGCTTCTACACCAAAAGCAACTGGCTGCTGGGGAGCTGTTGTCACTTCTGTCATCTCATCTTTATTCTTTTTAAAAAAACCAAATAATCCCACCGCACTCTCCCATCTTTCATTAGTTTATGTTTCTCACTTCAATAACTTTACATAATCACTCTTGGTCGCAAAAAGATGGCCCACTCGAACTTCATTTTTCACCATGCGATAGAGGGCAATGTAGTCTTTTCCAATGACATAGCCTCGGGTTAGATGTGGCGGGTCTATCTGCTTACCAAAACGGTTATCGGCGTTAAAACCACGTTCAGGAAAAATTTGCAAACTCTCCAATGCTTCGACAATCATCCCAATTCGTCTTTTGGCAATTTCTTCTGAGAACTGTTCCGAAAAATAGGCGTAAATATCTGCCAATTCCTTCTCCACTGCTGGAGCAAGTATCACTGAATATGACTCAAATTCCATACTTCTCTTTGACGCTTTCTAGGCTGATCCCTTGACCTGCCTCAATTGCCTTCTGATTTTCCTGGATTTCCTTCTGTAACTGTAAAAACAACTCTTCTCTTTCCAACTCTTCTTCTGTCAGAATGGGCAACTCATTTTTTACAGCAATGTTTTGCAAGAAGAGGTTAAAACCAGCAGTCAAATCCAGCTGGTTCATAGCAAATACTTCCTTGGCTTTTTCTAAAAGTCTAGAATCAGTTTTAAAATTTACTTGGGCATCCTTCTTTATAGTTATCAATCTAGTCTACCTCCTAGTTGTCTATATTGTAACACGAATAGATGTCAGTAGCAATCTTCAAAAAAGCAGAAATAGTAACATTTCCGCTCTAGATTGTTTATCTCCCCAAATCATCAAAATAATAGAGATTCAAAAATTCTTCCTCAGTAACTAGACGTTCAAAATTGTAAAACCAGCGATAGACTTCCACGGCTGGGCCATCAAACTCTACCCTGTCGTCCATTTCTTGCACACCGGCAATATGAAACAAACGGCTCTGCTTCCAAATACCATCCGCATTGACATAGTCATCTTTAACTAGACCACGCAAATAGTCTGCTAGTTTGTCCTTATCAACCTGCTCATCCTCCCAAACAAGGACATTAGCCGGCAGCAAGTAGGTCACTTCTTCATAAGATGAATAATTTTCATAAGAAGGTTCAAACTCGTTTTTGACCAAGCACTTAACAGCGTAGACCCTATCCATGATAGCTCTCCATTGCCTCCTCAACTTCCGCCAGACCAATCCCAAACAGCTCCAAGCGTTTGAGCAGTTGCTTGCCGTTGCAATAGCCGATGCGCAGCTTCTCTCCCAGATATTCCCTCCGCTTGCGACTGTCGCCGCCCATAAGGAGCCCTAGGCGCATCAGATCGGACTTGGCGATGTCAAAGTTATTTTCATCATCGTAGTAACCACGCACGCCTGCGAGGGCTTTTTCCAAGTCCTCAAAGTTGGCGTGCTCAATACCCAAGGACCGCCCTTTTGTTTTGGACTGGGGCCGAGCCTCGTCCCGCTGTAAGAAGGCGTGTTTGACCGTGGGAATGGCTTGCATAATCATCTTCCGAATCCGCTCCCCATTGTAGTCTGGGTCAGTAAAGACAATAACGCCACGCAGGTCATGGAGTTTCTCGATGCGTTCCAAGTCATCGTCTGATATGGCAGAGCCTCTGGTTTCGTAGGTATCCACCTCGTAAAACCGTTTCAAGTTTGCCGTGTCGTCCTTGCCCTCAACAACGAGGACTTCTTGTATCTTAATTTTCTGAGTCAATTCTGAACAGGCTCCTTGCATTCTCGTAGGTCGCTTTCGCCACTTCTTCGACCGACTGGTTGCGAAGCTGGGCCAGCATATCCACCACATATCTGGTGTAGCCGGTGCGATTTTCCCGACCACGCTTAGGAACTGGGGCCAGGTAGGGCGCATCCGTCTCGACTAGGATTTTTTCTAGGGGCAATGCTTGCGCCGCTTCCTGAAGTTCGACGGCTTTCTTGAAGGTCACCACTCCCGAGAAGGAGATGTGCATACCCAAGTCCATGAAGGCCTGAGCCTCCTCTAGCGTACCAGAGAAGGAATGCATGATGCCTCCGCGCGGACCGACGCCGACTTCCTTGATGATCTGGTAAGTATCTTCTAAGGCATCACGAGTATGAACCACGAAGGGCAGATCCAACTGCTTGGCCAAATCCATCTGTCGCTTGAAAACACGAGCCTGAGTATCCTTATCCGCCGTCATCCAGTAGTAGTCCAGCCCAATCTCCCCCAGGGCAATGACCTTAGGATGTTTGAGTGCCTCTAGCAAGTAGCTTTCTACTTCCTCATCATAGGTGCCAGCCTCTGTCGGATGCCAGCCCAGTGTCAGATAAATTTCAGGGTGCTGGTCAGCAAGCTCCATAGCCTTGTCAATGGTTGCTCGGTCAAAACCGACCACATTGTGGAGGGTGACCCCCATTTCCTTGGCAAAATCTAATTCTTCTTGGACCCGACCGTCAAACTGCTCTACGTTGAGGTGGGTGTGGGTGTCAAAAATTTGTATCATCGTTCCATCACTTTCTTTCCTACTATTGTAACATATTTCGGAAGATTCTTATGAGAAGAAAAAAACCAGCAGACTCGAGTTTCTGCTGGCTTCTCTTTTCATCTTCTTATGCTACTGTAAGAACTTTACGTCCCTTACGGCGACGAGCAGCTAACACGCGACGGCCGTTTTTAGTTGCCATACGGCTACGGAAACCGTGTTTACGCGCGCGACGGATTTTACTTGGTTGAAAAGTACGTTTCACGATGAATACCTCCTCTTAGATTCTTGTATTCGTTTAGCCGGCTAGTTTTGATCAGTTACTAAACATACCAAACTATTTTATATAAATTCTGTTCGTTTGTCAAGCTATTCTGCCATACTTTTAGGAAAGAATCAGAAAATCATTGAAAAAAGAGGACTAGCCTCTTTTTAATCATGATTCCCTTCAATATCTACAACGACATATCGGTTCGGCTCGCTACCTTCTGAATAGCTTGTCAAACCGTCCATTTTAGAGATAATGCGGTGGATAATTTTACGTTCGCTACTTGACATCGGATCTGTATGGTAGGCTTCCTGCTCTGCCAAAACACGTTCTGCCAATTTTTGTGCGTAGCCTTGAAGAACCTCTGCGCGGTGTTCTACATAATCATTCACATTGATTGTAATATAGAAATTACGCTCATAACGGTTGTATAAGAAGTTCTGAGCCAAAAGTTGCAAAGCCTTTAAGACTTTTCCGTGATAACCGATAACACGACCTGGTTCATTGGTATCCACTTGAATATTGATTGTACGGCGATTATGACTTGTATCAATACGCGCCTCAACATCCATATCATCCAGAATTTCTTGTACATAAGCTGTCACTTCTGAAACAACTTGTTCAATATCATACTGGGGCTCAATCTTAATATCTAAATCAGCAAAATTATCTGCTTGATTTTCTGAGACGACTTCTTGATTTACGTCTTCCTTAGCAGATGTTGTTGCATCTGTAGTAGTTAGTAAATCTTCTGAAAGAATTTCAATCCGACCTGTTTCTTCCAAAATCGTTGTCGCTTCTTTTTCATTTTTCAAGATCTGCGCTTTAATATCATCATCAAGCGTTTGACCAGACTTTTCAAATTCTTTCACCGCTGCAACAACTTTTCCTAGGTCAATCGTAGCCTCTGAAACGCTTTTTACTGGTTCATTGAGGTCGTTAATTTCACTTGGAACGCCACGAACTGCTTTCTGATTAGCCTTAACAACCGTTGTTTCATTGATAACATCAATATCCACAATCGCTGGCTTTTTACCGAAACCAAGGAAACCTTTCTTCTCACGCGCAACCACAGTAATATGTGCTTTTTTTCGAGGAATATTCAGCTCTACCAAGCCATTCTGGATGGCCTCTTCAACACTTGCTCCTGTAAATTTCATCTTCTCTCTCCTAGTTTTCCTATTTCTTTTTCTGTGCTTTTTTCTGTGCCCGTCGAATTTTTGCCTGACGTTCTTTTTCCGCAGCAATTTTCGCTTGACGCTCTGCTATTATTTTAAACGGATTATTGAACACCAAGGTTTGAGCAACCTGATAGGCATTTGACACCGTCCAATACAAAGCCACCCCACTAGCAGCTGCCACAGCAAAGAAAAAGATTATCACGGGCATGACATAGGTCATAATTGTCATAGCCATATTCTTCTCAATTGCTGATTTATTGGTCAACCATGAGCTGAGGAATGTAAACACTGCAGCCAGAATCGGCAAAATAAAGAACGGATCCGGCTCCCCAAGATTTAACCAAAGGAAGTGACCTACTTTCAAGGCTTCAACACGTGTCAGAGCTTGAAAGAGGGCCAAAAGGATTGGCATTTGAATAAAGAGCGGAATCATGGACGCCCTCATGCTGACGCCATTCTCTTTGTAAAGAGCTTGCGTTGCTTCATAGAGCTGCTGGCGACTTTCCATATCCGTTCCCGGATACTCCGCTTGCAACTTTTTCAGCTGAGGTTGAAGCTCCTGCATCTTCCGTGAGGAATTCATCTGTATTTGGAACAAGGGCAACAGAAGGGTTCGAATTAAAATGGTAAAAAGTATAATACCGATTCCAATTTGACCGTTGATAGATAGGAACTGAATAATGCTGGCAAACCAGTAAATTAATCTATCCCACGCATCTGTAGATTGACTGGTCACTGGCCCTGTTCCGCAGGCTGTTAAAACAATTAGAGATACTACCAGTAGACCTGCCCATTTAACTTTCTTTTTCAATCACAACACCTTCCTGGTATAGTTTAGCTAGTTTCAAAACATGGATGAGGTTTTGCTTCATTTCTTGATAGGACAATTCCTCTACACCTTTTCGAGCAATGATAACAAAGTCATCTGCTACCAGTTGATGTTGGCATTCAATTAAGATGTGACGAATCCTGCGCTTAATCTTATTTCGCATGACAGCGTTTCCCAATTTTTTGCTGACAGATAAACCTACTCGGAAATGCTTCTGCTCTTTAGGTAATCGGTAGACAACAAACCTCCGATTGGCGACATTGTTTCCTTTTGTAAAAATGTCATTAAAATCTCGTTCACGCTTGACACGATAGCTTTTTTTCAAACTGCCACTCCATCTTTCAAAATTACTTCTATTATACCACAAAATTCAAAAAAGCCAATAAACATACCGTTTATAGGCTTTTTGCGTTCTGAATTTCCTCTTTGGCACTTTTCAACTGGTCTGTAATCGATTCAAAACCTGTCCCGCCAAGGGAATTTCTGCGACTGACAGCAACTTTGGAGGACAAGGCATCATAAATATCTGCTTGAATAAGAGGCGAAATAGCTTGATAGGTCTCAAACGATACATCTTGGAGATAGTATCCTGCCTTGCTACACTCCAAGACCAGTTTTCCAACAATCTCATGCGCTTGGCGGAAGGGCAGACCTTTACTAGCCAAGTAATCCGCTAATTCAGTTGCATTTGAAAAATCCTTCTCTGTTGATTGAGCCATCCTTTCCTTATGGACCGTCATCAATTGCAACATCCCTGCCAAAATATCGATAGATACTAAAATCGTTTCTGCCGTGTCAAACATGCCTTCCTTGTCTTCCTGCAAGTCCTTATTATAGGTTAAAGGCAGGGATTTCATGACTGTCAGTAGGCCAACTAAGTTCCCATATACTCTACCTGTTTTCCCCCGAATCAGCTCAGCCATATCTGGATTTTTCTTCTGAGGCATGATGGAAGAACCTGTTGAAAAGGTATCGGATAGGGTGACAAATTGGTATTCATGTGAACACCAGTTAATGATTTCTTCACACAAACGCGACATGTGCATCATGAGGATACTGGCATTCGACAGAAATTCCAGGATAAAATCACGGTCAGACACAGCATCAAGAGAATTACTATAGGGCTTGGCAAATCCCATTAAATCAGAGGTCATCTGACGGTCAATCGGAAAGGTCGTCCCTGCCAAGGCTGCCGCACCAAGTGGGGATAGATCTGTATGCTGCATGTTGAATGCAAAGCGCTCACTGTCTCGGCTGAACATGTTGTAATAGGCCAACAAGTGCTGAGCAAAGCTGATAGGCTGGGCATGTTGCAGGTGGGTATAGCCGGGCATGATTGTTTCCACATGCTCCTGTGCAAGGTCTACTAAAACCTGACGTAGGTTGGTCAATTTGTCTACCACTTGAAAGAGGGTATCCTTCAGATAGAGGTGCATATCGGTCGCTACTTGATCGTTACGAGAACGAGCTGTGTGGAGTTTACCTGCAACTGGACCTATTTTCTCCGTCAATAGACTTTCTATATTCATGTGAATGTCTTCGTTTCGAATATCAAACACTAACTTGCCAGCCTCGTAGTCTGCCAACAATTCTTCCAGACCAGTTTGAATAGCCTGGGCTTCTTCAAGCTTGATAATCCCTGTGGCTCCAAGCATCTGTACATGAGCCAGTGAACCTTGAATATCATACTTGGCCAATTTTTGGTCAAAGCGAATGGAGGCTCCGAATTCTTCAACCCATTCCTCAAGACTGGCTTCAAAGCGACCTCCCCATAATTTCTTTGCTTCCATAAGCTCCTACTTTCTAGCTCTTTTTATGAATTTCCGCATTGACCTTGGTTGGTAATCCCCAAAGCTTGATGAAACCAACTGCTGCATCTTGGTCAAAAGTATCTGCACTGGTATAGGTTGCCAAATCTTCATCATAAAGGGAATTTGGAGATTTCCGAGCAACTACTTTGGCTGATCCCTTATACAATTTCACTTTTGCGGTGCCATTAACAACTGCCTGGGTCTGAGCAAGATAGGCCTTCAAGGCATCTGTTGCAGGATTGAACCACAAACCATTGTAAATCAAGTTAGAGAGTTCATTTGAAACAATCGGTTTGAAATGCGATACTTCCCGTACCAAGGTCAAATCTTCAATTTCCTTGTGGGCTGTCAGAAGGGTAATAGCACCTGGACACTCATAAATTTCACGTGACTTGATTCCGACTAAACGATTTTCCACGTGGTCAATCCGACCCACACCATGCTTACCAGCAATGACATTGAGTTTTTGAATGAGATTAGCCAGACTTAACTCTTCACCATTTACAGAAACGGGAACACCTGCCTTAAACTCAATATCCACATACTCAGGAGTATCTGGTGCATTTTCTGGAGAAGTAGTGATGCCAAAAGCATCTTCTGGCGCTTCATTCCATGGATTTTCTAAAACTCCGCACTCATTGGCACGACCCCAGAGGTTTTGGTCGACCGAGTAAGGACTGTCCAGGTCAGCAGGGACTGGTACACCATTTTCCTTGGCGAAGATAATTTCCTCTTCACGCGCCCACTTCCATTCACGGACAGGAGCCACGACTTTCAAGCTTGGATCCAGGGCTGCAATGGCTACCTCAAACCGCACCTGGTCATTGCCCTTACCAGTACAGCCGTGAGCGATAGTGGTTGCTCCTGTCTTATGAGCCATTTCCACCAACTTTTTAGAAATCAAAGGACGGCTGAGAGCCGATACCAGCGGATATTTTTGCTCATAGTAGGCATGGGCTTGTAGGGCTGGTAGGACATATTCTTGGGCGAATTCTTCTTTTACATCCAATACATGGGACTCAATAGCACCAATTGATAAGGCCTTATCATGAATAAAGTTGAGGTCCTTGCCCTCTCCAACATCCATACAAACCGCAATGACATCATAGTCTTTCTTCAACCAAGCAATTGCAACTGAAGTATCAAGACCACCTGAATAAGCTAAGATTAATTTTTCTTTTGTCATAAACTTTCTCATTTCTATATATATTAGCAAATAAAACTTAGTGACTATTATAGTGTATATTTATACTTTTTGCAACATATTTATGCAAATTTTCTTAAAAAATGAATAAATATCGTACATTTCCAGAAAAATTTCCAAAAAAAGCTAGAGAATATTCTCCAGCTTCTAAAATATATTCCTCATCATAACTGATTATGGTTGATAAATTTTCCGTTCTTTTAACATTTTCCAGAAATAATAAGCTAAACTAAAATCAAGCAATCCATGAATAGCCGAACCAACACCCACCAAGCCAAGCATCGTTATCCAGTAGGTAGCAGAAGTTTGTTCCCCCGACGTAAGTACCATCACCACAATATATTCTCCTAGACCATGTAGGAGATTAAGCCCAATTCCTAATAGTAAAAAGCGCTTAGAGTCCATAAGAATCGGAAAACGCTTGACCAAGACCGCACCTAAGGTAAGGAAGAACAGATGCGTAAGCGCTCGAAATACAATAACGATTGGAAAACCTGCGAGGAAAAAGCCTAAACTGGAACCTAAAGCAACAAAAATAGCAGTAGCTGGTGAAATAAACATGGCTATAAACAAAGGAATGTGACTAGCAAGTGTATAGGATGCTGGGCCAATAATGATTTTAATCGGCATCATTAAAGGTATTAAAATGGCAAATGCGGTTAAAATTGCACTAATTGATAGCTGCTTAACTGAATTTTTAGATGATCGTGTTAATTGGGACATTAGGCACCTCTCTTTCTATTGGTTTGATTATAAAACAAAATCTTACAGGTGTCAAGACACCTGTAAGATTTATTGATTTTCTAGTAAAATACCTGCATGTTTTAAAGCTGCTGAAAGTTCATTATAGGCTTGCACAGATGGGAAAGAGACTGTATGTGTATGAACTCCTTCTGTTAAATTACTCAGTAACACACCTTGGTATTGACCCAAGGCATCCAAAAAATGATCCCTATCTTCTAAACTTGCAATATTCAGCTTGCCTGATAATAAGCCGTAAATGGGATGCTCAATTTCAACATCTAATATTTGAGCTCCACCCTCTAGCAAGATTGTCAATTCTTTTTCTACCTCTTCTGGACCATGTTGACAAGCTATCTTTCGAATGTAGGCTCCTTCAGTAGATGGCAAAGAAGATTGGAGTAAGTACCCTCTCGGAGTTGCCAAGACAGCTTCTCCCTCCGCACGAAGCAAGGCTACATCTCCAACAATTACTTGCCGACTCACTCCAAATTCTTTCGCCAGATAATTAGCCGCAAGGGGATCGAGGCTTTCTCGTAAAAGGGATAGGATTTTCTTACGTCGTTCTGTTGCTTTCATACACATTCCTTTCGTACACTTTTTTCCATTATATCAAAATTCCTGTAAATCAACCTTTCCTCAACCAAAAAACGGAAACTGCAGAACAGTCTCCGTTAGCATCTGCTAGTTTAGCAATGCTTGAATAGCCGCAATGTCCAAACGCTTCATGGTCATCACAGTCGCATTCACAGCCTTGACCTTTTCTGGACTTGCTGTATCGTATGCCTCCATCAAAATCCGCGGCACAATTTGCCAGGAAATCCCAAACTGATCCTTGGCCCAACCGCAAATCTCCGCTTCTGGAACTGCCGATACCTTCTCATACCAGCTCTCCGCTTCTTCCTGACTATCTACATAAACCATGAAGGAGAAGGCTTCGTTGAAAGAGGCCTCACCGCCATAGCCGTGGTCCATAGCGATGATTTTTTGATCTCCGATGAAAAGCTCCGCATAATTCAACTTGGCAGCAGCCACCGCAGCCTCACCTTCGCCATAGTAAGACAAGCGACCAAGACGAGCTTGAGTCAGCTTATCCTTGTAATAATCTAGCATAGGTTGGGCTAAACCGACCTGGTCCTGCGAGAAGAGCAGACAGATGTCGAAGCTATAGGGCACATCCAAATCGGGTTCATACGAAAGCTTCCAAGACAGACCAAAGCGGTCTTCCAGCCAGACATAGTAAGGGCTGAAGGGATATTCCGCCAATGGCATAAGCACACGACCACCGTCTGATAGCGCCTCATAAAGACGGCTTACGTCATCCTTACTCGCTACATTTACCATGAGCGACATAGACTCGTTGAGCTTAAAATACGGCCCTGCACTAATCGCTGCCAGAGTCATGCCCCCCAGCTGGAATTGGACCAAGTCAGAGTCGCCAGAAGGCGTATCCGTAATGGTATAGGTCCAGTCAATCTTGCCGCCGAAAAGGTCCACATAGAACTCTACAGCTTCTTTTGCCTCTGTATTGTACCAGAGATGTGGGATTATGGTTTGCATTGATTTCTCCTTTGAATTAGTAGCCCCAGTATAACACTTGTCCGTACAAAAACAAAACATGTTGCTTTGCACTTATAGATGTGCTATACTGAATAACTACAAAATTGACAGGAGAATGAAATGGAAACTTGGAACGCCTACACAGCCGACGGTCACTTGACCGACCACACCCTCCTACGCGGAGAAGCCATTCCCGACGACCTCTACCACCTAGTCGTCGAGTGCATCGTCCGCCACCGTGACGGTAGCACCCTCTTCATGAAACGCGACAGCACCAAGCCCTCCTACCCTGACTATTATGAAGCGACAGCAGGAGGATCGGCTTTGTTTGGGGAAATAGCAGAGCAGGCCATTTTACGCGAAGTCCGCGAGGAGACAGGCATTGAACTGACAGCGACCCAACTCCGCCACCATACACACTTTGTTGCCCATGACGACCAGTGTATCTTCCACTGCTACTGGGCTGAAACCGACTGGGACAAATCTGCCATCCAACTCCAAGCCTGCGAAACCAGCCACTACACCTGGGTCCCGCAAGAAAAACTGAAAGATTTCCTGGAAACAGAGCTAGTCATTCCAAGGCAGAAGGACTATGTGGAGAGGTTGTTTTTAGAAAGCTAAATCATGACCACCCGTCAAACGGGTGGTTTGAACAAGGGCTGTAAGCCCACATCACCAGCCAGCGCCTAAAGACGCTGGCTTTCACTTTGTTCAAGCCTCACTGCTTTTGACTCGTCACTAGCCTC